>URKT01000016.1 GCA_900548495.1 uncultured Collinsella sp. | reverse complement strand
CGATCGAGCGCCAGCTCGCCTTCGCTCACGATGGCATCGGCAAGTGTCCGCTCCTCATGCGTCAGCACGTCGGGCTCGGCAACGATAGCCAGCACGCCCACCACCGAGGCGGGATCGCCCGAGCGCGCGAAGCCGTCGCCTGTGCGAACCGTCAGGTAGATGCCATAAAACGCCGAGCCGCCAAACGTGGCGTCGAGCGGCGTTCCCACATAGGCGGACGCCGAGAGCCGAGGCGGCATCTGCGGCGCCAGCTCGTGCACCGGTGCGGCATCGCCCACGGCCGTGTAAGTCGCGCGCGGCAGCAGGTCATCGCCCTCGGCGTCGGCGCTGTACCACACGACAGGGCAGCCCGAAAGACGCGCCAGCTGCGTGGCCATGGCGTGAACGATCTGATGCTGATCGGCGCACCGCTGCAGCATGCGGTTGGTCTCGAGCACCATATGCGTGCGGCGGTCGCTGGCGGCAGCCTGTGCCAAGGCGCGGCGCAGGGCCAACGCAATCGAGCTCGACACAAGCGAGACCACGAACATGATGAAGAACATGCCGGGATAGCCGCGGTCGATAAGCGACAGCGAGTAGCGCGGGTCGACAAACAAGAAGTTGTAGAGCGCCACGGCGGCAGCCGAGCTCAGCAAGCAATACAGGCGACTCCAGGTAAAGAATGCGCACAGCTGAACGGCGAACACATAGACGATCATGATGCTCGGCGCGAGACCCGGATGGTCGAGCAGCGCGCCCACAATCGTCGCCGCGACCAGCAGCCCCACCGATACGCAGGCGTCATACAGAGGAGTGCGGCGCGTCAGCGTTGTGCGCCGCCACCAAAAGCTATCGGCAATATCGCCGTCCGTACGGACGTCCATCAGCGTTCCGCCCCTCTCTCAAAAACAAAAACCACCACAAAGGGGACAGGCACCTTTGTGGTGGTTTCCCCTTGTGGTGGTTCCAAGTGTAAAGCCTTTGCAACCTGCGGACGTTAGACAAACAGCACGTGCGCGAGCAGTGCGCACACGCACGCCGCGACAAGCACCGTCACCACGATCGAAATCACGCGGTCGGCCATGTCCATGTTGGCCCGATTCGTAAAGAACCGATCTTCGGCAGCATCGGCGCGTACCTCACGCACCAGCTCGGTCGCAAGATCGCAACCGTCAAGCACCTTTGCATCCATGGTTTCCTCCCAAGACTCAATCCCCGTCAACACAAGCCCGCCCGTTCGCAGACAAACCTCGAGCGTCGACTACGGCCGCTCGTTGGGAGCCAGGCGCTGCATCTTGTTCACGGCCTTGAACTTGGTGAACAGCGGCACGTACTCAAAGCTCACGTTGGAGTTCTCCAGGCCGTACCAACGCGCGGGCGTGCCGGCGGCGCGGCGAATGATGTACTTGAGCGTGATGGCCGTACGCTCGCTCGGCTCCACATCGCTTTCAGGCGCCAGAAGCTTACGAATCAGGACGAACTTGAACGTGCCGATGTTACCCGGATCCTTGTAGACCGAGTAGTCATGCGTCTGCGGCGGCAGCTCGCCGGTGGCAGCCAGGTCCTGAACAACCTGACGCAGGTAGGCATTGACGCGCTGGTTGATCTTGTAGCCCAGGTACAGATGCACACGGAACACGTAGTCGGTGCCGAACGTCTCGACCGAATAGGCAAAGGTATGCGGTTCGTCCATGGTCTCGACATTCACAAACCACCAGGCGCGGGCACGCTTGGGATGCTTGTCCAAGATCGAATAGACGATATCGCGGTCGATGTAGTCGGTATGGGTGTCCTTGGTCAGGTACACGACGTTGTCACTCATGCGCTCGTAACGGTCGTCGTCGCGCAGGCGCTTGAGCTGCGGCAGGTAGCTGCGCAGCGGCAGCAGCGTAAACTGGCGCTGCTCGACCGCCGTGCCGTTGTACCAGCACACCATAATGCCCATGATGAGTGCAGCCATGAGGATGGTGAAATAGCCGCCGTGGAAGAACTTGGTGAGCGAGCTCACGAAGAAGAAGCCTTCGAGCAAAAGGAAGAAGGCCGCGAAGATCCACGGAGCAACCTTGAGCTTGCGCTCCTCGTGCAGGTAGAAGAAGAGCAGCAGCGTGGTGCACATCATAGTCAGCGTAATGGCAAGGCCGTACGCGGCTTCCATATGCGCCGAGTTCTGGAACAGCAGCACCACGATGACGCAGCCGACAAGCATGACGTTGTTGACCATGGGGATGTAGAGCTGGCCCTTGGTCTCGGCAGGGTAGAAGACCTGCATGTGCGGCATGAGGTCCAGACGGCTGGCCTCGGACACCAGCGAGAATGCGCCGGTGATGAGCGCCTGCGAGGCAATGATGGCCGCAACGGTGGAAAGGCCTACGGCAAAGGGACGCAGGCCCGGGGCGAGCATCTGGTAGAACGGGTTGAGGTCGGCAATGCCCATGAGCTCGGGGTTGGCAGCGTTGTTCATAAGCCAAGCGCCCTGGCCCATATAGGAAAGCAGCAGGCAGCACTTAACGAACGGCCAGGTAGCGTAGATGTTGCCGCGGCCGACGTGGCCCATGTCGGAGTAGAGCGCCTCGGCACCGGTGGTGGCGAGGAAGCAACTGCCCAGAATCATGATGCCCGCGTGGTTGTTGGGGCTCAGCAAAAAGGTGATGCCGCGCACCGGGTTGAGGCACAGCAGCACGGCGGGGCGCTGGAAGACAAAGAACAGACCCGTGCCGCCCAGGAACAGGAACCACAGCGTCATGATGGGGCCAAAGGCGTGACCGATCTTGGCCGTACCGATGCGCTGTACCAAGAAGAGCACGATGATGATGGCGAGCGTAATGGCGACGACGCGGCCCTGGTCATCGCCCAGCACGGCATGGACCGCCGGGATGGTGCGCAGGCCCTCGATGGCCGTGGTAACGGTAACGGCCGGCGTCAGGATGCCGTCGGCGAGCAGCGCGGCGCCACCCAGCATGGCGGGGATGATGAGCCACTTGCCGCAGCGCTTGACCAGACTGTACAGGGCAAAGATACCGCCCTCGCCATGGTTATCGGCGCGCAGCGAGATGAGCACATACTTGATGGTGGTCAGCAACGTGACCGTCCACACGACAAGGGAGAGCGCGCCGAGCACGAACTCCTCCGTGACGCTTCCGATGCCGCCGTTGCCGGCGACGAGCGCCTTGGTTACATACATGGGGCTGGTGCCGATATCGCCATACACCACGCCCAGCGTGACGAGCATCGCCGAGATGCTCACAGGAATCGCAGCGTGCGAGGCTGCCTCCTTGGCCTTTTGTTCCATAAGCCGGTTTCCTCCCAACTTTAATGTTCGAAGGGATTATAGGTAATCGGCCCATGTTTAAATGGCACCGTCTTCCCAGCTAGATAAACATTTATACGGCCTTTAGGCCACCGCCGCGATATGGAATGTGACAAAGGGACTGTCCCTTTGTCACATTCGTCATTTTCCAAGCCAGTTTTTGAACCACCATTCCATGGATCGGCTCATCTCGGCCATAAAGGGACTCGTGTGCTTGCGGGTATAGATGTCCACGACGCGCTCCCCCACCTCGCGGGCATGCGGGCGGAACATCGCGTCCATCTCGGCCACCTGCGCGTCCATGGTCGCAGCATCGGCGCGGCAGTAGCGCTCCTCGTGCACCAGGTTCACCACGGGATGCGCAATCGCCGGACGCTCCTTGCGAGGCGTGCCGATAATAAGCATCGACAGCGGCATGGTATAGGGTGGCAGATCGAGCAGCTCGGCAACTTCCTCGGCGTTCTCCACGATGTCGCCAATATAGCAGCTTCCCAGCCCCAGGGCCTCGGCGGCAACCACGGCGTTTTGCGCGGCGATCACGGCGTCCTGGGCCGCGATGGCAAAGTCGCCCAAACCCGGCGCGCGGCGGGGCGCCTTGCCCGTGCGCTCGACAAACTCGGGCTCAAAGCAGCCCACGTGCTCAAACAGATCGATCCACTTTGCATAATCGACCACAAATATTAGTGCCCAGGGCGCCTTGGCGATCATGGGCTGGTGATCGCACAGGTCGGCGAGGCGGTCCAGCGTAGCCTGCTCGCGAATGCTTACGATGGAATACATCATCATGGCGCCTGCCGACGGCGCACGGCTCGCCGCATGCAGAATCGCCGCCCGCTGCTCGTCGGTCACCGCCACGGGGCGGTCGTCGTCATCACGCGCAAAGACACGCGTGGAGGAACGGTGCTCCAACGTGTCCAGCACCGCATTGCCCGTCGTCTCGACCGGATAACCGTTCGTATCCACAGCCTTGGTGCAAACCTGCTCGTTCATCGCCTCATCCTCGCTAATTCTTTAAGAAGCCTTTACGTTTCCGTGTAATTCCCGTCCATTATCGCGCAGGTCGCCACTACATTGCGCCACACCGCCACACGTGCGCGTTAATATGGCTGGTTGTTGTGCGCAGACACCAATTGCAGCGCATATCTTGGTAACAATCGGGTAAACCCCCGCTTTCGTACGTTTTAGTTTGTGAGGAGTCTCAGCATGTTCGCTGCCGCCATCTCGCTCGTCGGTCTTGCGGCGACCGTCTACCTTGTCTTGCGCGAGGCCAAGGCCATTCGCGCTCAGTCGGGCACCGTTGCCAAAAGCGCTCTTGGGTGGAGCGTCGCCTTCGGCCTGTTCCAGGTCTTTTTGACTATTTGGGGCGCCGTGGGCCTCGTCGCTCAAAACGAGCCGCTCGCCTTTGTGATGCTCATCCTGACCAACGCCATCCTCACCGGCTGCGCTTGGGCCAGCATCGCACGCGACCGCATCGCCCCGCGCGTCTTTGCGTTCGCCGCGCCCGACGCCCCCGCCCCCACCGGCAAGCTCGCCCGCCTGCGCGGCGCCTTTGTGGGCAAACCGCTCGTCGCCGCCGTCCTGTGCCTGCTGCTCGCCGGCGTCTTTGCGCTGCTGGGCATGGAGGTATCGTCCAACCACGACTTTACCTGGGTCTACCCCCTGTGCATCCTGCTCGAGTGGGCCATCATCACCACGCTCATGGTCGGCTTGTTCTTCCTATTCCAGCGCCACGGCGCAGCCCCCGCGGTCCTGGCCTTTGCCCTCTTTATCCTGGGCATTGCCGAGTTCTTCGTTATCACGTTTAAGTCCATGCCCATCCAGCCGGGCGACCTTTCGGCCATCTCCACCGCCGCCGCGGTCGCCGGCACCGGCTACACCTTCTCCATCTCGCTGTTCTGTGTGCTGTCCATGGGCTTTACCGCCATCGCCATGCTGCTGTGCGAGTACGCTGGCCTGGTGGCACCGCACCGTCAGAAAGGCGCCGCCAACGCCAAGCGCATGCTGCTCACCAACCTGCTCGTGGCCGTGCTGTGCCTGGGCGGTGTGACCGCGCATGTTACGCTCATCGACTACTACAACACTCTCGGCATCACCGTCTACACCTGGCGTCCGCTCGAGAGCTACTGGCGCGAGGGCTACCTGCCTGCCTTTATTAGTGCGGCACAGTCCATCAAGCCACCCAAACCCGCCGACTACTCCGTCGACGATGCCAAGGCCACGCTCAAAAAGTACGCCAAGGCCTACGACAAGTCCGACGCGGCCAAGAGCGACGAGCGCGCCGCCGCCCAGGAGCAGTTCGACAGCGAGAAGCCCACGGTCATCGCCATCATGAACGAGACGTTCTCGGATCTGTCGATCTACCAGAACATGCGCGCCGGCTACGAGGGTCCGCAGTACTTTAAGAGCCTGTCCAACTGCCTCAGCCGCGGCAAGCTCTACGTGAGCGCCTACGGCGGCGGCACCGCCAATACCGAGTTTGAGTTTATGACCGGCAACTCCATGGCCAACCTGGGCTCGGGCGTGTACCCCTACACCATCTACAACATGGAAACGACCGGGAACCTGGCAGAGCAGTTCAAATCGCTCGGCTATTCCACCACGGCTATGCACCCCAATCACGCAACCAACTGGAACCGCGAGAACGTCTACAAGGACTTTGGCTTTGACCAGTTCCTGTCCATCAACGATTTCCAGGGAGCCGACACCTTGCGCGGCATGGTGACCGACCAGGCTACCTACGACAAGATTCTTGAGCTGCTCGACCAGAACGCCGATCCGCAGTTTATCTTCGACGTGACCATGCAGAACCACTCGGGCTACGATACGGGTCTGCTGCCGGTCGATAAGCAGATGCACCTGAATATCGATACGACCGATCTGGATGCCAAGACCGTCGAGGACGGCACGCTCTCCGATGTCGACGAGTATGTCTCGTGCATCGAGCAGTCCGACCAGGCGCTTCGCTACTTCCTCAACGCCCTGAGCAAGCTCGACCGTAAGGTAGTCGTGGTGTTCTGGGGCGACCACCAGCCGTTCTTCCCGTCCAAGTTCAACGACAAGTGGTTTACCGGCGAGGACGATGCCACGCACCAGGAACGTCTGTGGCAGACCGACTACATCATCTGGGCCAACTATGACGTTGCCGGCTGCGACCAGACGAGCGAGGTCGACGACCTGTCCACCAACTACCTGTCCACGCAGCTTATGCAGCTGATCGGCGCACCGCTGACCGACTACCAGAAAGCGCACATGACGCTGCGTGAGTCGCTGCCCGTCATCAACTCGGTGGGCTACGAGGACGCCAGCCTGCGCTGGGCGCTCTCCTCCAACGTCACCGGCGACGACGCCGCCGCAGCAGCCGCCACCAAGGCGCGCGAGGATTACGCCAAGATGCAGTACTACGAGATGTTCCGCGACGGCAAGAACGTCTACACCGAGCACTTCCAGACCGAGGCCAACGAAACCGACCCCAACCTGGCGCCAGGTACAACCAAGATCAAGTAGCGGGTCACTCATAACTGAAACGTCTGTCCGGGCGGAGGCATATAAGGTTCCCTGCTCGGACAGTCCTGCGCAAGACGAAGGCCACGTTATGTGGCCTTCTTTGTTTGCGGAAAGTGTGTCCCGGAATTCTTGTCTGGAATGGGATGCAGTTTCCGCTTGGGACCCGATTGGGAAAGTGCGTCCCGGTCTGGGCGCTCAAACTGGGATGGATTTTCCGGATGAGGGCTTGACGGAAAATGTGTCTCGTTCCGGGCGCTAATTGTGGGATGCAGTTTCCGCTTGCGGAGTCTCCACTCAACAGAAAACCCGGGTGGCCTGTTTTTTGGCTACCCGGGTTTTTGGGTTGTCGATATGTTCGACTGGCTACTAGTGGGTCTTGCGGCGCTTGATCAGCATGATGAGGGCTATCACTACGAGCGTTGCTCCCGCTGCTGCTGCGGTGGCGACTAGGGCGAATGTTTGGTCGCCGGTGTTTGCGAGGTTCTTCGCTGTGGTCGTAGTCTTGACCTTGGTGTCGGTCTTAGCTCCGTTGTCGGACTTGGGCTTGTCCGGGTTCGTCGGGGTCTCAGGAGTCTCGGGGTCCTTTGAGCCTTCGGAATCGGTTGGGCCGGCGGTGTTTACCAGCGTATGGTCCAGGAACTTTTTGGCGCCCGCACTTGCCTGTGAGAACAGGCGACGCGTGCGGATCGGGGTGGCGTTCACCGTTGTGGGCGCCGTCTCCTCGGCCTCGATATTCACGAGCGTCGTGCCGGTGTCGAGGCCCACGTCGTTGTATCCCACGTGGCAGTAATACTGCGCACCGTCATCGTCTGCGGTCAGGTCAATCTCGAGCTTTGAGGCCGTTCCAGCCGCGAGGTTGCCATCGGCACCCACGAGCTTAAACTCTGTCTCGCCGCGGCCCTTGCGGTACCACATAATAGGTCGGTGCCAGCCCTGTTTCGCTATCGTCGGCACCGAGTTGCTTCACATGGCCAATCGCCGAGAGCGTCAGGTGGCTTCCCGCCGTGCGCTCAACCGAAGAGTCGTATCCAAGATCCGACCCCTCCGCAGCATCCGCCGCAGGTCCGCTCACGGTCATCGTCATGCCATCGGGCATGGTCTTGACCGTGATGATTGCCGAGCGAATACCTGTTTCGGTCGTGGATCCATTCTTAACGGCGGCGATGGCGAATCGATACTCCGTATTGGGCTGCAGCCCATCCCACTTGAGCGAGGTCTGCGTGTTGTCGGCAATCTTCCAGCTATTGACGACCGCATCCGCCGCATTGCTCTGCAGCATGCCCACGCCGTAGCTAAAGCCACTCTTGTTTGCGAGTACATCGTCCCAGCTAAACGTAACGCTGGTCGAATCGACGGCGTTTGCCGTAAAGCCCGTCACGGCCGGCGCGTCGGGCATCTCGACGTCCTTAACGTCATAGCCCACGATCCAGAACTGGTCGGTGTCCTTGGTGCCGAGCTTGTCGCCCGAGTCTGCCTCGAACTTGTCGACATCCACCGCGTTGACGCCCAGACGCCACACAAAACCGTACTTGCCCTGCGCGGCCTCGGGCAGGTTGTCGACGGTGCCGCCGTATTCGGTCGATTCACTCGAGGAGTTACCCGTAGTAAAGCCGGCGTTGGCACCAAAGCACAGGCCGCCAAACAACTCGTGCTTTGCGAGCTTCGCGCCCATGACAACGCTGCCGTTCAGCGTCAAGCCGAGCTCGAGCTCCTGCTCCTTGCCCTCCTCGACTTCGATGGTCTGCTCAATGCTCGCCCCCGACTGCGCGGCGGCGCCGTTAAACCCATCGTGCGTGTAGGCGCGCGTTACGCCAGGCTTGCCCAGGCCAAAGGAATCCCCAACGGGAGTCTCGCCGTTGAGCGTCGTTTGATAGGTTCCGGGTTCTCCCGACCGGTTGGTCAAAAAGTAGCTGAGCGGCGTCATATTGTGCTGTTTGGCAATGCGGTCATAGGCCTCGACATTAACGACCGAGGTCTGCGCGCCGAGCGACACGGGCGCCGCCATCACGCCCTTGCCACCAGTTTCCTCATTTTCGATCTCATACTCGTAATAGACCATCGGAATCGTATAGAGCACGGCCTTGTCACCCTCGCCGGCATGCGACTCATAGCTTACGCTTGCGCTGACCGTGCGCTCGCTCCGGTAGTCATAGCATCCCTCGGCGGCAAAATCGACTGAAGCATTCATCGCGACCAGGGGCGGACCGGTCTGCACCTCGACGGCAACGCCCAACTCGGCGCCAATGGTATAGCCCTGGGATGTCCCCGTGCCCTTTTCCTCTCCGTATGACGTGCCGCCCAACACTAGATAGCCGTATGCCTGCTCCAGATCCTCAACATAGGGCGCATCCTGCAGCACGGCAAGCACGCGCGGGTTGGTATAGACCTTGTAGCGGTCCTTGTACGTGATCTTGACGCTGTCGTTGTCGACATCGGGCAGCGCGAGCGAGATAAATGTGCCATAGGTAGTGCCGCGACGGTTGCTCTCGCTAATCACCTGCTCCTCGCCGCGGCGCACCTTTCCGTTCTCGTCGAGCGAAAAATGCGAGGCGGTCATCCAATAGTAGTCATCGTTCTTGCGCAGGTCCTCGTCGCGGTGCTTGCCCACCACGGCGATAAAGCTCTCGTTATAGCGGTCCGAACCCGAGACGCTGCCCGCCTTGACGTCGCTGATCCACACCTGCTCTATACCCTTGTGGTCATGCTTGTTGCTGCTGTTGTATTGCTGACCGCTCATGCTCATGGTTCCGACCATGGACCCCAAGCCCTGAGCCCCACTCTGTGCCGTGTTGCAGGCAAAGTCGCGGAACACATCGCCGCCCACGAGCACCTCGTCGACCGCCAGCTGCTCGGACAGGCCGTCAAGGTTGGCAGTGGCAAGGGCAATAGGCGCCAAGGTGCACGGATAGCGCTTATCCTGAGCGCTATCCTTCCATGCGCTGTTGGGCACATGCATCAGCCCATAGGAGGCGAGGAGCCCGTCTCTGCATTCCTTACAATCGGAAAGCTTGAACTCGCCAGACTCCGAGTCAAAATACGCGTAGCGGTACAGCGCGCCGTACAGCCCCTTGCTGCCGTCAGAAGCGCCGTAATCAAAAGCGCTGCGTTGCCAGTCATAGCCCGCAAGAATAAGGCCCGTGACGGTTTCACCCGTCTTCTTTCCTTCTTCATCGTAGGCGGCAAACGTGCCGAACGTCGCATTCGCAGCGACCATGGTCTTGCCGTTCGCGGAGAGGGAGATTGCGCCCGCGTCGCCCAGAGCATCGACATGGACGAGCGCACCCTTGGATGCATCCCACGAAAACAGCTCGCAATGCGTCGACTTATCAATATTCTTCTTGCCGTAGGGTGCCGAGACCACGATGGCGAGGTCATCGCAAAAATCGCGATCGAGGTCGCCGGCCGCTAGCGAAACGACAGGAGCTGACTGAAGCTGCGTCCAGGAGTCGTTCCCGCCCTTGTTGTGCGTGGTGTAGTCCGCGGCGTTACCGGCATCGATCTTGACGACGCTTTGCTTCCAGTTGCCGCCCTCCAAGTCATACATGTCGACTACAGCCTTGCGCACGCCGTTCTCGTCGACATAGCAGCCCGCGTAGACAAAAAGCTCGTCGACGCCGTCGCCATCGACATCGCCCGCCTCGACATCAAAGACGGCGTCGTGCTCTTGCAGGTAACCGGCATCCAGGTACTTAAAACGGCCTTCGTACATCATATTAGTGTTGACCGTCACCGGCAGGTGTGTGTCGAGAGTGCGCGTACGCCCGTTGCTAAACGAGTAGAGGACCAGCTCAACCTTTCCGGCGTATGACTTGCCGTCAATCGTCGTGGAGGAACTGTCGCCGTAGGCACGGAGCTCGGCAACGCGGCTCTTTTTGCCCGTGCTGGCGTCGCTGCAGAACTCAACACTCGTGGCGTGAATGCCCGAGAAACCGTTGTTGTCGTTGGCGAGTACTGTTGAGGACTCATTGTTGCTTAGGTACGACCAGGTGCCGCCACCGTAGTCGCTATGCTTGTAGAGATCGCTGTTCGTATCGATGTTGTTGACGTTTTGCCAGAACTTTGCGGCGCCCCACACACTTCCATAGCCATCGGTGAGTTTGCTGCTGCCGCCAATGTCACCGCGCTCGACGTTCTCGAGCTTGTCGCGCAGAGTGTAGCGATTGCCATGGCTACCGTTAGCTGCCATATAGACCTCGCTGCGCGTGGCAAACGTCGTGGGGGTATCAGTGGAATAGGGGCCAACGGTATCGGCCGGAATGTCCTCGCTCGTGCCCAGACCCAGGGCTTGATAATCCTGCTCGGTCATATCGGTGATTGCGGGCGCGTCTGCCGCCTGGGCAACCTGGGGCGTGGCCGTGAAGCAGGCGACGCTCGTGGCGATCAACGCAGCAAGCGCCGCCGTCCCAACAAGCGGGATTTTCGACAGCCTACGGATACGGGGGTGTGGAACGTACATGAGGGACCTCGCTTTACTCGAGTGGAGTGGACTCATTTTTGCAAATGATACGTCCGATGCCCGATATCACGTGTCTCATTTTCGCCAACGGCGTGTCTCATTTTTGAGAATCCGAGATGCCGCGGAAATCTTATCCCAGCTCAAAGGCCATTTCTGGGATGTATTTTCCGTCGAGTGCCTCATCGGGAAACTGCATCCCATTTCAAGCGTCGATTCTGGGACGCACTTTCCCCTTAGACCCTCAACCGGAAACCGCATCCCACTTTGAGCGCAAATTCCGGGATGCATTTTCCGCTTGAGCCTCATTGGGAAACGGCGTCCCACTTTGAGGGCTGATTGTGGGATGCATTTTCCGGTTTTGCTCTCATTGGGAAAATGCATCCCGTTTCTTGACCGAATAATGGGACGCAATTTCCCGTTGGAGCGCCTTTGGGAAAGTGTGTCCCACTTCGACCGCCCAGAGTGGGATGCACTTTCCGCAAAGCACCTCAACGGGAAACTACGTCCCATTCCAAAGGCAAATTCCGGGACGCATTTTTCGAAAGCCTGCCCATCCGGAAAGCCCGTCCCACTTTGGACGCATCCGGGCACGGAACCATCGACCTATCAGGCCTCCCATCAATAAAGAGGCGTCCTCCCGGACGGCGGGGCACGAAGTTCATCGCGAGTTCCGCACGCAAAGAAGGCCACTTAATGTGGCCTTCGTCTTGCGCAGGACTGTAGAGCAGGGAACTTCGTGCCCCGACGCCCGGGAGGACGTTTCATTTAGAAAGATGGACCGACCGCCGTCAGCGATGGGAGCTACTCCCCCAGCACGGCCTTTTTGGCGGCTGTAGCCATGTTATCCAGATCTTCCTTGGTGGGGTGATCCTTTGCGGCAACCCAGTTGTCGAGAAGCATCTTAGCGCGGGCGTTGTCGGGATCTTGCTCGAGCATGGCCTCGTAGCGCTGCTTGACCGCAGGGCCCATCTTGCCCTGGCACATCGCCCAGCCCGCAAGCTCGGCATCATTGGCCAAATTGGAGGTCACGCGATCGATAATCTGCTGGTAATAGCTCTGATCGGCGCCAAAGCCGCAGGTGCCAAACAGGAACACGCGCTTGCCGTGCAAGGCGGAGAGCAACGCCGCGACCGAAGGCGTGCATGCGCCCTTGTCGCACCAAAAGCCAACGAGCACCGTATCGGCAGCGCAGGCACCCTGCGCCTCGAGCGCAACCTGATCTGCATCCGCATCGTCGCTCAACGCCGCGGCATGGACAAACTCAACACCCGCAGCCTGCAGAGCGCGCTTGATCGCGCCCGAAACCATCCTGGTATTACCGCTCTTGCTGTTAACCACCAGAGAGCACGTCATAGTCACGTTGCCTCGTTTCCCCCAAAACTAAAGCCACTAATGCAATTTATTAGATGACTATCTTAGTACTAACGTGACAGATGTAAACCACCGTCTGTCGATTGATTAATTTGCCCCACGGGCTTGCTCACTGGGCAAACTGGCTGCGATAGAGTTCGGCGTAGAAGCCGCCTGCCGCTAGCAGCTCGTCGTGCGTGCCGCGCTCGATAATCTGCCCGTCGCGCATCACCAGAATGCAGTCGGCGTTGCGGACGGTGCTCAGGCGGTGCGCCACGACAAAGCTTGTGCGACCGGCCATGAGCTCATCGAATGCCGCCTGCACCTGCAGCTCGGTGCGGGTATCGATACTCGAAGTCGCCTCGTCCAGCAGCAAGATAGCCGGATCGGTGAGCATAACGCGCGCGATGCACAGCAGCTGCTTTTGACCCTGGCTAAACGTGCCGCCGTCCTCGCCGATCACCGTATCGTAGCCGCCTGGCAGCTGCACGATAAACTTGTGCGCGTGCGCGCGCTTGGCCGCCTCGACAACCTGTTCGCGCGTGGCATCGGGACAACCGTAGGCGATGTTTTCCGCCACCGTGCCCTCGAACAGCCAAGTGTCCTGCAGCACCATGCCAAAGGCGCGGCGCAGGCTTGCGCGCGTGTAGTCACGCGAGGAACGGCCATCGACCGCAATGCGACCGGCATCGATATCGTAAAAACGCAGTAGCAAATTGATGAGCGTCGTCTTGCCACAGCCCGTAGGACCGACCAGGGCAAAGCGCATGCCGGGCTTAGCCTCGATGCAGATGTCCTGCAGCAGCCTGCGGTCGGGCACGTAGCTAAAGTCCACATGCTCAAAGGTCACCTCACCCTGCGGGGCGGCGAGCTCTACGGCGTCCGACGCGTCGGGCTCCTGCTCGCGCGCATCGAGCAGCGCAAACATGCGGCGCGCCGAGGCATACGCCGTCTGGATTTGCGTGATGACGTTGGTAACCTCGTTGAACGGCTTGGTGTACTGGTTGGCGTAGGACAGGAAGATCTGCACGCCGCCCACCGTAAGCGCCGCAGGCACGCCCGTGATCACGCCCACGCAGCCGATCACAGCGACCACGGCATAGATGATGTTATTGATAAAGCGCGTGCCGGGGTTGGAGAGCGAGCCCATAAACTGCGCGCGCTCGCCCGCGGTGTAGAGCTCGGCATTGAGGGCATCGAAGCGCTGCTGGGCGTTGGGACCATAGGCAAAGGCGTCGACAAGCTTTTGCTCGCCTACGTACTCCTCGATATGACCACCGAGCTGCCCTTGAATGCGCTGCTGAGCCGTAAAGCTCTTGTTGGAGAGCTTGGCAATGGCACCGGCAGCAAAGATGGAAAGCGGCGTGACGAGCACCACCACGAGCGTCATGGTCAGGTTAATGGAGAGCATAAACGCGAGCGTGCCAACGATGGTGATAACACCGGTGAAGAGCTGCGTGAAGCCCTGCAGCAGACCGTCGCCCACCTGATCGACGTCGTTGACCACGCGGCTCATAAGGTCGCCGTGGGCGTGACTGTCGATAAAGCTGAGCGGCATACGGCTGAGCTTGTCGCTCGCCTCCACGCGCATGTCGCGCACCGTCTCGTAGGACAGGCGGTTGACGCAGTAGCCCTGTAGCCACTGGAAGGCCGCAGTACCTACGACGACAATCGCGAGCTTGGTAACAAGCGGCAGTAGCGCGTCGAAGTCCACTTGGCCCGCGGCAACGATCAGGTCGATGCCCTCGCCGATGAGGATGGGCGTATAGAGTTGCAAAATTACCGAGACGGCGGCACTCACAAACGACGCCGCAAACGAGACGCGGTGCGGGCGAACATAGCCCAGCAGGCGGCGGGTCACCGCGCCCACGGGATAGCGCTCGGGATCGCCGGGCTGGCGCGGACCGTCGCCCAGGTCATTGAGGTTATCGTTACCGGACACGTTGGCCGTCATCGTGGCGACCGAACCGGAGGAAGTGTACGGATTCATTTAGCAGCCCTCCTTTGCGCAGACGGATGCGGGGGCGGTTGGAGCGGGCGCGAGCGCCGCACTCCCCTGCTGGCCCTCGAGTTCCTCGCGGCGCAGCTGCGACTGGCAAATCTCGCGATAGAGCTGGCAGCTTGCATACAGCTCGTCATGCGTGCCCAGGCCCGCAACCGAGCCGTGATCGAGCACGCAGATCATGTCGGCATCGCGAACGGTCGAGACGCGCTGGCTTACGATCACCGTCGTGAGCGGCAGCCCGCCCTCGGCGGCACCGCGCACGCTGCGCTCGCGAATGGCATGGCGAAGCGCCGCGTCGGTCTTAAAGTCGAGCGCCGAGGCGGAGTCGTCCATGATCAATATCTGAGGCGAGCCCACCAAGGCACGCGCGATGGTCAGGCGCTGGCGCTGGCCACCGCTAAAGTTCTTGCCGCCCGCCTCGACCGGGGCATCGAGCCCCTGCGGCTTGCTGCGCACGAACTCGCTCGCCTGCGCCATGTCGAGCGCCGCCCACAGCTCCTCATCGGTTGCCGACTCGTCGCGCCAGGTTAGGTTGCTGCGGATGGTGCCGCTCACCAGCGACGCTCGCTGCGGAACGGTCGCGACCACACGGCGCAGCTGATCGAGCGGCCAGGCGCGCACGTCGGCACCCATTACGCTCACGCTGCCGGTACTCGCATCGTATAGGCGCGGAATAAGCGAGACGAGCGTGGACTTGCCGCTACCCGTACCGCCGATAATGCCAAGCGTCTTGCCCAGCGGGAGCTTCAGCGTCACATCGTTGACGGCGTTGGCAGCGCCGGCGCCAAAGGAGAAGTTTGCATGGCTCAAGCCCAACGCAGGAACGGGAGCGACATTGCCCGGCTTGGGCAGCGCGACCGGCTGGTTGCCCTCGTCGGTGATGCTCGGCACGCAATTGAGCACCTCGTTGATACGTGACGCACTGGCGCTCGCCTTGGTAAAGACCACGACCAGGTTGGCGACGTAGACGATAGAGGTGAGGGTCTGCGTCATGTAGTTCACAAACGCCATGACCTGGCCCTGCGTAAGCTCGCCCACGTTGACCTGGATGCCGCCCACCCACAGGATGGCGCACACGCCCAGGTTCATCACCAAGAATGTGACGGGGTTAAGGACCGACGAGAGCTTACCCACCGCAATGGCGGTATGGGCCTGGTCATCGGCGGCTTGGGCAAAGCGCTCGCGCTCGTGATCTTCGCGTACAAAGGCGCGAATCACACGGGCGCCCGAAAGCCCCTCGCGGCAAATGAGCGCGATGCGGTCGAGCTTTGCCTGCAGCTGCTTGTAGTACGGGATGCAGCGCGCCATGACAAACCAAAACACCAGGCCGATAGCGGGCGTGCAGATCAAAAAGATCATGCCGAGCTTAAGGTCGATGGCAAGGGCCGCGACCATGGAGCCCACCGCCAGGAAAGGCCAACGGATGAGCATGCGCACGCCCAGCGCCACGGCCAGCTGCACCTGGTTGACGTCGTTGGTAATGCGGGTGATAAGCGACGGCGTGCCAAAGCGGTCGAGTTCGGCATAGCTCAACTTGTTGATGTGCTGGTAGAGCGCACCGCGGATATCGGTGCCCATGCCCTGCGAGGTGAGCGCCGCCATCTTTTGGCAGACGAGCGTAAACGAGATGCCGATCACAGCCATGGCGCCAAGCAGCATACCGTAGTGGACGACGGCGTTGACATCGTGTGCGCCAATACCCTTATCGATCATCTGGGCAATCACCAGCGGCGTCAGCAGGTCAAAGATCACTTCGATCAGCTTACACGCAGGGCCAATCACCATATACCGGCGAAACTTACCACCAAAACGCCTGAGCAGCTCAATCATGTATAGGCGCTCCCTATCATCATCCACATTCAATTCGAACCATGATAGTACCGCCACCCCAAAAGAAGCGTAAACAACTCGTCATTTCTAACGGGATTCAGTTTTCAGAGGGGTATACGCGCACACCCAGCCAGTGTCGGGTCAACTAGCATGGTATATTTACATTAGTGCTACCAAGTTAGTCGCCGACCCTTGAAATGAGGTGCCGAGATGAACGACATTCTCGCAAGAAGAGCAAGACGAGCAACTGTGGGCATCGCCCTTTCCGCGGCACTTGTCGCGGGAATCGCCCCCGTAGCGGCGATCGCGGCAGAAACCAGCGCCCCCACCGGCGCAGTTGCCTTGCAGACGGAAGATGCGGCCGCCGCAAAAGAAAGAGCGTATGCAGCCATGCAGGAAGCGCTCAAAACCCTCGAGGCCGCAAAAGACGCCGCAGGTCCTGAGATATTAGAGACTATCGAGCACGTGATTACCGATTTGCAATCGCTCCGCGACAGGATGCTGAAGGAAGCCGACGACTCAAGGGGACCTCTTCTTTACCTACAAGCGCAGGTCAAAGAAGCCCAAGCCAGATACGACGCGGCCCACAACCAGGTAAGTAACCTTCAGACAGAATTAGACAAGGCGTGCAACGACGGGGCGCCTGCAGAAACTATTAATCAGTTACGCTACGAGATAGCAACAGCGGAACGTCAAGAATATTCTTGCCAAGCGGTACTTAACACATACCGAACCAGACTCGAGAGCCAGGAAAGTGTCGTCGCGAAGTTCGAAGCCAATGCGGAAAAATGTCAAACCGATATCGACGAAGAGACAGCCAAGCGAGATGCGCTCCTCGACAATTTGAAAAAAGCGCAAACGGCCTATGACGACGCCTGCAAGGCATACGAAGAGGCAAAGGCCGCGGCAGACAAGGCCACCTCGACCGAGATAACGCAACCGACCGAGACGACGCCTCCCTCCAACTCGGCGCAACCGGCCGAGGCAACACAGCCCGCCAGCTCGCCCGCGACCGGCAAAAATACCCCGCCAAGCTCCACCAAGCAAGCGAACTCGAGCAGCGGCAAGCAAGCAGATACGACCGCCGGCAAGCTCGCGAACACGGGCGACGCAGCGCCGAGCGCAATCGCACTCGCAGGAATCGCCGCCGCAGGCCTCGGAATAACCGCCACTGCCACACGCCGCATCAAGAACTCAAAATAGCTGCCAGCGGTTATTGTCTTCGCCAATCCACGAGCCCAGAGAGAAAAGAGGCCCGTTTCCCCAACCCAGGGAAACGGGCCTCTTTAACTGCAAAAATTCAAGCAACAGCACCGCCGCCTCTTGAACCATGTAGCCATCAATGCCCAGACAACACCAGCAAGCCGCATTCCACAAGGGATAGATTAAATTAGATAAACGCGCCTTTACGGGTGATTTTCGGACGACGGGGCCCGGCCGGCGGCGAGGTGTTTGGTAGTCGAGCGATCCCGCAGGCGAAGCCGAGGACCAGCGAGACACCAAATACCTCGCCGTCGGCCGGGCCATGTCGCGGCACCAAAAAACGCCCGTGCGCTCGATGGATTCGGATGCCCGACAGAGGCTCCTTATGGCTGCTTCCTTCCGGACCTGACCAGATTCGGAACATGTCGTCATCCGAACCCATCGAACGCGCTAGGCGCTCGGTATATCTTACCTGCTCCCGCCCGCCACGGCAAGTGGGGCGAACCCATCGGATGGATTCGCCCCACTCGTCCATATCGCTAGCGGCGCCTGCGGTACAGGACCGCGCCGCCCGTTGCGGTCAGCGCGCCGATGCCGGCCATGGCGCCGAGCGCCTCAAGCGGCAGGCTGCGGTCGCCGGTGTCGGGCATACCGCCCTTGGAGCCGTCACCGCTAGCGCCGCTGCCGGAGCCGTTATCTGAACCGCCGCCCGAGCCGCCGCCCGGCGTGCCGGGGTTCTCGGGGGTGCCGGGCTCCTCGGCGTAGCTGTTGGTGAAGACCGGCGGCACGTTGGCGTCGCCCTCGTAGGAGACCCTCGCCGACAGGTAGCCCGTCTTGGTGCCGTCGGCCGCCTCGTCGCTCAGCGTGACGACGATCTTGCGCACCGCCTTGTCGTAGGTCACGTGCGCCTGGCCGTCGTCGACCTCGCTCACCGTGAAGGTGTAGGTGCCGGCCTGCTTGAACGTCAGCGCATCGAACGTGACGCCGCCGTCCGCGGCGTTCTTGGCGGTCGACATGACCTTGCCGTCCCGGCTCTTGAGCTCAAAGCCAAACTGGCCCGCCTTGAGCTCGGCGCCCTTGAGCACCTTGGCGGCGCCCAGCTTGAGGGTGACGGGCGCGGCCTCGTAGCCGTTGGTGAACGTCACCGAGTCGTCGCCCGTGGGATTGCCCTCGGCATCCGCCAGCTCGTGCCTGACGGTGAGCATGCCGTTTCCGGCATCGGTGACCGTCGTGCGCACGCGGTACGTCGCCCTGTCGTACGTCACGCCGCCCGCCGTGCCGGCGACCTCGCGCAGCTCATAGCTGTGCGTGCCGGGCGCGGTGTAGGTGACGGGGCTGAGCGCGACCGTGCCGTCGGCGGCGTTCTTGCCCGTCGCCGCAACGCTCTCGCTGCCGTCGGCGGCAATCTCGACCAGCTGGAACTCGAACTCGCCCTCGGCCAGGTCACGGCCCTTAAGCTTCTTGCTCACCTTGATCTGGTCGGTGACGGAGCTCGGCGTCGGGTTCACGACGTAGGTGTTGGTGAACTCGAACGCGCCCTTGCCCTCGGGCGTGCCCTCTGCGGGCAGGACCTCCGCGGCGAGCGTGCCCGCGTTGGTGTCCTCGACCACCTTGACCGTGAAGGTCCTGATCGCCGTCGCGTCATTGACCACGCCGTCGACCGAGCCGGACTCGCTCACCCGATAGGCGAACGTCTTGGTGCGCAGGCCGTCGCCGTCGATCTCGACGTCATCGAGGTCGCTCGGCTGCTTAAACGTGACGTGGCCCAGCTCGACGTTGCCGGCGGCGTCGTTGGTCGCCTCGGTTACCGTCTTGCCGGAGGCGTCGACCGGCGCGGGCGCGCCGTCCAGCGGCTCAATCTTAAAGGTGTACTTGCCCGCGATGTCGGCCTGCGCCAGGCCGAGACCGGCCTGGCTGAGCGCCAGCGTCTTGGTGCCCGCGAGGTCGACTGTCGCCTCGTTGGTGCCGTAGCCGTTCACGAACGACAGCGTGCCGCCGGAGCCCTCGGGGTAGACCACGCTAACGTCCAGCCCGCCCTTGCCGTCATCGGTCACCTTGACCGTGATGTCGAAGCTCGAGGCGGTCGCCGTCACGCCCGCGGGCAGCCGGTCCGTGCCGTCCTCGGATACGGTATAGGGAATGACCCAGGAGCCGTCGGCGGCCCTGGTGGCGATGCCGTCCGCCACCATCCGCTCGAGAGTGTCGGTGGTGTAGGCAATGGGCGAGAACGCGAGTCCCGCGGCCTCGCCGTCGCCGGAGGCCTGGTTGGTCGCAGTCGCGACCACGTTACCCTGGGCATCGCGGACGGAGAACGAGAACTCGCCCGCCGCCGCGGCGCGGCCCGCCAGCGTCTTGGTGGCATTAATTGCCACGTTGCCCTCGCCGCCGAGCACGCCGGTGGCCTCGTAGGAGTTCTCGAACGCGACCGTCACGGGCGCAGGCGTCGCCGTGACGTCATCTGCCGTGGAGACCTCGCTGCGGGCGACCTCGACACCGTCCTTGGCAACTGTGGTCGTGACCGTGAGCTTGCCCGTCGCGGCATCGTAGGCGGGCGCGATGGTCACCGTGCGCGGCGCGGTGTCGTTGGCGTAGCCCTCGCCGCCGAGCTTGGTCTCGGTGACGGTGAAGCTGTAGGTCTTGCCCGCGTCGGCGTCGGTGAACCTCACGTCGCTGCCCGCGGCACCGCCGACGAGGTCGATCAGGTCGGCCTCTCCGTCATCGGCAGCGGCCACGGCGTAGGCATCCTTGTCGGTCTTGAGGCCGAGCTTGGCGGCCGTCTCGGCATCCGCGGTCACGGTGAAGGCGAACTGCCCCGCCTCCATGGCGCGGCCGGAGAGCGTCTTGGACAGGCGCACGCCCGCGCGGGCCGAGTAGTCGAGCTCGGTCGTGTAGGTGTTGACGAAGTCGCCGCCGCTCGCCTGCGCGATCGCGGGCGTCGTGGCCGTGAGGTTGCCGGAGCCGTCGTCGGTCACAGTCACCGTCATCGTGGCGACGTGGCCGTCGTAGTCCACGCCGGCGATGGCCGAGCCGTCATCGGGCCTGACCTCGCGCACCGTGTAGGTGAAGGTCTTGGCGCGCACGCGCTTGCCGCCAACCTCGACGAACCCGGCATCCTTGATGTCATTGAGCGTGTAGCGGATGGCTCCGAAGTCGAAGGCGACCCTATCGCCCGCCTTGGTGCCGGCGGCAGCCGTCACACTGACGGTCTTGGAGCCGTCGACAGACCCCTCGGGCATGGGAGCGCTGCCCTCGCCCGTAAGCGTGAACTGGAAGCTGTCGCCCTCGGCCCAGTCGCGGCCCTCGAG
Source organism: uncultured Collinsella sp. (assembly GCA_900548495.1). Lineage (GTDB taxonomy): Bacteria > Actinomycetota > Coriobacteriia > Coriobacteriales > Coriobacteriaceae > Collinsella. Next base: position 9,635 of record URKT01000016.1, on the reverse strand, counting down.
CGCCTTGGTGAAGAGCCCCGCGGTGGAGACGTCCCTGCCCTCGGCGGCCGTTCCGTACGTATTGGTGAACGCGACGGTCGCGCCGTCCTCGGTCACGGCGCCTTCGGCCTTGGAGCCGTCAGCCCCGTTGACCGTGGTCGTGCAGCCCTCGGCGGCGTCCTCGGTCACGGTGTAGCGCGCGCCCACGGGCAGGCCGGCGATGGTCTTCTCCCCGCCGTCCTTAAGCGTGAAGGTCGCCTTGCCGTCCGTGAACGTCACGGCGTGCTCGCCCTTGCCGAAGGTGCCGGAGACGGGCTCGCCGTCCCCGTCGGTCAGCGTGACCGCAAAGCCGAACTCGCGCTGGCTGTCGCCGCCGACGACCGTCTTCTTGACGGTGAGGCTGCCGGTCTTGGCGGTGTTGGTAAAGACCGCCGCCTCGACCGTGCGCTCAGCAGCGTCGCCCGCATCGTCAGCCAGCTGTGCAATCTTGGTCTTGGCAGACAGCTTGCCGGCGCCGTTGTCGGTCACCGTGACGGTGGCACGATAGGTGGCCTTCGAGAACGTGAGTGCCGCCTCGTCACCCGACTGCTCGGTAATCATATAGGTATAGGTACCGGGCTTGGTGTACTCGATAGCACCGAAGTTGCCGACCTGGGCATCCTTGTGCAACTCAATCGTCGACACGCCCTCCTTGGCGCCCTTGGGCATGGGTGCCTCACCCTGGGCAGTCAGCGTCATGGTAAAGGCATCCGTCTTAGTCCAGTTGCGTCCGGAGATCTTCTTTTGCACCTTAAAGGCGTTTTCCACCTTCGTGGACTCCACGCTGTAGACGTTGGTGAAGCCCACCTGCGTCGCCTGTCCGATGGTACCCTTCTGGGGATTCGCCTTATCGGCAACCGCAAAGCCGTCCTCACTCGTCATGAGGTCGCCCTTGGAGTCGAGCTCCTGCACCTCGTAGCGAGCGCCCACGGGCACGGTAACCGTCACGGAGCCGCCGGCCTTAAGCGCGATGGTGTCCCCGCTTTTGATCTGTCCACTTACATAGGTGCCGTTGGTGCCGCTGGGACGGCCAGCATACGCAAAGGTACCGGTCAGAGGCGTTGTGCCATCGGCCTGATAGAGCAGCACCCTAAAGGTAAATGCCTTGTTGGGCGCGACAATGCCTTCGGCGGCCGTGACCGTCTTGCTCAGCGTCAGGCGGCCGTCAGACACCTCGTCGGTAGTGGTGTTGGTCTTAACGGCAGGGTTGTTGCCGACCGCCACCGACGCCTGGTTGGAGATGTCGCCCGAAGCGCCACCGCTCTTAAACGCGTCCTCGGTCACGCGGACCTTAAACTGAACCGTGCCCTCCTTGCCGGCGGGAACGTCCTTCAATGCCCAGGTGAGGTTGCCGTCATTGTCCTTGGAGCCGGCATCCTTATGGTCGCCGGCGAACCCCACGAACTCGGTTCCCGCGGGAACGGCATCGGTGATCGTCACCGTGGCAGACGCGCCCTCGGTGTTCTTGTAGCCGATGGTGTAGGTGAGCTCATCACCCAGCGCCACACCCGACCCCGTTGAATCCTGAGCATCGCTCTCAGACTTCTTGGGCACGTAATTGGTCGTGGTGCCGGTATAGCTCTTGTTGCCGATCGTAACGGTGGCAGCATTGTTGATGGCGCCGACCGCACCCTGGGCGTCCTTCACAGCATCCTCGGTAATCTTGACGCGCACGCGCACCGAACCGTGGCTGCCCGCAGGCTGCTCGCCCAGGTTCCAAGTGAGCGACTGGCCACTCGCGGTGCCCTTATCGGCGTTCTTGCCCTCAAAGGCCTCGAACACGACGCCCGTGGGAAGCTCGTCGGTCACGGTCACCTTGGCCGGAACCAGGTTGCCATTGTCATCGGCCTCGGTGTTGACCCAGTTAATGGTGTAGACGTAGGAGTCGCCCACAGAGAGCAGCTGCCCGTCGATGTCCACATTGGGCTTTGCGACCGTGCCGATCGTCTTGACCTTGTCACGCGTGTTGTGGAAGACGATCTTGCCGTTCTCGGTACCATCGCGATAGGTCACCTTGGACGTCAGCGTGCCATCGTTGTTGTCGGTCACCTCGAGCAGCACCCGGCACGTCGCAGACGTATCCACGGGGCGCACGCCCGCGGGCAGGCTGGCCAAGCGCTCCTTTGCCACCAGGTTAAAGCTGTAGGTAGTGGTGTGGTCGGCATTGTGTTGCTTGGTGGCAACACCATCGTTGGCGGCGCGGGCAAGGTCAATCGTCTGCTCATGAGTTTCGCTGGTAGCATCGCCAAGCTTAAAGTAAACCTTGCCGAAGTCGACCGTTGCGGTACCGTTCTCGCCCGCCTGGGTCGTGCCCTCATCCATCTTTTTGAGCGAGCCATCGGCCTTCTCGGCATACAGGTCAAACGTATACTGGCCAGCCTCGATCTTGTCGCGGGAGTCCATTACCTTCTCGGCAGCAAGACCCTCAAAGGTTCCTTTCGCGATGTAGCTGTTGGTAAAGGACACCTGGGCCTTGGCGGTACCGCTCTCGGAGCTAAACTTCGCATCAGCGGAAAGCTCGACGTTCTTGGCGTCATAGTGCTTGGCCGTGGTCACGGTATAGAGCGAACCGTTATCGCGTTTCTTAACCGCAATCTCTACCTTCCAATAGGTGGAGTCGTATGTATAGCCGCCCTTGCCGCCGTCATTCTCGACAACCTTGTAGGTAAACGTCTTACCCGCATCTTTCGTCGCAAAGGTCAGGCCGCCCAAAACACCGGTATGGGACGTGCCATCGGTTTGCGGCTCATCGTTCTTAACGGTGAGCTTACCCTCATCCGCGCGCAGCAGCGTCTTGAGCTTTTCGGTTGAGGCGGTATCTTCGCCTGTCACCGTGAAGCCAAACATGCCGGCATGCAGGTCGTGCCCGTTGAGCGTCTTGACGATCTCCAGACCACCCTGGAGCTCGTAGCTCGTTGAAGTTTGGTAACTATTGGTGAAGATGAAGCCTTCCGAGCCGGTCGCGCCATCGGCGCGGGCCACAAGCTTGCCGCCCTCATCGGTTACAGTGATGGTCAGGTTATAGGTATGCGCGTCATACGTCCACTCGCCGAGACCGCCATTCGGGGCCAGCTCGTTCATAGCGAACTTATACGTGCCCGGCTTGTTGAAGGTGAGCTTCGAGAAGTTAACCTGATAGTGCTCCCCGTCCTTGAGTCCCTCCTTCGTTTGCTTCTTCTCGGCATAGCCGTTGTCCGCACTCATCGAAGAGCCGGTGATGAGCTTGCCGTTGATGGCAGCCTTGGTAGCATCGTCAGCCGCGGTCATGGCAAAGGTGAACTTGTCCGGAGCATCGGCACCGACAACCACCTTTGTCACGGACGGGGTGTAGGTTGCCGCCTCGGTGACCGTATAGGTGTTCTTGAATTTGACCGTCGCGACACCGGTGGACGTTGCACCAGACGGATAGATCCACCGGCCCTCGAGCTCGTCCTTGCCATCGACCTGTTTGCTTACCGCTGTCGCGACTCTAAGCGTACCGTCGCCGTTATCCGCCACGACAGCCTTAACCGTATGGACCGTCTTGTCGTACGTATAGCCCGTCGCCTTGTCGTCAATCTCACTCACCGTATAGGTGAACGTCTTGCCGGCATCATCCTGAGTGAAGGTCAACCCACCCGCAGGTATCAAACTCACGGTCTTGGGGGCGTCGGCCTCGACATTTGCGGTCTCAAAGACCTTGCCGTCCGTGGAAATGCCAACCTTGCTGGCAGATATCTCGTCGGCAGGCTTGACGATATAACGGAACGTGCTCTTAGGCGAGCTAAAAATGGTCGCGTCCTTGGGATACGTCAACGTCTTCTCGATCTGCAAACCGCCAGCGGCGCCATAGTCGAGACTTGCCGTGTAACGGTTCACAAACGAGACGGCAGGCGTTGTGGCACCGGCCTCACTTGCATCGTACTGCTGCACGTAGGTATTCGGTTTTTGCTTGAGCTCGACGATCTTTTCGTCCGTCAACGCGCTCGCATCGGTGCCATCGCCCAGCAACTCCGTCACACCCGCACCCTTGAGCACGGTCGTCACGGTGTAGAGCTTGGCAGGGTCGTTCTTGCGCGCAAGGACCTTAACGAGCACGATGGCATCACCCGTGTAGTTGGTGTCATAGGCGTAGCCGGCGGCAGCAGGCTGGTTCTCGTGAATGCGATAGGCAAACGTATGGCCCAGATCCTGCTCCGTGAGGTCGCGGGCAAAGAGCTTCTCTTGCCCGCTTGCGCCCACCACGGCACCGGATACGCTGGCTCCTGCCGCCGTATTGGACAGGCTGGCCTCGGAGCCATCGACCGATGTCTGAACGCCGTTGTACCAAAGGCCCGTCACGGCAAAGGTAAACTGGCCCGCGGTAGAGGCGCGACCCTCAAGAGTCTTGCTCACCGTCACGCCATCAAAGGTGCCCGATGCACGGTACGCGTTGGTAAAGGCAGCCTTGTCGGTTACGATCTTGTCCGCATCGGAGGCACCGGTGTTGGCGTAGGTCACGCTCGACACGCGTAGCTTGCCCGCGTGGTTGCCCGACTCGTCCAGATCGGTCACCACAACGGTCGCGCGGGCGGTGTGCTTGTCCATGGACATGCCCGCCTGGCCATCCTGCGCAGCTTTCTCGGTGATGTTGAAGCTAAAGGTGCCTGCGCGGTTGAACGTCACGGTCGGGGCGGCTTCGGTGCCAAAGGCGAACGAGGCCACGCGCCCCGTCGCGGGCGCACTGGCGACAGCCCGGTTGACGCCGATGGCAACAGCCCCATCCGTTACCGCCTGCTTTGTGGTCTTGCCCAAACCGGTCGCACCGGCATCGTCCGTAGCGGCAGCAAGGTTAAAGGCATAGCTCTCGCCCTGATTCCAGTCACGACCGCTCACCGTCTTTTGGCCCTGTAGGGTCACGCTCGTGGGATCCACACTATATATATTGGTAAAGGAGGGCGTGACATTCGTGTCCAGCTGCTTTACCGAGCCGTCTTCTGCAATCTTGTAGTACTCGATCGAGGTCTGGATGCCGGCGCCCTTCTTGGCGTTGCGCACCACGGCGTAATAGACCGATCCATCGTAGGTCATGCCCGTAACGCTGCCGCGATTCTCGGCGAACTTGTAAACGTAGGCGCGTCCCGCATCCGGCTTTGCGGTATAGGAGATTTCTGGCCACGTCACCGTGCCGTCGGCGTTGTTGCCCACGGTTGCGATGTTGCCCTCGGTACCCTGAGGCATGGGGGCCGCCATGTTCTTATCGACCGTATCGAGGCTGAATACCGCGCTGGCATCCGCATAGCCACCCACGCCCTCGAGCGTAAAGGTAAAGGCATTCCTGGCAAGCGGGAACGTTCCGGCGTTGTCGACTAGGTTCTTTTGAGCATGGATGGTGATGTTCCCCTCATGCTCGTCGTAGCGGTTGGTGAAGATCGCATCGGCAACCTCTGTCTTGGTGTCGACGCCCGCGTCGTTGCACTCCTGCACCACCTTCACGCTCGTAACGACCAGAGCGCCGGCATGATTGTCATTCACCACAACCGTCGCGATATAGGAGGCGGCGGAGTAGCTTATGCCATCTGCCCCGGCATTGGAACCGGGGATAACCTCCGAGATGGTATAGGTGTACGTGCCGGGCTTGGTATAGGTAATATCGCCAAACGTCGCCGTCTTATAGGTGATGTCGCCAACCGTTTGCGTCTGGGAATTCTTGGTAAGCTCGACCGTCGACACCTTGCTCTTGGCGCCATTGGGCATGGGGACGCCGTCGTCGGCTGTAAGCTGCACGGTAAAGGAATCACCATCGGCCCAATCGCGACCTTCGAGCAACTTCTTGGCGCTTAGGCCATTCTTTACGGGGTTGACACTGTAGTTGTTGGTGAACTCTAGCTTGTTGCTCGCGGGAATCTTTCCGTCCTCGAGCGCGACGATCTTGCCCTCGATGGTGTTGCCGGTTCCGGACTGCTCCTCGCCGCCGGCCTTGCGGTTCACGAGGCTAAAGCCGGCCGGAAGCACCGACTCGTCGGCAGAGCCGGTCACGGTGTTAACGATGCTCGCCAGCACATTGCCACTGGACTCCTCGCCCTTAGTGGTGAGCTCGCTCACGCTATAGCTGTCGCCCTTCTTAAGGTCGTATACGCGAATGGTCTCGCCAGCCTTGATGGAATGGGTGTCGCCGTTGTGGAGCCTAAAGGAATTGCCCACGGCCTTGCCGTCCGCATCGAACACATGCGCCTCGTAGCCATTCTCGGACTCTGGCAGGGTGAACTTAAACCTAAACGTCAGGTCATTGCCGTTCGCATCCTTGGCGGGCGCGGTAAGGCCACTGTCCGCCGTCACAGTCTTAGTCACTTGCAGGCGTGCCACGCGACGGTCGGCATACTGCACGGCCGTTGCCGTGGTAAAGAGATGGTTGAGCTGAAGCGTGCCCAAGTTAGTACGAGTTTTGGAGGCATCGTCTATATATGCTGAGTCATCCTCTTGATAGAGGGCCATGCGGTTGATACCCGTATCGGCAAAGATCGTCGCCAGCTGGTCGTTGCGCTCGCCACCGTCCTCGACATAGCGCAAGACGGTCTTGGTGCCCTGCGCCGTCTTGTCATAGCGCATGTGCATCAAGTCGTTTTCGAGCGAAGGCGTCACGCCCTCGGCGGTACTCTTCTGGCCCCATGTCAGGTTTCCGTCGGCGTCAACGACTGCACTCTGCAGCTTGCCTTTGATGTGCGTAAGCGTGTTGTCAATGGAGTCAGGAGAGCCAAACTGTGCCAGGGAGGCGATCAGCGAACCCGGGCCGCTCACGCTGAGCACGCCGTCGCCTTTCTCACCGGCATCCACATACACGCCCGAATCATCCACAATCACCTTGGTGATAGTGTTGTTAATCTCATAGCCGTCCGGGCTTACAGACTCACGCAGGTAGTACGTACCCTTGGTAAGGGGTTTGTGGTTTACCGAATCGAGTGGAAAGCATGCCGTACCCTTAATCTCATACGGATAGGTCGCGTCGTTCGCCTTCACGGTGTCATACGGCTCGGCACCGGGCTTGATGGCATACGTGCTGGGGCTATTGCCAGTAACGTCCTTGGCCTGGTACAGCTGAAACGTCGCGTCGTTCACGGGCTTGCCCAGGTCGTCAACCTTCTGCACAAACAGACGGTTCTGAACGTTGGTGAGGTGGATCACCGTAGAGAACTGCCTGTTTATCGTTTGATATTGGACCATAGAGGTGTTGTCGATGGTTGCCCCCGCCAGAGACGATGCCGTGGTGTGATACACCGCCACGGTATATTCCGCCTTCGACTTGTCCGTCATCATGGCGGCGTACTTCTCGATATCTCCGGGCAGCGACCTGACCGTCACCACGTAGTCGCCCTTGGTATCAACATCAAAGACACTCGTGTCCGCCGATTTGGCAGCCTCGACCGCACCGGCAATGCCGTGCGCGGAGCACAGCTTATAGCCATTGAGCGGGTTGCCCGTGACCGCCGTCCATGCGTCTTCGCTTGTGTGGTCCTCGCTCGCACCGGTGAGCTTGAGCACGACGGCGAAGGTCGTACCCGAGCTAATGGCGTTGCCCTTATTGTCTTGCGTATCTTTATCTAGGGAAATAGTCTCCTTGGCAGCCAGATAGCCGCCGTTCAGCCACATGCGGCTGCCCGTCCATGACTTGCCGTCGGCCGTGGTGACCGTCGTCTGCGGTGCAACCACCACACCACCCGAGCCACTCGCCGCAGCCTGCTTATACTGCAGGTGCAGCTCACCTGGCGTTGCAGTGGTCGACGAGGTCAGGCTCGAGCGGTATCCCTCGGGCAGGTCTGTCTCTTTGAGTACAAAGTAGTCGCAATGATTGGTGTTGTGCTCTTCGTCAAACGAGAGGACGGAGCCGTTCGACTTTTGAAGTATCAGCTGACCCCTGTCTTTCGTCGTGCCCTGAGCGACGAGCTCACCCTTATTCCAGTCGGCATCTGGTCCATCGGACCGGTACAGCTTGAAGGTTGCGCCATTGACTGCCTCGCCGTTTTGGTCGACCTTCGCGACCTCGGACGACGGCAGGGTGGTGAGGTTGAACTTAAGCGACATGTTCGATGCACCCGCGCCGCGCTCCAGGTAGAAGAAGCTCAGCGTATGCTTGGTGCTGTCGCGGAAGGTGTTGCCGAAGAAGTTGGTAGTATCTGCGCCGGCGTCTTCGAACTTTGCCTTGATGTTGGTTTTTTCGATTTCCTTCTTGGTTCCATTCGCACCGTCGACATGACCGACTTTTACTTCACCGTTAGCGAAGTTGATCTCGAGCGTTGCCTTCTCATGAATGCCACCCAGATCGCCCACGAGTACGCCATCGATGTACACCCATACGTCGTCGTCACCCGAGAACTTAAAGACCATGTCTTTGAGATCGGTGGTCTTGCCTTCCTTAGGCTGGACAAACTCCGTGGTCATGGACATGCCAAAGTGGTGGTTGAGCTTATCGTTCGTTCCGTCCGTTATCCCTATAGGAGAAAGCTGGCCGCTCCTCTCTTCAAAAACCTTGTCAGCCGAGTCAAAGGGGAAGAACTGACCCCGATTCGCATCTGACACGCTGTCCTTATATACGCCAGCCTTATCGTAGACGTCAAAGGAGTTAGTCGTGGAGTTATACACAGCATAGTTGCCGTCAGAGCCGTACGAGTCGTAAACGTAATAGCCATCCTTGAGCTGGAAAAGGCCTTGCACTTTGTTGTAAACGGCCTTGCCGTTGACCTGGCTGTCGTTATTAAAGAGATAAGCCAGCGACTCGTCGGTGTACGTACCACTCGTGTTATAGGAGGTGTAGGTGCCGGCTTTGATTGACGGATAGCCATCTACCAGCGTGTTCTTCACAAATTGAAGACGTCCAAAGCCGCCAATGCCGCTTTTTCCCGTCCATTTATTAATGCCCGATCCGGCACCGCCATTGAACTTGAGCTGGTGACCTTTGTTGATGCCGGTGTTGTCATTGCCATTATTGTTGTTTATGTTGACGGACTTATCGTTGTCGCCGTTCACGACCCAATAGTCGAACAAATTGACCGTAGTGCCGGTGGGATTCACCGTCTTCACGATGTGGTTGCTAAAGGGAACTGTTTGGTCGGCCGACGCACTCGTCGCACCAAACAAGAGTGCACACGCCGCCAGCGGGACGGCCAAAACCCTCAGGACACGCTTTGCGGTATTGGTTTTCTTGCCAAAAGGCTTTAGCATTTCTCGAGCTCTCGCACACGCGCGATTCATGAAGGCCCTCCCCAATCCATGAGGACGTCAAGCAGCGGCTCGCTATATATGTGTGTCGTCCCCATCGATGCAAATATACGCCCCCCCCCGCGCAGAAACGCAAGGCAGGACATCGCTATATGCTTAAAATTGTAGCAATTTGGGTGACCCGAAATTTCGCCTCGGGTTGCCACTCAGGCTCAAAATCGAACCACTCGCGCCATCGACATGCCCCAGTAGGACAAATCGACCGGCAATCTTTATCCCCCACAACCCAAAAAGACTGGTCGGACCGTTTGCCACGAAAAGGACCTATCTACTACGTTTTGGTCACAGGGGTCAACCATAGCCGGCTTTTTCGAAAATCGGCAAGCTTTCTACCTGCACTGATAATTGTTCTCGGGGGAAGCGGGCACTGCGGGGCGCGGCAACGG
>URKT01000015.1 GCA_900548495.1 uncultured Collinsella sp. | reverse complement strand
ATCTACACTCTCTCCGTCGTCGGCAGCGTCAGATGTGTATAAGAGACAGGGCCAGAGCCCACGACGGCGACCTTCTTGCCGTTCTTGGGAGCCATCTTGGGCGTGGAGGCGAGCTCGGGGCGGTCACCCAGGAAGCGCTCGAGCTGGCCGATGGCCACGGGCTCGGACTTCTTACCACGGATGCACTTGCCCTCGCACTGATTCTCCTGCGGGCAGACGCGGCCGCAGATGGCGGGAAGCATGGAGTCCTCGCGGATGGTATCGAGAGCGCCGCCGAAGTCCTTCTCGCGGATCTGCTCGATAAAGCGGGGGATGTTGATGTTGACGGGGCAGCCCTCAACACAGAACGGCTTCTTGCAGTTGAGGCAGCGCTCGGCCTCGGCCAGCGCCATCTCCTCGGTGAAGCCCTTGTCGACGGGGCGGAAGTCGCAGGCGCGCTCGGCAGCCGGCTCCTCGTTATCGGGGGTGCGGGGCGACTTCATATCGGCAACGAAACGACCGTTAACTAGTGGCATGCGCAGCTCTTTTCCTCATAGGCCTTGAGGGACTCGCCCTCTTCGGAACGGTAAGCGGCCTGGCGGGCACGAAGGTCATCCCAGTCGACCAGGGTGGCATCGAAGTCGGGGCCGTCGACGCAAGCGAACTTGGTCACGCCGCCCACCTCGACGCGGCAGCAGCCGCACATGCCGGTGCCGTCAACCATGATGGGGTTGAGCGACGCGGTGATGGGGGTGTCGTACTTCTGGGCGGTGAGGGTCGAGAACTTCATCATCGGAACGGGGCCGACGCAGAAGATCTGGCTCACGGCCTTGTCCTGCAGCAGGCGCTCCAGCGGAGCGGTGACAACGCCCTGCTCGCCGTAGGAGCCGTCGTCGGTGGTGATGTGGATGTGGTCCTCGTCGAGGAGCTCGCGGAACTGGTCCTCCATGAGCAGGAGGTCCTTGGTGCGGGCGCCCATGATGGCGTGCACCTCGTGGCCGGTCTCGACCAGGTGCTTGGCGACCGGGAAGGCAATTGCCAGGCCGACGCCGCCGCCAATGACGGCGCAGGGGCCCTCGGCCATCTCGGTGGGAACGCCCAGCGGGCCCACGACGTCGCGCAGCGACTCGCCGGCCTCGTAGGTGGAAAGCATTTCGGTGGTCTTGCCGATCACCATGAAGATGAACTCGACCCAGCCCTCGTCACCGTTCCAGCCGGCCAGGGTAAACGGGACGCGCTCGCCCGTCTCGTTGGCGCGAACCATGAGGAACTGTCCGGCGTGCGCATGCTTGGCGATTGCAGGCGCCTCGATGCGGAACTTGAACACCTTCTCCGAGAACTGCGTCTTCTCCAGGATCTTATACATAGAACCCCTCTCTTGTTAGGGCCGCCGAACCGTGCCTCCACGGAAATGGACGGTAGCCCGAATAAAACCGTACGTGCACAGGCGTTGTGCAGACATACGGTGCAAATTATACCCTCATGGACATGTCACTTACGTGTGTCTTCGGCGGTTGGGAGCAGGGTTTATCCACTTTGGCCTATCAAAGGGGGAGAAGTTTATTTTGGTCGGTTTTATCAGGTAAAACGGCAAAGGGGGCCGGCCTCGGGCTGTGATGAGGCCGGCCCCCTTTGGGGTGCTATGCATGTATGTCGGCGCGCGGTTGATTGCGATGCCGCAACTGGGGAGTTTCCGCAGGTAAAACTTGCCAAAATAAACCTGTCCCTAAATGATAGGTTTTAGTGCTTGCCGTTGGCGGAAGCGGCGCCGTTTACGTGATCGCGGGCGTAGATTACGCCGTGGACGATGGCCAAACCGGCGGCGTCGGCGGCGCGGGCACAGGTGTCCTGGAAATCCTCGGCCTCGCGGGCGCGCAGCTGCTTAAGCACGTAGTCGGCGACAGCCATCTTGCCGGGAGGGTTGCCGATGCCGGTGCGGATGCGGCTGAAGTCGCGGCTGCCCATCTTGTCGATGATGGAGCGCAGGCCGTTGTGACCGGCGTGGCCGCCGCCCACCTTAACACGCACGTCGCCGGCGGGAATATCGAGCTCGTCGTGAATCACGAGCAGCTCCTCGGCCTTGATCTTGTACTCGCGGCAGAGCTTGGAGATGGGGCCACCCGAGGTATTCATATACGACTGCGGCTTGACCAGCACAATCTGGCGCTTACCGCCCTCTTCCTCGGGATCGTTGATGTTGATGAGCGCGACCTCGGCGCCTGCCTGGTTTTTCCAGTACGTGACACCGGCCTGACGGGCCAACTCGTCGATTGCTTTGAAGCCAGCGTTGTGGCGGGTCTCGGCATACTCATCGCCAGGGTTGCCAAGCCCGGCAACCATGCGAATCTTAAGCGGCTGTGCAGCTGCCATATTTGTCCTTCCGTTACACAAATAGTTCAATCAACGACAAAGGCTACCACGCCCGCCGAAGGCGAGGCTTTGCTTCAGCGAAATCCCACCAGACAAAAGCGCGGCCGCGGCAGAGCGAGCCGTCGGAACAGAAGAAACCCCCGCGCGACCTTTGCGAAGCAAGGGGGAGCGCGGGGGTTTCTTCTGTTCCGACGGCGATGCGCCGGGTTACAAGGACGATGCGACTACAGCGCGAAGTCGCCGCCGACGAGCGTGGAGACGGGCTCCTCGTGGTAAACGGCGGAGATGGCCTGAGCGAACTCCTCGGCGACCGAGATGGTCTTGATCTTGCCGCCGACCTCGACGGGAATGGCGTCGGTGACGAGGCACTCGACGATCGGGGCGTCGTTCAGACGCTCGATGGCCGGACCGGAGAAGATGCCGTGGGTGGCGCAGACGTAGATGTCGCCAGCGCCCATAGCCTTGAGCTCCTTGACGTTGGCGCACAGGGTGCCAGCGGTGTCGATCATGTCGTCGTTGATGATGCAGGTCTTGCCCTTGATGTCACCGATGATGCCCATGACCTCGGCGGCGTTGTGGCGCGGACGGCCCTTGTGGGCGATGGCCAGGTCGCAGCCGAGCATGTCGGACAGCTTCTTGGCGGCCTTGGCGCGACCCACGTCGGGGGAGACGACAACCAGGTTGTCGGTGTCGAAGTGCATGTCGTTGTAGTACTGGCCAAACAGCGGCAGCGCGGACAGGTGGTTAACCGGGATATCAAAGAAGCCCTGGATCTGGCCCTGGTGCAGGTCGAGGGTGATGATGCGATTGACGCCGGCGCGCTCGAGCAGGTTGGCGACGAGGCGGGCGGTGATGGGCTCGCGCGGGCCGGCCTTGCGGTCCTGGCGGGCATAGCCGTAGTGGGTGATAACGGCGGTGATGGAGCGGGCGGATGCGCGCTTGGCAGCGTCGGTGGCGATGAGCAGCTCCATGAGCATGTCGTTGACGTTGCCGCCGGCCACGGACTGAATCAGGAAGACGTCGGCGCCGCGGACGGTCTCGTCGTAGCGGGCGTAAATCTCACCATTGGCGAACTGCTTTAGCGTAAGGCCCGAAAGCTCGACCCCAAGGTACTCAGCAATCTTCTGAGCGAGGGGACGGTTGGAGGAACCGGAATACACGCGGATGGACTTGCGCATATTCTCCGACTTCTCGGGATCATTAATCGGCATTACCCTTCTCCTTTATACATCGAATGCCATATAGATGCCTTTTTGCATTGTAACCGCGCGGCGGGGTTTATCGAGTCTTGATAACGTCTTTACCGTCAACGGACACGAACCGACCACTCATCCTGTCGCGCAGGTCACGATAGAAAAAGGAGCCGCCCCCATGGGAACAGCTCCTTAGATGCTTGGTAAAACGTTATACCTCGTCGTCCTCGTGCAGACGGCGGCGATAATCGGCGGCCCAGCCCTCAATGTTTACCTGACGGGCGCGGCCCAGGCCAAGTGCGTCGGCCGGGACCGGCTCGGTGATGACGGAGCCGGCGGCCACGAGCGCGCCGTCGCCGATCTGGGCGGGCGCGACCATCATGGTGTCGGAACCGATGAAGGCGTCCTTGCCGATGACGGTCTTGTGCTTGTGCACGCCGTCGTAGTTGCAGGTGATGGAGCCCGCGCCCACGTTGACGCCGGAGCCCATGGTGGTGTCGCCGATGTAGGACAGGTGCGGCACCTTGGAGCCCTCGCCGATCGTGGACTTCTTGATCTCCACGTGCGTGCCGGCCTTGGAGCCGTCGAGCATGTGGGTGCCCGGGCGCAGGTAGGCGCGCGGGCCGCAGTCGACGCCGTTCTCGATGACGGCCTCGATGGCGATAGTCTCATCGATGGTGCAGCCGCTGCCGACGGTGGTGTCGGTGAGGCGGCTGTTGGGGCCAAGCTGGCACTCCTCGCCCACGGTGACGTGGCCGATCAGGTGCGTCTGCGGCCACACGACGGTGTCACGGCCGATAACAGCGTCGGGGCCGATCCAGGCCTGCGTGGGATCGATGAACGTGACGCCCTCGGCCATCCAGTGCTCGTTGATGCGGTCGCGCGCGATGGCGGTGAGCTGCGCGAGCTGAATGCGGCTGTTGACGCCCAGGCCGTCGCGGTAGTCATCGCAGTGGAAGATGGAGACCGCCTGGCCGTGACCCTTGAGGATTTCGAGCATGTCGGGCAGGTAGTACTCGGACTGCGCGTTGTCGTTGCCGATCTCGTTAATGTCGGCGGCGAGCTGCGCGCCGTCAAAGGCGTAGCAGCCGGCGTTGCACTCCAGCAGCGTGGCGGCCTGCTCGGGCGTGCAGTCCTTCTGCTCGATGATGCGCTCGATCTGGCCGTCGGCGCCCAGCTTGATGCGGCCGTAGCCGAAGGGGTCGGGCGGGGTCATGGTCATGACGGTGCAGGCGAGCTCGCCGGTAGCGACGGTCTGTGCGAACTTGGCGACGGTGTCGGCGGTGATGAGCGGCAGGTCGCCGTTGAGCACGACGACGGGGCCTTGCGTGATGCCGCAGGCCTCGAGCGCGACCTTCACGGCGTGACCGGTGCCCAGGCGCTCGGTCTGCTCGACGCACTCGACCTTGGTAGCGCTATTGGCATAGGCACCGTCGATGAGGGCGCGCATCTCGTCGGCGTGGCTGCCGATGACGACCACGACGCGGCTGCAGCCGGCCTTGATGGTGGCGTCGACGATCCACTGGACCATGGGCTTGCCCAGGATCTTGTGCGAAACCTTGCAGTGGTTCGACTTCATGCGGGTGCCCTCGCCGGCAGCGAGGATAATTGCGGTTGCGTCCATGTGATCTCCTGTTACGTTATAGAGACGTGTGTTTGGAAACGATACACGGCGCAATATGATACCGCAGGCATATGTTGAGCGCGTAGCGATTGGTTTGCGGCGGTTGAGGCTTGCGCCGCCGGCGTGGCGTTTGCGCTGCTTGCGTGCGGCGTTGGCGGTGCTGCGGAGCTGTCGTTTGAGCGAGGGGACGGGGGTGCCCGTGGACAACATACAAGAGGAGTTTGGCGGCGAGCCCGTCGCGGCGTTCTCGATGTCGCATCCGGCTGTGCCGGCACTCTATATAGTGCTGACGCTGGGGCTCACCATGTTCTCGATGCAGCCGGTGCTGATTGCGCTGTCGCTTGCGGGCGGGCTGGCGTATGGATTTGTGACGCGTGGGGCTGCCCGCACGCTGGGCGCACTCCGCTGGCAGTTGCCGGTGATTTTGATTATCGCGCTGGTCAATCCGCTGTTTAGCGCCTCGGGCTCGACGGAGCTGTTCCGTATTGGCATGCGCGCGGTGTATCTGGAAAGCATGGCATACGGCCTGTGCATGGGCGGGCTGTTTGTGGCGAGCGTGCTGTGGTTTGAGGCCGCGGCGTCGATGCTCGAATACGACAAGGTGCTCGCGCTGCTGGGCAATGCCGCACCGGTGATTGCGCTCATGATCTCGATGTGCATGAGGCTTATCCCGCAGTTTTTACGCCGCGGTCGTACGGTGCTGGCGGTGCAGGATGCGATTGATGTGCCGGGCCGCGCGCCCACCGATCCCGTGCGATCGCACCTGCGGGCGTCGAGCGTGTTGATGGGCTGGGGCATGGAAGATTCGCTGGAGCGCGCGGACGCGATGCGCTCGCGCGGGTGGGGTGCCGCGACGCGTCGTACGACGTATGCGCGGTATCGACTGGGGCGCAGTGACGTTGCCGCGCTGGTCGGGCTCGCGCTGTTTGGTGCTGCCGCGGTGGCGGTGGCGTGGACCGCGACGACGCAGTATTCGTTTTATCCGCAGCTCTCGGTGCCGGCGCCGTGGCCGGGCTATGTCGTGTACGCTGCCTGGATGGTGCTGCCTTGCGCGTTGCGCGCGATTGATGAGAAGAGGTTTGGCTGATGGCTCGGTTTGATAGGAGCTCGGCGGCGGGTGTGGCATATGGCTCGGCCGCGCCGGCGATTGAGGTGCGAGGCCTTAGTTTTGCCTATCCCGGGGTCAAGGCACCGGTGCTCGAGGGGCTTGATTGGCGTGTTTCCCAAGGTGCGTTTGCACTGCTTGTTGGCGGTACCGGTTCGGGCAAGTCGACGCTGCTGTCGCTGCTCAAGCCCGAGATCGCTCCAGCGGGCGAGCGCACTGGCGAACTGCGCGTGCTGGGCGAGAACGTTGCCGACATGAACGTGCGGGCATCGGCAGAGCGCGTGGGTTATGTGTTTCAGGATCCCGAGAACCAGATTGTGTGCGAGACCGTGTGGCACGAGATGGCGTTTGGCCTAGAGAATCTGGGTGTGTCGCGCGACGAGATGCGCCGCCGTGTTGCCGAGACCAGCTATTTCTTTGGTCTGGAGGACTGGCTTCATCGTGATATCGATACGCTTTCGGGTGGCCGCAAGCAGCTGCTGTCGCTTGCCGCCGTCCTGGCGCTGCGCCCGCGCGTGCTGCTGCTCGACGAGCCCACGTCTCAGCTCGATCCCGTTGCTGAGAAGAATTTTCTGCACGCGCTGTTTCGTGTGAATCGCGAGCTGGGCTGCACGGTTGTTGTGGCGACGCATCAGCCGCGCCCAATGCTCGAATACGCGACGTGTGCGTACCGGATTGAGGACGGTCGCGTGCGCGAGGTGGCGGATATGGCTTCTTTGGGACGCCGAGAATCGCTGTTTTCCGATGACATGTTGGGGTGGGGTGCCATCCGATGTGCAAATAAAGGAGTATTCAGCAGGCGTGAGGACAATTTGGGCTCTCCAGAGCCGCCCGGGGACGTATCGAGCGCGAAAAAAAGTTCAGAATTGGACAAATCGTCAGAATTTGTGGCGCAAACGTCGCTCGAAAACGGCTCGGAAGCTTTCCCGCGCACGGATGGAAGCAGAATACTCCAAAAAATGCACGGCGGGTCGGCTACCACCCTGTCGGAAGGCTGGTTTCGCTACGATCGCGCGGGCGGTTGGGTGCTGCGCGGGCTCGACGTGGCGTTTTCGGCCGGTGCGGTGCATGCGATCGTGGGCGGCAACGGATGCGGTAAGTCGACGATACTCTCGGTGCTGGCGAAGACCGCCAAGCTGCAGCGCGGCCGCATGGTGCGCGGAGCGGCCTCGGCGGCGCTGCTGCCTCAGAATCCCAAAGCATTGCTGGTTGCCGAGACGGTGTGCGACGAGCTGATGGAATGGGCTTCAGCCTGCGGATATGACGAGACCGTGGCGCGGGAGCGTGCGGCGAGCTTGGGGTTGTCGGGTCTGGATGGACGCCATCCGTACGATCTTTCGGGCGGGCAGCGTCAACTGCTTGCATTGGCAAAACTGCTGCTGATCGGCCCCGAGCTGCTGCTGCTTGACGAGCCCACGAAGGGCTTGGACCTGGAGAGTCGCCGCACCATCGCCCGCGCCCTGCGTGACCATGCGAAGGCTGGCGGCACCGTCATCATGGCTACGCACGATTTGGACTTTGCCGAGCAGGTAGCCGACGACGTCGCCATGATGTTTGACGGCGAGATTGCCTGCATGGAGTCCCCGGCCGACTTCTTTGCCGACAACGTGTTCTATAGGGCGTGATGGGATGACGGACTGTCGTTTCTCGCGTTTGCTTGCAAAACTGGAGATCCCGCTGTTGTTGGCGGTGCCGGCGGTGATGGCTGCCGCGTTGCTGGCGGGTGTTGAGCAGGCAGCGTTGGCCATGCTGGTTGTGGTGGCGTTGGTGCTTGCGCTGTTCTTTGCGGGCTATGAGGCATCGCGTCCAGGCCTGCGTCAGATTATGCCCACGCTGGTGCTGGCGGCGCTGGCGGCGGCGGGGCGCATCCTGTTTGGACCCATTCCCGACTTTAAACCCGTGAGTGCCATCGCCATTATCGCCGGGGCGACACTCGGTCGTCGTAACGGCTTTATGGTCGGTGCGTTGGCGGCGCTGACCAGCAATTTCTTTTTTGGGCAGGGCATGTGGACGCCGTGGCAGATGTATGCCTGGGGGCTCGTGGGATACGTTGGCGGTGCGCTGGCGCATGCCGGCGCTTTTGATCGCGCCGATGGCGCCGTGCGTATGCCGGCGCTGCTGACCTACGGCTTTGCTTCGGGTTTGCTGTACGGCGTTGTGATCAACGCCTACGACATTATCGGTTTTGTTCAACCGCTCACGTGGGCGGGTGCCATGGCGCGTCTTGCCACGGCAGTGCCGTTCGATATCACACACGGCCTCGCGACCTGCGTGTTCTTGGCCGCCTTGTACAAGCCTTGGTGCCGTCGCATTAACCGTGTCGTCGTGAAATACGGGCTGTAAGGCATTTCGCGTTCCCTCACGAACTTGCGGTGGAATAGTTCTCGTTTTTGGCAATTTGCTGCCCAAACAGGAACTATTCCACCGCAACTTATAGGGGGAGAGGGGTCACATGATCTGTTTTCCTCTGTCCCCCAGGAAATTACTTGGGGCTAGAGCTCTAGCGTGAGGGTGACGGGGCAGTGGTCGCTGCCGAAGATGTCGCCGCGGATGCCGGTGTCGCGTACGTTGTCGGCGATTGCGTCGCTTACCAGGAAGTAGTCGATGCGCCAGCCGGCGTTGTTTTTGCGGGCATTAAAACGGTAGCTCCACCAGCTGTAGACGCCCTCGACGTTCGGATTTGCCGCGCGCCAGGTATCGGTAAAGCCGGCGTTGAGCAGCTCGGTGAACTTGCCGCGCTCCTCGTCCGAAAAGCCTGCGTTGCCGCGGTTGGACTTGGGGTTCTTAAGGTCAATTTCCTCGTGCGCCACGTTAAAGTCGCCGCAGGTTACGACGGGTTTGCCGGTCTCGCGCTCGAGCGCGCTTAAAAAGCCGCGGTAGGCATCGTCCCAGGCCATGCGCACGTCGATGCGGGCGAGTTCGTTTTGCGCGTTGGGGGTGTAGACATCCACAAACCAGAACTTGTCGAACTCCAGCGCGCAGACGCGGCCCTCGGTCGCGGCTTGGGCAACGAGCTCGGCAGCCTCGCCTTCGCCGGCGTAGGGCAGCAGCGCGTCGGCGTGCAGCACGCGCAGCGGTTCCTGGCGGCTAAAGACCGCAGTGCCCGAGTAGCCCTTGCGCTCGGCGTAGTTCCAGGTTTGGTGGTAGCCGGGCAGGTCGACCTGCACCTGGCCTTCTTGCAGTTTAGTTTCTTGCAGCGCCAGGACATCGACATCGAGTTCCTGCGCGATCTGAATAAAGCCCGGGTCCTTTTTGAGCACGGCGCGCAGGCCGTTAACGTTCCACGAGGCGAAAGTGTAAGCCTGAGGCATGGTGTCCTTTCGACGGGGTTGGCAGGCTTAAGATTAACGCAACAGAGGCGGGGCGGGCCCCGCGGGCGACGACGCGATCGCAGCCGCCCCGACCAACATGGACGGAGGACAAACATGACGCAAGCGATAACAGATCCCAGGCAGGCCTCCGCCGCGCTGGCGGATCTGTTTGACACCCACAAGCGCGTGGTCTTCTTTGGCGGCGCGGGTGTTTCCACGGCGAGCGGCATCCCCGATTTCCGCAGCGTTGACGGCCTGTATCACCAGCAGTTTGCCTATCCGCCCGAGACCATGCTCTCGCACAGCTTTTACGAGGCACATCCGGCCGAGTTCTTCGACTTCTACCGCACCAAGATGATCGCGCTTAACGCTAAGCCCAACCGCTGCCACACCAAGCTGGCCGAGCTGGAGCGCGCCGGTAAGCTTGATGCCGTGGTGACGCAAAATATCGACGGCCTGCATCAGATGGCCGGCTCACAGCGCGTGTTCGAGCTGCACGGATCGGTCCATCGCAACATTTGCCAGTCGTGCGGCGCGGTCTATAGCGCCGAGTGGATTTGCTCGCGCGAGCACGAGGATGCCGCGGGCGTGCCTGCGTGCCCCGCGTGCGGCGGCCGCATCAAGCCCGATGTAGTGCTCTACGAAGAGCCGCTCGACGAGCATGTGTTGACCGGTGCCGTTGCCGCCATCGCCGCGGCCGATGCCCTCATTGTAGGCGGGACCTCGCTCGTGGTGTATCCGGCGGCAGGCCTTACGCGATACTTTACCGGCGATACGCTGGCCATATGCAACCTTGCTCCCACCGATCAGGATGCAAATGCCGACCTGCTGATTTCTTGCGACATCGCGGCCGCGTTTGCGTTCTAGCCCGCGCGCGCGGATACAATAGAAAGACTGAGTGCAAAGCGACCCCGCCGCCAGCTCCCCAAGCTCGGCGGCGTGGGCATTTTAGGAGGATGTTCATGGCGAACGACAGCAAGACATGGCGGTGCGGAAAGTATGAGCTCAGCTTTGACCGCCCGCGCATCATGGGCGTCCTCAACGTGACGCCCGATTCGTTTAGCGACGGCGGGGAGCACTTCGACCCGGACGCCGCTATCGAGTACGGCCTGGCGATGCTCGACGCCGGCGCCGACATCATCGACGTGGGCGGTGAGTCCACGCGTCCCGGCTTTACCCCGGTCAATCCCGATGAGGAAGCGCGCCGCGTGCTGCCCGTTGTGCGCGCGCTGGCCAAGGAGGGCGCCATCGTCTCGATCGACACGCGTCACGTGGCGGTTGCCAAGGCGGCCGTGCGCTGCGGCGCCTCGATCGTCAATGACGTGACCGGCTTCACCGATCCCAAGATGGTCGAGTTTGTTAAGACGAGCACCTGCGGCGTCATCGTGATGCATGCCGGCGAGGTCGCCGCGCCCGCACGCACGCACGCAACGGTGCAGCTCGATACCTCGGCAGCGGCGTTTGTTGCCGAGAAGGCGCGCGAGGCGGCTGCCGAGGCCGCGCGTGAGGCCGAGAAGCCGGCTCGCCGCCGTCGCGGCAAGTTGCTGGGCGAGCCCAAGGTTGAGGCCAAGCTTCCGGGCGGCGTGGTGCAGCCCTCGTTGCCGTTTGGCGAACCGGAGCCCACGTCCGAGCCTTCAAGCGAGCAGGAGACGCCGGCCGCCGAGCAGGCTACTGCCGCCGAGACCGTCGCGCCCGCGCCCGAGGCCACTCCCGCAGCCACCGAGGCCGCATCGGAGTCCAATGACCGCCTGGCCGCCATGATGCGCCGCAGCGCCCGCCGCGAGGAAGCCTACGTGCCCACCTCGCAGCTCCGCCGCTTCACCCTGCCCGATTCGGCGCCCATCATGCGCCGCGTTATGGGCTTTCTGTCCGACCAGGCCCGCACGCTCATCCATGCCGGCGTGTCGCGCGACCGCATCTGCATCGATCCTGGCCCGGGCTTTGGTAAGTCGGCCAACGAGGACATCGTCATCCAGCGCGAGACTGCCAAGATGGCGTCACTGGGCTATCCGCTCATGTGCGCCGTGTCGCGCAAGCGCTTTGTGGGCGCCGTCTCGGGCGTGACCGAGGCCGCCGAGCGCGATGCCGCTACGTTTGGCGTGTGCCTGGGCGCCATCCAGGCCGGTGCCAACATCGTGCGCGTGCACGACGCCGCGGATTTTGCGCAGTTCCTGAACGGCTACTGGGCGGTTGCCAAGCCGCAGCCGCGCCGCGCGTTTGTGGCCGTGGGCTCCAACCTGGGGCATCGCTGCGACAACATTCGCGCCGCACGCGAGATGATCGCCGAGATTCCACTCACCTGCGTGTCCAACTCCTCCAAGATCTACGAGAGCGAGCCTGCCTACGAGACGCGCCAGGACGCGTTTGCCAACGCCGTCATCGAGATCAAGACCGAGCTGGCGCCGTTGGTGCTGCTCGACGAGCTTATGAAGATCGAGGCTGAGCTGGGGCGCGACCGCTCCAAAAAGGCCAAGGCCAACGGCCCGCGCACCATCGACCTGGACCTGCTGTGGATGGACGGCGAGACCCACGGCGGCAAAAAGCTGCGCCTGCCGCATCCGCTGATCGGCGAGCGCGATTTTGTGCTGGTGCCGCTCGAGGACTTGATGCACGATCCGGCGCGGTTCTTCCGCTACAACGGCGTCGAGGTCAAGGAGCCCGAGGACCGCGTGGGCCATATCGTGGGCGAATTGGGGCGTATGTAGATGATCGAGATGAATGCTGTTGTTGCCGGTACCGAGCTTGACGCCGCGCGCGACGCGGGCCGCGAGGGTGCGTCCGCGGGCTGGTGCGCTTGGAGCGCGGGCGATGCTTCGCTGACGTTTTCGCTGGTCGTGCGCCCGGACGTGAACATGCATGCCTTCCACGGCCTGCCGTTTGTGGCCGCGATGGGCATGATGGACGCGCTCGTGGGCGCGGCGTCGACACCGGGGCTGGGCCTTGCCGGTAAGGTGGGTATCCAGTGGCCGAGCGATATCGTGTGCGGTGCGCCTGCGTTTGAGACGTCGCTCGCGCGTGTTGCCGTGAACGGCGGTGCCGGTGCTGCGGGCATGTTCGGTGCCGTGACGGTGGATATTGAGCGTTCGGCACTGAGCGAGCTTGGCGTGGATGTGGCTGACGAAGCGCTGGTCGAGGCGCTGGCCGCCGCCGTGTTGACCCGCGTGGATGCCTGGGCGGTTGTCGCCAACACGCCACAGGGTGCTGCCGGTCCGCTGGCCCCCGTGCTGGGCGAGTACTTCGACATGGTGCCGCTGCTCGGTCGCCAAGTTGCGGCGGTGTCGCCCAACGGCTTGCCGCTTGCGGTCGGTGTGTTTGCGGGCCTGGACATCTGGGGCCGCGCGACCATCAAGACCGATGCCGGCGAGCAGGAGTTTCCGCCCGAGGCCGTACGGATTCGCGGGCTGTAGCGCGAGGCGCCAGCGCTCAAAGACAACGATGACAACAAGACCCTCCTCGGCCTGTGCCGGGGAGGGTTTCGCCTGTCTGAGGAATAGGTTTGGCGAGCCTTTGCGGGGACTGCGGCATCGGGCGTGCTCGACTTAAGCCCCTGCTCTATCCCAGCTCCTGCATGCGGCGGTAGATTTCGCAGATACCCTTGATGGTGAGCTGTCCGTCGACCACGTCGAAGGCATCGGTCGAATCGGCGACGATGCTGGCGAGACCGCCCGTGGCGATAACGGTGGCATCCTCGCGGCCCAGCTCGCGCTTCATGCGCGCGACCAGGCCCTCAGCCATGGCGGCGGCGCCCGTTACGGCGCCGACCTTGATGCACTCCTCGGTATCGCGGCCGATGGCGTGCTCGGGCGCCTCGAGCGGCACGCTGGCGAGCTTGGCGGCACGGGCGGCAAGCGCGTCCATGGAGATGCGAATGCCCGGCGCGATCGCTCCGCCAATGTAATAACCGTCCTCATCGATGACGTCGATATTGGTCGCGGTGCCAAAGTCCA
Source organism: uncultured Collinsella sp. (assembly GCA_900548495.1). Classification (GTDB taxonomy): domain Bacteria; phylum Actinomycetota; class Coriobacteriia; order Coriobacteriales; family Coriobacteriaceae; genus Collinsella. The sequence goes on along the minus strand of URKT01000015.1, from coordinate 17,073 downwards.
CCACGATTGCCGGCGCGCCGTAGAAAGTTTCGGCCGCAACGGCGTTAGCGACGCGATCGGCGCCTACGGCTTGGGGACGCGCCGCGCGCAGCTTGGTCACCGCGGCCGTCTGCGGCCCGATGACGATGGCGTCCGCGGCAATGCGGTCGGCCACGGCGTGCCATTCGCGCGAGAGCTGCGGCACCACGCCGGCAAAGGCGATCGCGTCGACCGCATCGAGCGAAAGGCCGTACATCTTAAAGAAACCCATCAGGCGCACATGGATCTCGTCGGCGGTATAGGAGCGGTCGGTGGGCATGCGCCACGACTGCACCAGCTCGTCTCCGTCAAACAGGCCCATGGCCGTCTGCGTGTTTCCCATATCGATAGCGAGCAGCATGTCTACTCCCGGTGTCGGCATAAAAGGACGCGCACCATTGTATACGTGCCGTCGACGGCGCTCGGCTGCGATTCGTTTACGGTGATAGGGGCTGAGGGGTTTAAATATGAAGGAATTATGCTCTACGAGATTTTCCTTGCCGTTTACCGAACTCCCGCGTAATATTCTTTCTTGCGCACATGAGGCGCCCAGACATTGCGGGGTGGAGCAGTCTGGTAGCTCGCCGGGCTCATAACCCGGAGGTCGTAGGTTCAAATCCTGCCCCCGCGACCAAGAACTTACAGCTCGTCGGCCTAGCCGGCGAGCTTTTTTGTTATTTCGGGACCGTGTTTTCGGTCCAATTCTCGGCCTCTCAAACAAAATCTCGATCTGTAACATCTAGACCCGATTTAGGCGGCTGGGTGTTACAGATCGAGATATACCGGTGGGTTGGGTCGTGTTTGTCTAAATCTGTAACACGAGGGACGGATTTTGCCGAGTTGTTGTTATAGATTGAGATTTTCTAGCAGGCGGGTTTGGTTTGTCTCGATCTGTAACAGGTAGGGGTCAAAAGTGGGCCTAGCTGTTACAGATCTAGATTGTTGAGGATGGGTCGAGAGGAATGTCTCGATCTGTAACAGTAAGACCCGGTTTTGCCGAGTTGTTGTTACAGATTGAGACAAACCGACGGGCCGCCCCACCCCATCCACCTGCCGCCACTTGATATTCGCCGATTTTCGTTGTGCTGTTGTGCTCCCATGCCATATCCTCTAGACAACTACGCGGCACCATCGCCGCCGCGCCTACAAGAGAGGAATATCCATGACCGCACCTGCATCCAAGCTGCTCCAGCCCATTACGGTTGGCCCCCTTGAGCTCAAGAACCGCATTATGTTCCCGCCGCTTACCACCGGCTACGAGGAGCGCGACGGTTCCATTGGCGAGCGCAGCCTGGCTTTTTACGAGCGCCTGGCCCGTGGCGGCGTGAGCTACATCGTCATCGGCGACGTCGCTCCCGTCATGACCGCAAGCCCCACGCCCAAGCTGGCAACCGACGCCCAAATCCCCACGTTTAAGGCCCTGGCCGACACCGTTCACAAGCACGGTGCCAAGGTCGCGCTGCAGCTGTTCCACCCCGAGTACGACGTGTCCGGTGTCGGCCGCATGGTCATGGGCTCCATGGCTGCCGCCAAGGCCGCGCAGGAGGCCAAGGCCGCCGGCGACGAGGAGACCTTTGCTGCCAAGATGGCCGAGTCCAACGAGATCCGCAACCAGGCATACGCCAAGCTGCACCACGATATGCAGCACTTTGTGAACGAGGCGAGCGTAGAGCAGCTCACCCAGATCAAGGAGGCCATCGCCGCCTCGGCTGCCCGCGCGCAGCAGGCTGGCATCGACGCCATCGAGGTCCACGGCGACCGCCTGGTGGGTTCGCTGTGCTCGGCCATCCTCGACCAGCGCACCGACGAGTACGGTGGCTCGTTCGAGAACCGCGTCCGCTACGCGCTGGAGGTCGTCGCTGCCATTAAGGAAGCCGCGCCGCAGCTGATGGTGGAGTACAAGCTCCCCGTGATTATGGAGAACCCCGACGGCACGCCGCGCGGCAAGGGCGGCCTGCAGCCTGACGAGGCCTGCGAGTTTGCCAAGCTGCTCGAGGGCGCGGGCATCGACATGATCCAGGTCGCGCAGGCCAACCACACCGGCAACATGGGCGACACCATTCCGCCCATGGGCGCCATGCCCTACAACTGGACGCTGCCCGTGGCCGAGCGCGTTAAGGCCCTGGTCTCCGTGCCGGTGGCAACCGTCGGCCGTGTAGTCTCGGTCGAGGCCGGCGAGAAGATCCTGGAAGACGGCGCGGCCGACATCGTCGCCTATGGCCGCTCGCTCATGTGCGATCCCGACATTGCGCTGAAGGCTGCCACGGGCGAGCCCATCCGCGAGTGCCTCAACTGCAACAAGGGCTGCGTCGACGCGATTCAAAACCGCAAGTACATCTCGTGCGTGCTCAACGCCGAGAACGGTGATGAGGCGACCATCGCCATTAAGCCGGGCGAGGGCGACAAGAAGATCGCCGTGGTGGGTGGCGGTATTGCCGGCCTGGAGGCCGCACGCGTGGCGGCCAAGCGCGGCTACGATGTGACCGTTTACGAGGCGAGCGACCATCTGGGCGGCCAGATTGTGCTGGCGGCCGCGCCCCCGCGCAAGGACGAGATCATGCGCTCGGTCGAGTACTACGAGAAGATTCTGCCCGGCCTGGGCGTGAAGGTTGAGCTCAACCATGCCGCTACCGTTGAGGACCTCAACGCCGCCGACGCTGCGATTGTTGCTGTGGGCGCACACGACGTGGTCATTCCCGTTCCGGGCGCCGACTCGGAGAAGGTCGTCTCGAGCTGGGACGTGCTGGCCGGCAAGGTGGAGCTTACGGGCCGCGTCGCCGTCATTGGCGGTGGCCTGGTAGGCACCGAGACTGCCGAGTACCTGCTGCAGCACGGCTGCGAGGTGGCGATCGTCGAGATGCTCGACAAGATTGCCGCGGGCGAGTCCGAGACCATTCTGCCGCTGATCATGAGCGACTTTGCCGAGCACAACGTTGAGCAGCACGTGAAGACCCGCCTGACCGCCATTACCGACGAGGGCGTGGAGGCCATTCGCACCACCGAGGACGGTGCCGAGGAGCCGGTGAAGATCGCCTGCGATTACGTGGTGATGGCCGTGGGCTCCAAGGCCAACGCGTTTGACCTGGACGGCGTGACGGTACCCGTGACCTGCGTGGGCGACTGCTCGGGCGAGCGCACCGCCGACATCGCGAGCGCCATCCGCACGGCATATCACGCGGCCAACGAGCTGTAGTTGAACATCGCGGCCAGGCGGGGCGGCAGCACGGACCTGCCTCGCCCGACTGCGTCCCATCGGGTGTCAACCGGGGCGGGGTCTGCAAGCGCAGCAGGTCCCGTCCTTTTTGTTTTGCTCGGGTGGATGGCAATGCGCGGTAATCATGAGGAGTGAGGCGTCACTGCCCTGCAGGCCGCTCAAAATTATTGGGGGAGGGGTTAATAATTATTCCCTCTAGACCAAAGGACATAAAGAGATGTCAATTTTGTTGGCAAACGGATGACGATTAGCTGCGAGCTAGCTACCAGCGTAAATAATCGATAAAGAAATGTCGTAAATAGGTGTCAAATGCCCAGATAACGCCGCGTCTATTTTAATTAACTACTTTGAGCAAACAGCAAAATGCTACTATCTAGCGTGCACGTAAGAAAGCAGATTAACGGTTAAGGCTAAGAAGTGGCAGGTATGTCGGAAGCAACTAGGACTCGCACGCATGCGCCCGAGGTTAGGCAGCGCGCCGTCGAGATCCTCCAAGAGGGGGTCGGTCACCGCGCCCTCGCCGCAAAGCTTGGCATTCCCCAGGCCACGGCTCGTCAGTGGGCCCGCGCATATGCCGTGGGCGGCGCCGACGCCGTGCTCAACGCGGGCGCTCGCCATCACACCTATTCGTACGACGTCAAGCTCGCCGTGGTAAAGGATCGCCTGGAAAACGGCCTGACGGTTCGCGAAGCCATGATTAAGCACAAGATTCCCAGCGAGTCTTCGGTCAAGGCTTGGTGCCGCCAGTATCGCGAGAGCGGTGAGTCCGCGCTGGTTGATAAGCCGCGCGGTCGCAAGCCGCGTGTTAAAAAGGCGGAATAGCGAACGGGATGGTGCGCCCACAGGGGCGCATTTTTCTTACCGCGCCAACTTTTTGGACCGCCGCGAGCCTATCGGGACATCCTCCAACGTGGCCAATAAACCGCACACAGTGGCCCGCGCGCCCGTCGCTGCGGTAAGGAAACGTCACCCTCTACTCCAGTGCGGACGTGCCCTTACCCCGTACGCCTAAAACTCCCCAGTTGACCGAAAACCTGCCACCGCAACCCTGTAATTGAGCTATAACGTTAAACAATTGCAGCGTTTTTGCATGGGGGAGTGATGGTATGACGCTACTGTATTTCCTTACCCTGTTTCCGCTGGTACCGGCGCTGGGCATGCTGCTCGCGCGCGGTGACCGCGCCCGCGATGCGGTGGGGCTCATAGGTTCCGGCATTATTATGGCGGTGACAGTTGTAGTCGCCGTCATGTTTTTTGGCACGGGTCCGCAGAGCTTTGAGGTTGCCCCCGGCACCTCGCATGTGCTCTCGATCATCAGCTCCGTCATCGACGTAATTCTGTGCGCCGTCATCCTGTACAACGCGCACAAATATAAGAACGCGCTTACCACGGTGCTCGGCATAGTCCAGCTGGTGGGCTCACTCGCCTTTGCAGCCATGACGCTGCCCGCGGCCGAAGCCGTCACCGCCACGCCGCTCTACCTAGACTACATGAGCGTGATCATGGTCCTCGCCGTCGGCATCGTCGGCAGCCTAATCTGCGTGTATGCCCTGGGCTACATGAAGGACTTCCAGGCCCATGACGAGCACGAGGCCGCGCTGCGCGGGCAGACCGCGCCCGATCGACGCCCGCAGTTCCTGGCGCTTATGTTCCTGTTCCTCTCGGCCATGTTCGTCATCGTGACGAGCGACAACCTTGAGTGGCTGTTCTGTGGCTGGGAAATCACCACCGTGTGCTCGTTCCTTATGATTGGCTACACGCGCACGCCCGAGGCCATTAAAAACGCCTTCACCCAGATCATCCTGAACATGCTGGGCGGCATCGCGTTTTTGGCGGGCCTTATGTTCCTGCACGTCAACGGCATGCCGCTGACCATCTCGGGCATGATCGAGCTTTCCGGCGCCGGAACCGCGCAATCCGCGCTGCTGGTGATGCCGGTCATTCTACTGTCGCTCGCCGCACTCACCAAGGCCGCACAGATGCCGTTCCACACTTGGCTGTTGGGTGCCATGGTTGCCCCCACGCCCACGAGCGCCCTGCTGCACTCGTCGACCATGGTCAAGGCCGGCGTGTTCCTGATGGTCAAGCTGAGCCCGCTCTATGCCATCTATCCCGTGACCGGTTTTATGGTTACGAGTGTGGGTGCCATCACGTTTTTGCTCGCTGCCCTCATGGCCATCTCGCAGAGCAACGCCAAACGCGTACTCGCGTACTCCACCATTTCCAACTTGGGCCTCATCAGCGCCTGCTTGGGTGTCGGCGCGCCCGAGGCCGTATGGGCGGCCATCTTCCTGATCTTGTTCCACACGGTGGCCAAGTCGCTGCTGTTCCTGTGCGTGGGCACGGCCGAGCATCATATCGGCAGCCGCGATATCGAGGACATGGACGGTATGTTCAGCCGCATGCCGCACCTGACGCGCCTGATGATGCTGGGCATCATGGGCATGTTTGTGGCGCCGTTTGGCATGCTCGTGTCCAAGTGGGGCGCCCTGGTGGCGTTCGCGCAGACCGGCAACGTACTCATGATCATGGTGCTTGCCTTTGGCTCGGCCGCGACGTTCTTTTTCTGGGGCAAGTGGCTTGCCAAGCTTTCGGGCGTCGACCCCACGGCTCAAAACGTTGAGGTCAATGTCCATAAGACCGAATGGATGGCGCTCAACACCATCGCCGCACTGCTGATTCTGTGCTGTGTGGCGTTCCCGGTTATCTCGAGCGGTCTGGTGTCGCCTTACTTGGCCATGGTGTTTGGCCGTGTGCCGTACGTTATCGGCAAGGACGCCATGTATCTGATGGTGGTTATCGTGGCGTTTATCGCCGTGGTGCTGCTGACTTCATTCCGCGTGAGCAACAAACCGCACGTAAACGTATATCTTTCGGGCGTGGGAACCGACAATTACCGCCATTTCCGCGGCTCGATGGGACACGAGGTGAAGGCCGAAAAGCGCAATTGGTACTCGGAGGACGCCCTTGGCGAGAAGCGTATTGGCCCCGCGGGTAGCGTCGTGTGCTGCAGCATTATCTTGTTTGCGCTGCTGTGCTGCGCGTGGATTGGGCCCGAGCGGCTTGCCATGAGCGCGCCCTCGGTGCTGCGCGGCAAGTATTTCGAAGGCTCGGGCGTCGTGGGCATATTTATTGGCACCGTGGCGTTTGCCCTGATTGCGCCGCTTGTGGGCGGCCTGATCGACGGCGTTGACCGCAAACTTTCGGCCCGCATGCAAGGCCGCGTGGGTCCGCGCCTGCTCCAGCCCTTCTACGACGTTGCCAAGCTGCTGCGCAAGGCTCCTGCCAGCGTAAACACCATGGACGATACCTACATGGCGTGCGCGCTCATCTTCACCGTCGTGGGCGGCGGCATCTTTGTGTCGGGTTCCAACACGCTGCTGTGCGCCTTTATGGTTACGCTCGCCGCGATCTTTGTGGTACTGGCGTCCGCCTCGACGCAAAGTCCGTTTGCCCAGGTTGGCGCCGACCGCGAGCTGCTGCAGGTTATGAGCTACGAGCCCGCCGTTCTGCTGATGAGCGTGGGCCTGTATCTTGCCACCGATAGCTTTGATTCCATCGCCGTGACGGGGCAGTCGGCCCCCATCATCGTGTACAGCGCGCCCATTTTCCTCGCGCTGCTCGCGGTGCTTACCATCAAGCTGCGCAAGTCGCCGTTCGATCTTTCGTACTCGCATCACGCGCATCAGGAGATTGTCCAGGGCGTCGCCACCGAGATGAGCGGCGGCACGCTGGCCAAGATGACCCTTATGCACTGGTGCGAGACCGTGCTGTTTTTGATGTGGGTGGGCATGTTCTTCGTCTGGGACAACCCGGTGAGCTGGGTGGTCGCCCTGGTCGTGATGGTCGCGACGTATTTTGTCGAGGTACTGATCGATAACACCTTCGCACGCAGCACCTGGCGCAGCTGCTTTAAGCTCGGATGGGGCGTGGCGCTGGTGTTTGGCCTGCTCAACCTTATGCCCATCCTCGTCGACGTGTTTATTTAGGAGGCGGCATCCATGGATCATAAAATGTCACGCTCGCCGTGGGTTATTCATTACGACGGCTCGAGCTGCAACGGATGCGATATCGAGGTGCTGGCCTCGCTCACGCCGTTGTTCGATGCGGAGCGCTTTGGCGTGGTCAACACCGGCAACCCCAAGCATGCGGACATCTTTTTGGTGACGGGGTCGGTCAATGCCCAGAACCTGCCCGTCGTGCGCCAGATCTACAACCAGATGCTCGAGCCCAAGTGCGTGGTGGCCTGCGGCATCTGCGCGTGTTCGGGCGGTGTATTCCGCGATGCCTACAACGTGATCGGCGGCGTGGACCGCGCGATTCCCGTGGACGTGTACGCGCCCGGATGCGCCATTCGCCCCGAGACCGTGATCGATGCCATCGTGGAGGCGTGCGGCATCCTGGACCAGAAGGAGGCCGTGATGCGCGCCGGCGGCGACCCGCTTACCGTAGGCGGTGCCGCTGCCTGGGACGGCGGCGTTGAGCTGGGCGAGGACGGGTTTGTGGCAGTTACGGGGGCTGGCGACACGCCCGCTGGGACGCCAGCCGCGCCCGTCGCTGCAAAGGAGGCCGAGTAATGCAAAAGGCTATCTATACCACCGTTGGGATCGACGAGCTCCTGTCGCATGTCCAGGCGCTCAAGGGCGTCGGCGCGCGCTTTGTGCAAATGCACGCCGAGCGCAACGTCGACGACGGCACGTATCGCTTGGTCTATACGTTTATCAACGTTCGCGCTGCTCAGGAGCAGATCGCCCAGGACGGCAGTTATGCGATTGAGAACCTGGTGGTTGAGGGAATTGATCGGTACCAGGAGATTCCGTCCGTCAGCTCGTACTATCCGGCGGTATTCCCGTTTGAAAACGAAGCGCACGATCTATTTGGTCTTGCCATCACCGACATGCAGATCGACTTTAAGGGCTTTTTCTACCAGGTTTCGACTGCCGAGCCCATGAGCGTTATCACGCCCGAGGTGAAGGCCTCGCGCGAGAAGGCCATGAAGGTCCGTGCCGCCGCCGAGGCCAAGGCGCGCAAGGCCGCTGCCGAGAAGGCTGCCGCGGCTGCGGCTGCTGCAGGGGAGAGCACTGCGAGCGCCGGCGATGCCGCGGGCGCCGCTGCTCAGCCCGCTGCGGCTGCCGGCTCCGATGCTCAGCATGATGAGGCTGCTGCGAAGGCCGCGCTCAAGGCCGCCGAGATGGAGGCAAAGCTCGCCGCCATGGATCCCGAGAAGGCGGCCAAGGTCCGCGCGGCGCTTGCCGCCAAGGCCGCCCGCGACAAGCAGAAAAAGGAGGCGTAAGGTCCATGGCACATCGCTCCGTTATTCCGTTTGGCCCGCAGCACCCGGTGCTGCCCGAGCCGCTTCATCTGGACCTGGTGATCGAGGACGACCGCGTTATCGAGGCAATTCCGCAGATCGGCTTTGTGCACCGCGGACTCGAGAAGCTCACCGAAAAGCGCGACATGCATCAGTTTGGCTACATCGCCGAACGCATCTGCGGCATCTGCGCCGTGGGCCACAGCTACGGCTATGCCACAGCCTGCGAGCGCATGCTCGACATCGAGGTGCCCGGCCGCGTGCAGTATATCCGTACTATTTTGCACGAGCTTTCGCGCATTCACTCGCACCTGCTGTGGCTGGGCCTGCTCGCCGATGCCTTTGGTTTTGAGGCGCTGTTCTATCGGTCGTGGACCCTGCGCGAGCAGATTCTCAAGATCTTTGAGAGTACTTGCGGCGGGCGCGTGATTCTGTCGATTAACGAGATCGGCGGCCTTAAGCACGATATCGAGGACTCCGAGCTGGCCGGCATTGTCCAGACGCTCGATGCCATGCGCCCCGACTACGAGGCCCTGGTGCATACGTTTTTGGACGACAACAGCTGCGGCGAGCGCCTGCATGGCGTGGGCGTGATCAGCAAAAAGGACGCGCTGGAGCTTTCGATGGTCGGCCCGTTCGGTCGTGCCTCGGGTGTGGATTACGACGTGCGTATGTTCGGCGACGGTGCCTATGCGGATCTGGCTGCGTTTGAACCCATCGTTGCCACCGACGGCGATTGCTATGCCCGCTGCCAGGTGCGTTGCGCCGAGGTCACGCAGGCCATGGACATCATTAAGGAGCTTGTGGGCAAGATTCCGCACGACGGCATCGGCGGGCGCACCAAGCTCACGCCGGCCGACGGCGCGCGCGGCGAGGTTGTGATTGAGCAGCCGCGCGGTGAGGCGTATTACTATGTGCGCGGCAACGGCACCAAGAACCTGGACCGCTTCCGCGTGCGCACGCCGACGTCGCAAAACCTGGCGGGTCTGACACATGCGCTGCAGGGCGTGCTCCTTGCCAACGTGCCCATGATTATCCTGACCATCGACCCCTGTATTAGCTGCACGGAAAGGTAGGCGCGGCATGAGTTTGCTGACATTTGCCAAGACGGCCTTGGGTTCCATGGTCAAACAGCCGGTCACGGTGTGCTATCCGCAGGAAAAGCTCGCAGCGCCCGAGCGCCTGCGCGGGCATATCGTCAACGATATGGACGTGTGCATCTGCTGCGGGATGTGCGCGCGCCGCTGCCCGGCGGGCGCACTTGCGGTCGATCGCAAGGGCGGCACCTGGTCGATTGATCCGTATGCTTGTGTGGTGTGCGGCGAGTGCATCGAGAGCTGTCCTAAACACTGCCTGACTATGGACACCGCTCGCACCCCAGTCGCAGCGGACAAGACTCCCACGGTAGAAACCAAGCCGGAATAGCGCTGGAATAGGGCCGGTGGGGCAAAAATGCCCCACCGGCCCCGCGCTTGAACGCGCGGTTGGGCCGCCACGAACAAAACTATGCCGGATTACGGGGCTGGATAGCGAACCTCCGACCATACAGAAAATCGCAAAAACAAACCAGCAGGTAGATTGCTTGCCGTTTTTCAAAAAATGAAGGTATGGATGAGGGCCTCGACTTTAGCCCCGTAATCCGGCATAGTTTTGAAATGACACCATATCCGTAACAGCCCTTGATCTCCCGTGGACAGAGGGAAACGGATCATTTTGGCCTCGCGAGGGCCGCCGCGTGACCCGTCTGCCACGAAATGGGTCTATCTACTACGTTTAGGCGGCAGTCCTCGACCACGGCAAGTAATGCGAAATGAAAGCCGCAGGTAGAACGCCTGCGGCTTTTCATGAAACGCGGTTATGGTCGGAGGTACCGGACTAAACATAGTAGATAGGCCAGTTTCGTGGCGAGCACCACCAATAGATCCCCTGGGGACGGAGGAAAACGGGTTCTTTTGCCCCGTCCATCTTGAGTCGCACCCGTTTTCCTGCGAAAACGCTCGTGTCTCAACTTTGGTGAGACATTTGTCTCACGCCTAAAAATGAATCTGGAACGTGTGTCACCTGCCCTAATTGTGTCTCATTTCGTAACTTTAGGCTGATGCAAGGTCTGAGCCTGCGAGAAGGGAGACGCGATGAGTAAGTACACGAGGGGTCTCTTGGCGGTGATGCTGGCCGTAGTGCTTGTGTTGCCGGCTGCAGCATTTGCCATGCTGCCCGAGGCCAACGCCAGGTCCAGTACCGGAATGGACGGACCGACAATGAGCGGAAAGGTCGTCGTCGATCCCGACACCAGCGGACGCTGGGAAATCTGGGCGGCCGGTCACAACGGTAATAAAGTAACGACTCAAAACATCGGCCGAATCTGGACCGACAAGACGGTCGAGGCAACTGAGGAAAACGAAGAGTCGGATTTTCTGACCACGCTTTCGGCCATGTCCTCGACGTCTAATTCAACCGTGACGGTCACTACGCCGCTCGACATCGTGATGGTGCTGGATGCATCTGGCTCGATGGATGATCCTATGGGTGGCGGAGATCGCACCAAGCGTATCGATGCACTGAAGAACGCTGCGAACAGCTTTATCGATACCATCGCCAAACAAAACGAGAGTATCGAGGGTGTCGATAGGCAACATAGGGTTGCCATTGTTAAGTTTGCGGGCGAGAAGTCCAACAATATCGGCAACGATACGTATGGAAGATGGTACAACTACAATTACACACAGGTAATGAAGGGCCTGACCGATTGCTCTGGCGGCAATGTGACCATTCTCCAGAACACCATTAAGAGAATTCAGCCCAGCGGTGCCACGCATGCCGACTATGGTTTGGAACTGGCTAGGGATATTCCTTCTGGTCGCGCAGGCGCCAAGAAGGTCGTTGTGTTCTTTACTGACGGCACTCCAACGAGTGACAACACGTTCGACTCTGGCGTCGCCAACAAGGCTGTGAAGGCTGCCAAGAACATGAAGGACAGCCAGGCCACCGTTTATACTATCGGCATCTTTGATGGCGCGGACCCCAGCGCTGGTATCCAGGATTCGGGAAAAAGCCAAAAAGAGAACAAGTTCATGCAGGCCGTATCGAGCAACTACCCCAATGCCACGGCATGGAATGCTCATGGTGCACGCGCGGAAAACTCCGGCTACTACAAGTCGGCGACCAATGCCGAAGAGCTCAAGAAGGTCTTTGACGACATCTCACAGGCCATCACATCGGAGGCGCCTTATCCGACCGAAATTGATAAGGGCTACGACGCGACCAAGTCCGGTTACATCACGTTTACCGATGAGCTGGGCGACTTTATGCAGGTCGACAGCTTCACCGAGGTCGTCATCAACGGCACGCCGTTTACCAAGGCGAGCAAGACGGTCAACAAAGAAACCAAGACCGATACGTACGAGTTCGATGGCAAATCAAAAGACCTGCTCATTACCGTGCAGCGTGCTGGTGATGACAATGCCCAGAAGGGCGATGTCGTAACGGTCAGCATTCCTGCGTCGTTGATTCCGCTGAGCCACTTTAAGACCGTAGACGGCAAGCTTTCGGTCGACAGCGCTCAGCCTATCCGCGTGAAGTACACCTCGAGCGTGAAGAGCACTGCGCTCGACAACCTGTTTACGCCCGAGAAGGTAACGGGGCTCAAGGATTACATCGAGAACAATACGACCGTTGCCAACGGCGCCAAGACCGTGAATTTCTACGCGAACAAGTGGGCTGCCGGCGATCTGGGCAATACGGTTGCGACCTTCGAGCCGGCCGACACCAACCGCTACTACTACTTCCAGAAACAGACCCCTATTTACACGGACAAGGACTGCACGCAGCCTGCAAAGAATTCGCTGGCAGATACCGGCACCTATTACTACAAGGATGAGTTTGAGGAGCAGGGCGAAAACGGCGAGGCCAAGCCCGCCTCTGCCGTCATCGAGTTTATCGGCGGCGACGCTGCGAAGTTTGACGGCGCTATTGTTGCTGACGAGGACGGCAACCTTTCGTTTAGCGTGGGAACCGCGCGCCTAGCCTTTATCGACGAGCTCCACACCACCAAGGAGAGTGTGGGAGGCAACAACACTGGTACCGCGACTGACGTTCTCAATCCCAAGTGGAACAACGTGTCCGCCAAGGCGACCGCGACGCATGTCAATTCCTACCTGGGAAACAACGGCAAGATCAGCTTTAACGTGACGCCGACAACGGTGGATACCAAGGCCAGCTTTGGCCTGACCAAGGTGCTCGAGGGCCGCGACTGGACGGATGCGGACGAGTTTAAGTTTGAACTCTCCGCGACGTCCGAGAACGATGCTCCGATGCCCGCGTCCGCGACCGTGACCGTGACCAATGACGATTTGAGCGAAGAGGGCAAGGCTGCCATTAACTTCGGCGAGATCACCTACAACAAGCCGGGCGAGTACACCTATGAGGTCCGCGAGGTCAAGGGCGACGCCGGTGGCATTACCTACAGCAAGAACGTTGCCACGTTCAAGGTGACTGTGACGGCTAACGCCAAGGGCGAGCTTAAGGCCGACGTTGAAAAGACCTCGGGTGAGACTAAGTTCACGAACACCTATAGCGCCAAGACGGAAACCCCGCTGACTCTTGAGGCAACCAAGAAGCTCACGGGGCGCTCGATGGCCGATGACGAATTTAAGTTTGCGCTGAGCTATGCGGGGCATGACGAGGTTCTGCTGGATGCAACCAACAAGGGCGGCAAGGTTGAGTTCGGTCCGCTGACGTATACGACCGAGTCGCTTGCCAAGCTGGTCGAGGAAGACAAGGCGTCGTTTGACGCTAGCTCAGACAAACCCACGTGGACCATTCGCTACATTGCTGCCGAGCAGACCGGCAAGCTGCCTGCGGGCGTGAGCGCCACCGTGTCGACAATTGACGCATGTGTAACCGTTGTCGACAACGGCGATGGTACCCTGACGGCGACGGCTGTCTACGGCGATGCCGGCAACGAGTTTGTGAACGCCTACACTGCCGCACCTGTCGAGGCATCGCTTGTGGGCAAGAAGAATCTGCAGGTTCCTGATGGCCTGACCCCGGCTGACATTGCCGGCAAATTCACCTTTACCGTGACCGGTGAAGAGGGCGCACCCATGCCCGCGAACGCGAGCGTGACCAATGATGCCGAGGGCAAGGTCGACTTTGGCAAGATTACCTTTACGCTCGACGAACTTAACAAGGCTATGGGCGAGAAGCCCGAGAAGCGCGAGCATACCTTTACCTACACCGTGACCGAGTCCGGCGAGGTCGCTGGCGTGACCAACGACGCCAAGCCTTCGCGTACGGTTTCTTTCACCGTGACCGATGATGGCGAGGGTAATCTGAGGGTGTCCCGCAAGCCGGATGGCAACGTAGCCTTTACGTTCACCAATACCTATAGCGTGACGCCTGTCGAGACGAGCGTCACCGACCAGATCACCGCGACCAAGGTTCTGACCGGCCGCGACATGGCTGAGGGTGAGTTCTCCTTCGAGCTCGTCGAGGGCGAGGGCGCCGAGGTCGTCGCCACCGGCAAGAATGCCGCCGACGGCAAGATCACGATGAGCGCCATCGAGTACACCAAGGCCGGAACGCACACCTACACGCTGCGCGAGGTCCCGGGCGGCGCCAGCAACGGGATCACTTACGACGGCAAGACCTACACCGTCGAGACCGTCGTCAAGGACAACGGCGACGGCACGCTCGGCGTAGAGCACAAGCTGAAGGGCGCCGACGAGGCGAAGTTCACCAACTCCTACAGGCCTGGCTCCAAGGACTCCAGCGTCACCGACCTGATCAAGGCGACCAAGTCACTGACCGGGCGCGACCTCAAGGCTGGCGAGTTCCGTTTCGAGCTCGTCGAGGGCAATAGCGTGGTCGCCACCGGCACCAACAATGCCGACGGCAAGATCATGATGGATCCCGTCACCTACACCGCGGCTGGCGAGCACACCTACACGCTGCGCGAGACCAAGGCCGGCGCCACCGAAAACGGCATTACTTACAGCACCGCTGAGTACACTATTGTGACCATCGTCAAGGACAACGGCGACGGTACCCTCAGCGTGGAGCATAAGCTGCAGAACGTCGAGAAGGCGACCTTTGAGAACGCCTATAACGTGCCGCCCAAGAGCTTCAGTGTTACTGATCAGATCACGGCGACCAAGGTCCTGACCGGCCGCGATCTCAAGGAAGGCGAGTTCTCCTTCGAGCTCGTCGAGGGCAACGATGTTGTCGCCACCGGCAAGAATGACGCTCGCGGCAAGATCAAGATGAGCCCCATCGAGTACACCGCTGCCGGCAAGCATACCTACACGCTGTGCGAGGTCCCGGGCGACGCCAACAACGGCATCACCTACGACGGCAAGACCTACACCATTGAGACGACCATCACCGACAAGGGCGACGGCACGCTCGAGGCGAAGCATGTCCTGAAGGGCGACGACGAGGCGAAGTTCAACAACAGCTACAAGCCGAATCCTGACGAGTTCAGCGTCACCGACCAGATCACCGCGACCAAGGTTCTGACCGGACGCGACATGGCTGAGGGCGAGTTCTCCTTCGAGCTCGTCGAGGGCGAGGGCAAGGACGCCAAGGTCGTCGCCACCGGCACCAACAATGCCGAAGGCAAGATCACGATGAACGCCGTGAAGTACGACAAGCCCGGCAAGCACACCTACACGCTGCGCGAGGCCAAGGGCAACGCCGGCGGTATCACCTACAGCGATGCCAAGTTCACCATCGAGACCACCATCACCGATAACGGCGACGGCACTCTCAAGGCCGAGCATGTCCTGAAGGGCACCGAGCCCGCCGAGTTCAAGAACACCTACAGTGTGACCCCGATCGACACAGAGCTCGACTTTGGCCTGAGCAAGGCCATTGAAGGCCGAGAGTGGACTGAGGGGGACAAGTTCAGCTTTACCATCACCGCCCCCGAGGGCACCCCGCTGCCCGACCCCGCAACCGTGACCGTGAGCAAGAATGACGCGAAGGACGGCATCGCAGCCATCAAGTTCGGCAAGATCCACTACACGGCTGCCGGAACCTACAAGTACGAGATTCGCGAGAATGCAGGCAACGCGGTAGGCATGACGTATGACGGACATGTCGCGACCGCCGAAGTGACCGTGACTGATAACGGCAAGGGCGTCCTGACCGCCAACGTTACCAAGAAGGAAAACGGCCGCTTCACCAACACGTACCGCTCTGAGCTCGATTACGCCGCGGCCGGCGGTCTTAAGCTCAGCAAGACCCTCT
The DNA here is from genome assembly GCA_900548495.1 of uncultured Collinsella sp. GTDB lineage: Bacteria > Actinomycetota > Coriobacteriia > Coriobacteriales > Coriobacteriaceae > Collinsella. Next base: position 1,282 of record URKT01000015.1, on the reverse strand, counting down.
CCGGACGTCCCATGACCGAGGGCCAGTTTACCTTTACCGTGACGCCCGCCGACGCAGCTTCTGCCAACGCGCTCGGCCTGCACGAGGGCGCCAACGTGTACAAGTCCCCTGCGACGGCAGAGGCAACGGTCGGCCTGATTGACATCCTGGCGGGTCATGAGGTCAAGTTTACGCAGGCTGACGCAGGTAAGACCTTTACGTACACCGTGGCCGAGAAGAATGACGGCCAGCCCGGTTACACCTACGACGAGGCCGTGCGCACCGTGACGATCGCTATCGCCGACGATGGCGCTGGTACGCTCACTGCCACCACGACCGTTACTGGCAACCCCGACAAGGGAACGCTGGTAACCGAGTACAAGACTGGTGCCGCTACGGTCGAGAGCGCCGTGGTTCCGTTCCGCAACAGCTATAGCGCCACGACCGATGCACCTGGTGGTGCCGTTGCTCAGGTCGTTGCCACCAAGACCCTGACCGGTCGTCCGCTGGCCGACGGCGAGTTCTACTTTGGCATCGCCTATGCGGGCGAGAAGGAAGCCATCGAGGGTACGTGCGTTACCAACGTTAACGGCCAGGTGAGCTTTGGCGCTCTGCATTACACGACCGAGATGCTCGCCGATCTGGTAAACGCCAAGCGCGCCATCCGTACCGACACGGATGCGAATCTTGCGTGGACTATCAACTACACGGCGTTTGAGTACACGTCCCCGCTCGCAGCAAAGGGTATTACTGCCGCGAAGTCGAGCTTTAGCTTTAAGGTCATCGTCGTCGACAACGGCGACGGTACCCTGACGGCAAAGCCTGACTACGGTGGCGTCGAGCCCGTGTTCGAGAACGTCTACGGCACCGATGCCGCTGATGCCGCGCTCGCTGGCACCAAGAAGCTCCAGGCTGACGAGGGCCTGACCCCGGGCGATATCACGGGCAAGTTCACCTTCACCGTGACTGCCGACGAGGCTGGTGCCCCGATGCCCGAGCACACAACCGTGACCAACGACGCGGCCGGCAACGTGGACTTTGGCAAGATCCACTTTACGCTCGACGACCTCAACCGCGCCCTGGGCGTGACGGACGATGCGACCGATAAGGCCGAGGCAGACGAAGCTGACGAGGCTGAGGCCGACGAGGCAGAGGCTGAAGAGGCCGACGCCGACGCTGATGCCAACGCCGACGAGCCCAGCGACGAGTCCGAGCCCGCAGATCCCGCTGCCCCGCGCTCGCACACCTTTACCTCTGTCTCTTATACACATCTCCGAGCCCACGAGACATGCGCAGATCTCGT
>URKT01000014.1 GCA_900548495.1 uncultured Collinsella sp. | reverse complement strand
AGTGGGTTGCAGGTTCGATTCCTGTCACTGGCTCCATGAGAGTTTCGGGCTCTGTCTCTATATGGGACAGAGCCCGTTTCTATTTAGGTGGTGCGCCATCGGGTTAGCGCCCATCCCGTTTTTGGTTTGTCTCGTCCTCCAGTTTGTCTAAATCTGTAACACCAAGACCGATATTTGGCATCTAACTGTTACAGATTGAGATGAAACTTAGGGTGTTTTAGGAATATCTTGATCTGTAACATGTAGAAGCGGAATAGGCCTCTTGCTGTTACAGATCGAGACAAGGGCGGGTGCGGACCTGGATGTTCTGCTCGAGCGTGGATTTCTGGACACGCGAGAGAAGAAAATCTTCCGACCGGAGAACGAGCGTGGATAATTAACTTGGATAGGGAGCTAAGGTAAACACCGATTGTCTATCGAAGGCTTTAGAAACAACGACCCCGATTTCATTGTGGAATCGGGGTCGTTTGTGCCTGAGGAATCCGAATGGATTAATCGAGCTCCTAAGGGACTTCTTGGGTTCTTGCTAATGGTCTGCCGAGGATGTCCCCAATGCAAGCAGCGGGCATCTACTCAATATAGTTGGGATTCTTCTTGATGATCACGCGTGCAGCGATGAACGAGACAACGATGGCGATGACGGCGACAACGCACGCCAGTACGAAGTTGCCCATGGATCCATCGGGAGCGATAAAGATCAGCGCAGAAAGAAGACCGGGGCATGCTCCCGCAACATACTCCTTCAGGACGAAGATGCCTGCAGGGAGTCCCGCGCAGAGGGCGCCGATTGCTGTGCCGACAAGCAGGCGGGGACGCTCGATGAGGCAGCCGTAAAATGCGGGCTCAGTTACGCCACAGAGTGCGGTGACGGCAACCGTGGTGACCATACCTCTCTTCTCCTTGTTGCCTTTCATTGCAGTTGCCAAGGCGAGACTCGTGCCGCCAATGCAGAGGTTTGAGATGAAGCCAAAGATGATGGGCGCCCAGCCGAGCTGCGCCAAGCTCGTAACTTCGATCGCGATGTAGGCCTTATCAAGACCGAGCATGACAAAATAGGGGTTAAGGGCTGCAAGGATTGGAGTAGCGATAAATGCCACGTTATCCATGAGCCACGTGGCGGCATCACTCAGCGCGTAGCCCATCATGCTGCCGGCGGGGCCGAGGATAATCAGCTCAACAGGCACGACGATGAACATGGTGAGCAGCGGCTTCAAGAACAGTTTGGTAATGTCGGGGATGATTTTCTGAAGACCGCGATCAACAAAGTACATGAACACAACGCCCAGTACGATTGGCACCACCGTGCTCGAGTAGTCATTCGTCGGGATGGGGATGCCAAGAAAGTCGAGACCCTCAGCACCGCTAATAGACGAGCTAATCATGATTGCGCCCAGCAGTGCGCCCATGATAGGCTGCATCTTCATGACGGCGGCGAGCTGATAGCCGAGGTAAACGGGCAGGAAGCTAAATGAGGCGCTGAAGATCGCCAGCAGAACCTGGGCGGTTCCGCTATCGGTGCTCAATCCACAATAATTGACCAGGAGATTCTTGATCGAAAGAATGAGTCCGCCAACGATGAGCGCCGGGACGATGGGCATGAATACCTGTGCAGAGACGTTCCCGAATTTCTCAATCAAGCCCATGGCGGTGTTACCGCTTTTTATGCCTTCTGCAAGGTCTTTGGCGGTTTGGGCATCGTCGGCAACCGTGCCACCGCCGACTTCGATTCCCGCGAAGTCGAGGAAGTCGTTGTAGGTCTCGGTGACGTTGGGGCCGATGATCACCTGAAGCTGGCCACCGCTGACTACTGCCCCGAGCGCCTGGTCAGCCGATTTGGCGAGCTGGAGATCGATGATCGAGGTGTCTCGTGCGTCGATGCGAAGGCGCGTCGCACAATGAGTTACCGATGTAATGTTCTCTTTGCCGCCAACAGCCTTTAGGACTGTTTCGGACATTGCCTGATATTTCATCTCTTTCTCCTAACCTTCCTGCTCCTGATACTTCGAGATAAGGTCTCGGTACCAATACCAGCTCTTTTTGGGGGTGCGCTCCAGATTGTTCTCGAAGTCGATATGGACAAGTCCGTATCGTTTTTCGTAGCCGTTGATCCAGCTATACAGATCCATCGTCGACCAGAGGTAGTAGCCCTCAACGCGCGCGCCGTCGCGCTTAGCCCTCATCATGTGCTCGATGAACTGGCCCAGAAGCTCGATGCGGTCATCATCGTGGATTATTCCGTCTGCGTCTGGTTGCTCATAGGCGCCATGTCCGTTTTCCGTAATAAAGATGCGGGGCGCGTCATAGCGCTCGTGGACATCCATGATGGTTGAATACATGCAACTTGGGAGTATTTCGCGGCCCCATTTATTGCGGGGAACATTGCTGTCGCGGGCGCTTTCAAACAAGGGCGCAATGCATTTTCCTTCGACCTTTTTGCTCGAACCGCCCTTATTGTTCGCCGAAACGGCAAGCTCTCCACCGTGCCAGTCGGTTACATACTCTCGGCAATACACGTTGAGTCCAATAAAATCGACTTTACCGTCTCTGAATTCTTCTACGTCATTTGGGGATCGATAGAGCGAGACGCCAAGTTTTTCAAGGATTTCGTCCATTTCTGGCGGCAGTTGACCCTGAAGTGCTGGTGCCAGAATCATGCGATTGGCGAAAAAGTCTGCGTATCGAAATACGTCATCGGGGTGCTCGGTTGCCGGGTCGAGTTCGACAACGCCGCCATCGTGGACGGCGCCGATGATGCCGTCGTAGCCCATTTGACGATATGCTCGGACTGCGAGTGCGCTTGCGCGCATCAGGTTGTACTGAAACTGCATGTACGACTGAACGTCGAGCGATCGATTGGGGGGATAGTTGCCCAACATGTTTACGCAGTAGCTGTAGAAATGCGGCTCGTTAACGGTAGCCCAGATTTTGACGCGGTCTCCAAAGCGCTCAAAGCAAATCTTGGCGTATTTGCAGAACCACTCTGCCATATCGTTGTTCAGCCATCCGCCTTTGCAAGCAAGCGTGAATGGCAGATCGTAATGGAACAGCGTAACGTTGGGCTCTATGCCATTTTCGAGGCAGCAATCAATGACCCGATTATAAAAATCGATACCCTTTTCATTCACTTCACCGATACCCGTGGGGATGATTCGACTCCATGAAAGAGAGAAGCGATAGGTGTTTTGTCCGCCTTCTTTCATCATGCGGATATCTTCTTCATAGCGATGGTAGAAGTCGCAAGATACATCACCGTCAACATGGTTGATGTTCTTATTGCTTGTGTGGTTAAAGAAATCCCACTCGCCAAGGCCTTTGCCGTCTTCGTTCCAGGCACCCTCGCACTGATAAGACGCCGTGGCGGAACCCCAGAGAAACGGGATGTTGTTCACGTTGCCCATGAATCCCCTTTCCATCATTCAACACGGTGGATACGTGTGGCGGAATTACGATTAAGATGACGTCAACTGATTTGAATCATAGGAGAACGACCAAAGCTGTTTGATTCAATAAATGAACTATGATTTCGAGGAGAGCGGAAAGAGGGATCACGTGAATATCAATGACTTCGATGTGCTCAATCGCATTAGCTCCATCATCAACAGCGAGTTTGGGTCAAACGATGCCGCCATCGCTCGATATCTCATCGCTCACATTAGGCGTTCGAGCGAAATCAATGTTGCCACAATAACCCGCGATGCATTCGTGACCCGTTCCGCTGTTCGTCGTTTCTGCAATCGATTGGGCTACCAGTCTCTTAGCGATTTGAAAGAATCATTTACTCAATCAGTCTTTCCAAGCGACTTAAGCCATCGAGAGGAGGAATTTGGCTACGAGGAGTACAGGGCAGAGCTCGACGTTCGCATGATCGAGATGTTCGCTGAGGTTGAAAGCGGCGTGTCCGATATCGCTATTAAGCACCTTGCCGACGAAATTGATGGCCATAAAAACGTTGAAATCTGGTGCACCAATAATGTGAGCGCCAATCTCGTACGATTTCAGCAGGAAATGTTTTATGGGGGCAAGATAGTTCGCATAGTTGCTGGGGCTAACGTCGCGGAATTGAAAAACATGGGAGACGCTTCGCAGTCATTGATAATTCTCGTATCGGTCTCCGGGCTATTTGCGTCCCAGGCGCGTGAGTATCTTGATTGCCGTTCGGGCAGGAAGATTCTAATTACTGCGTTTAGCAACGATGACAAATCGAGGTCTTTTGACCGTGTATATCGTCTTGGTAATGCGGGAAACGGAATTGACCGACTCGGCGTTTATTCGAAATACGCCATGACCTATTTCTTCGACTTGCTATCGTCGTGTTACTTGAGTCGCTACCCCTGCACCAAGGGGGAGCCGCTCTATGGGTCTACTTTGGTCTGGCCCGAGCAGTAGCGGCTCTATAGTTCTCCCGTCTGGAGAATGAGCGTGGATAATCTCCGCTTTGGGCTTAGAGCCGCGCTAAAAGCGGGAGATTATCCACGCTTGAACGTGCCGTGGAAGCACGATCGTGACCTATGTAATAGTGCAAGAGGGTCGGTATCGAAGGTCGATGCTGCAGATGTACTCCACCGTGACAAAGTGTTCCCTCGTGAAATGTCACAAGCGTAGCCAAATCCACCGTCCTTCATATCCAAACTCAACAAAACCGCAGGTCACAGCTATATAGATACGCCCGGGGCCGTGTATCTAGAGGTTTTCGTTGACAGCCCCCAAGGTTGCATCGTATTATCTTTTTCGTTCGCGGGGGCGGCGGTCCAAAAGACCAAAGGACCTGCGGATACTTGAACGATTGGGAGTTTGCCCGAGTGGTTAATGGGGACGGGCTGTAAACCCGTTGGCTCTGCCTACATAGGTTCGAATCCTATAGCTCCCACCCGTCAAGTGCCTGTATAGCTCAGTCGGTAGAGCACTTCGTTGGTAACGAAGAGGTCACCAGTTCAAGTCTGGTTGCAGGCTCCATCCGGCGGTGTAGCTCAGTTGGTTAGAGCACACGGTTCATACCCGTGGCGTCACTGGTTCGAATCCAGTCACCGCTACCATAGGTAACACGGTGGCTTCTCAATAGTATGTTGAGAGGCCACTATGGTATAAAGGCAAAGTCCCGTCCGGGGACGACCTGTTTAGAGGAGGGCTTTATGGCCAAAGAGAAGTTTGAGCGCACTAAGCCGCATGTTAACATCGGCACCATTGGTCACGTCGACCACGGCAAGACCACGCTGACCGCTGCCATCACCAAGGTTCTCTCCGAGACCGAGGGCTGCAAGGCTGACTTCACTGCGTTCGAGAACATCGACAAGGCTCCCGAGGAGCGCGAGCGCGGCATTACGATCTCCGTCTCCCACGTCGAGTACGAGACTGCTGCCCGTCACTACGCTCACGTTGACTGCCCGGGCCACGCTGACTACGTCAAGAACATGATTTCCGGTGCTGCTCAGATGGACGGCGCTATCCTGGTCATCGCCGCTACCGACGGCCCCATGGCTCAGACCCGCGAGCACATCCTGCTCGCCCGTCAGGTCGGTGTTCCCTACATCGTCGTCTTCCTGAACAAGTGCGACATGGTCGACGATGACGAGCTCATCGACCTCGTCGAGATGGAGACCCGTGAGCTCCTCTCCGAGTACGATTTCCCCGGCGACGACATCCCCGTCATCCGTGGTTCCGCTCTGGGCGCTCTCGAGGGCGACGCCAAGTGGATGGACGCCATTCGCGAGCTCATGAAGGCCGTCGACGAGTACATCCCGACGCCTGCTCGTAACAACGACCTCCCGTTCCTGATGGCCGTTGAGGACGTTATGACCATCTCCGGCCGTGGTACCGTTGCTACCGGCCGTGTCGAGCGCGGTGAGCTCAAGCTCAACGAGCCCGTCGAGATCGTCGGCATCAAGGATACCCAGAACACCGTCGTTACCGGTATCGAGATGTTCCGTAAGTCCATGGACTTCTGCGAGGCTGGCGACAACGTCGGTCTGCTGCTCCGCGGCATCAAGCGCGAGGACATCGAGCGCGGCCAGGTTCTCTGCAAGCCCGGTTCGGTTACCCCGCACACCAAGTTCACCGGCGAGATCTACGTTCTGACCAAGGAGGAGGGCGGCCGTCACACCCCGTTCTTCGATGGTTATCGTCCTCAGTTCTACTTCCGTACCACCGACGTTACCGGTACGGTCAAGCTCCCCGAGGGCACCGAGATGGCTATGCCTGGTGACCACATCACCATCGAGGGCGACCTCATCCACCCGATCGCCATGGAGGAGGGCCTGCGCTTCGCTATCCGCGAGGGTGGCCACACCGTCGGTTCGGGCATCGTCTCCACGATCATTGAGTAAATTAGCTCTTTGATATAGCTGACTTAGAGAACCCGGCACTTATATGGGTGCCGGGTTCTTTTCTGCAATGGATATTGAGCCGTTGCTGGTGTCGAGAGGATCGATAATGGTCCTGGATGCACCGTCGATTAGATCTCGATGGCTTCATTGATGTGTTCCAAATATGAATGGATCCACCGAGAACCAATTGACTCGAGGTTTTCATTGACAGCACTTACGTGGAGCTGATAAAGTAACAACTCGTGCCCGTACGGGGCGGAAATGAAAGGTTCAGGATACATGCGTACTCTAGTTACTCTTGCGTGCACTGAGTGCAAGCGCCGCAACTATACGACCACCAAGAACAAGTCGACCATGCCTGATCGTATGGAGATCAAGAAGTATTGCCCCTGGTGCCGTCACCACACGCTGCACAAAGAGACTCGCTAGTCTCTAGTCACATACGCCAGTAGTTCAATTGGTAGAGCATCGGTCTCCAAAACCGAGTGTTGAGGGTTCGAGTCCTTCCTGGCGTGCCAGTCATTATTCCGTAAGCTCCCACTTGGGGGCTTACGGTTTACTCATGTATAAGCGCATTGCGCGGAGGTAACCCAAATGGCCAACAAGAAGAACAAGAAGAAGGCTCAGCAGCCGGCACCTGCCAACAAAGCTGCCGCCAACTCCAAGGTTGAGGCCAAGAAGGCCGTTGCCAAGAAGAACGAGAAGGCTGCGAAGTCCAAGAAGAACGAGAAGCCTGGTTTCTTCGCCCGCACCAAGAAGTATTTCGCTTCGGTCAAGTCCGAGATGAAGCGTGTCACGTGGCCCGATAAGAAGGAGCTCGTGAACTACTCGGTCGTCGTTTGCGCTTCTCTGATCGTCGTCGGCGTCGTCATCGCTCTGCTCGATGCTGGCTTTGGCGAGGCTCTTGCTCTGTTCTCTGGATTGAGGGGCTAAACCATGTCTAAGCGTTGGTACGTCGTTCACACTTACTCTGGATACGAGAACCGCGTTAAGTCCGATCTCGAGCATCGCATCGAGACTATGGGCATGCAGGACCGTATCTTTGATATCGAGATTCCTATGGAGCGCGTCACCGAGATTAAAGAGGGTGGCAAGCGTGAGACCAAGGATTCCAAGATCTTCCCGGGTTATGTCCTGGTCCGCATGGAGATGGATGACGATGCTTGGACGTGTGTTCGTAACACGCCTGGCGTCACCGGTTTCCTAGGCGGCAACGGCAAGCCCGCTCCGCTTTCCCGCGACGAGTACAACAAGATGACTCGTCGTCCCGGTAAGGGCGATTCGCCCAAGCGCACCTCGGTTGATATTGAGGTCGGTACGTCCGTCCGCGTCACCGATGGCCCGCTTACCGACTTTGATGGCAAGGTCTCCGAGGTTAACACCGAGGCTGGCAAACTCAAGGTCACGCTGATGATCTTTGGCCGCGAGACGCCGGTCGAGCTCGACTTTAACCAGGTCGCTGTCATCGCTTAAGTTTTCGTCCGTTCGCGCGAGCGTGCTTCTTCTGTGACTGCTCATCTCAGGAGTGCTTCTAACACGTGCGTGCTTACGATATAGCAAGTACTTCACACTCGTGATTCGAAAGGAATGACCATGGCTGAGAAGAAGGTTGCCAACGTCATTAAGCTCCAGATTCCTGCTGGTGCAGCTAACCCCGCTCCTCCCGTCGGCCCCGCCCTGGGCGCTGCTGGCGTGAACATCATGCAGTTCTGCCAGGCCTTTAACGCCGAGACGCAGGACAAGAAGGGCGACATCATCCCCGTTGAGATCTCTGTCTACGAGGATAAGTCCTTCTCCTTCATCACCAAGACCCCGCCGGCGGCTCACCTCATCAAGAAGGAGCTGAACCTCAAGTCTGGTTCCGCTAAGCCCCAGGCCGACAAGGTTGGTCAGCTCTCCCAGGAGCAGCTCACCAAGATCGCCGAGATCAAGATGCCGGACCTCAATGCCAACGACATTGACGCCGCCAAGAAGATCATCGCCGGTACCGCCCGCTCCATGGGCGTCACCATCGCTGAGTAGCGATTTCTTTAGGTAATGACGGGTGCTCCGACCGGGGCGCCCGTTATATGTGTGCAATAGGGCACACGATACGATGTGGGAGGGCTCACGCCCGTTTAACCACAGGAGGTAATGCACATGGCTAAGCATGGTAAGAGCTATAACGCCGCTGCCGAGAAGATCGACCGCGCCGCGCTCTACACCCCCCTTCAGGCTGCCAAGCTCATCAAGGAGCTCGACACCGCCAAGTTCGACGAGACCGTCGAGGCCCACTTCCGTCTGGGCATCGATACTCGTAAGGCTGACCAGAACATCCGTGGTTCCATCTCCCTGCCCCACGGCACCGGCAAGACCGTTCGTGTTGCCGTCTTCGCCGAGGGCGAGAAGGCCCGCGAGGCCGAGGCTGCCGGCGCCGACATCATCGGTTCCGACGAGCTCGTCGCCCAGATCCAGAAGGGCGAGATCAACTTCGACGCTGCTATCGCTACGCCGAACATGATGGCCAAGGTTGGCCGCATCGGTAAGATCCTTGGTCCCCGTGGCCTCATGCCGAACCCCAAGCTCGGCACCGTGACCATGGACGTCGCCAAGATGGTCTCCGAGCTCAAGGCTGGCCGCGTTGAGTATCGTGCCGACCGTTACGGCATCTGCCACGTGCCCCTGGGCAAGAAGTCCTTCTCTGAGCAGCAGCTCGTCGAGAACTACGCCGCCCTGTACACCGAGATCCTGCGCGTCAAGCCCTCTTCTGCTAAGGGCAAGTACGTCAAGTCCATCTCCGTGTCTTCCACCATGGGCCCTGGCGTCAAGGTCGATCCCGCTGTCCAGCGTGACTTCCTGGCTGAGTAACTTTTAGTTACTGCCTGAGCAAAGCAAGCATTGCTAAAGAAACCCGGTTCTGCCTCGTGCAGGACCGGGTTTCTTGCTATCTCGGGCCAAAACCGCCACAAAGGTGCCTGTTCCCTTTGTGGCGGTTACCAGGGTGTTCTGGCGGTAGAGGACTCGATTGCCTCGTGGCGCTTGAGCTCGCGGCGCATGGTTTGCGAATTGATCCAGGCTGCCTGCCAGCCACGGATGGGGTAGCTCGCTTCGTCCAGCTCAAACTGCGTATAGCCACAGGCGTTGACGATCGTTGCCCCGCATGCGTGATGACGTTCGCGTTGAAAGTCGCGACCATAGCATTGGTGCACATGCCCGTGCACCATGTAGTCGGGATTCCAGGATTCGAGTGCTGTGTTAAAGCATTCGAATCCTCGATGCGGCAGATCATTCAGATCGCCCACGCCGGCGGCGGGTGCATGGGTCAGCAGAATGTCGCAGCCGCCGACCATCCTCACTTTGCGGGACAGCTTGCGCACACGCTTGGCCATCTCGCGCTCGGTATACATGTTGGCACCGTCTCGGTAGCGCATGGAGCCGCCAAGCCCCGCAATGCGGACGCCGCGATACACGTACACGGTGTCTTCGACACAAATGCAGCCGCCCGGTGCATGACGCGCATAGCGGTCATCGTGGTTGCCGCGCACGTAGATGAGCGGTTTGTTGATGACCGTGACCAAAAACTCAAGATAATCCGGGTCCAGATCTCCTGCGGATAAAATCAAATCGATACCCTCAAAGCGCTCCTTGCGAAAGCACTCCCATAGGCATCGTTCTTCGGTATCGGCTATGGCAAGGATTTTCATAGGGCGCGGACCTTCGGCTCATCGTCGAGTTGCGGAATGGTGCCCACCACGTTGTCGGCCAGCCAGTCCATCTCGACGATTTGCGTGCTCGGCAGCGGGGGAAAGCCCTCGATCTGCACCACGCCGTCTTGGCTATGGAGCTCGCCGCCAAATGGATTGATGGAGCCCTCGACGATGCCATTGCGGAGGAGCTGAACAAGCTTACGCGTCTGATAGGGCAGGCCCGGAGCGTAGCGAATGTCGATGACGCCCGAGCTCATACCATACCAGTAGTTGACGGCACGAACCTGGCTGTCGTCATTGGTCTCATCCCAGGTGCCGTGCAGCAGACTTCGCACGATAAGCTCGTAGTATCGGCCCCAGTTCCATACCGGCATGGCGATGCCGGTGACCTTGCCATCGACCAGGCGGTGGAGTCCGTAGGCCGTGGGGTCTTCGAGCGACTTTGACATGTCGGCACCGGTCATGACGCTCACACCTTCGCGGCACATGGCCTCGGCAAGGCCTCCAGCGGGCACATCGCCCCAGGTCAGGATAATTTGCGCGCGGGGGTCGAGCAGCGAGGCGCCAATCGCAAAGGCGTTGATCTCGCTGAGCGCGCCCGAGGCGAAGACCGACGCGTGGTAACCGATGCGGTGGTTGTCCGCCATGCTGGCGGCAAGGGCGCCCAAGAGAAATTTGGCCTCGTACATCTTGCCAAAGTACGAACGGACGCTTTGGTGGGGAAGGCCGATAGAGCAGTTGAGGAATCGCACCTGGGGATACTCAACGGCAGCCCTGAGCGTGTATTCCATCAGGCGATGCGAGGTCGAGAAGATGACGTTGTCTCCATGTTTGACAGCCGTTTCCACGGCGGCGTAGAACACGTCCGGATCGTGGCAGTCCTCAAACGCCTCGGTGCGCACGATACCGCCAAAGTGCTCATCGAGATACTGGCGCCCTTGATCGTGCAGGCTGTCCCAGCTCGACGTCGAACAGGGGAACTCATGGATAAAGGCGATGCGTAGGGGGTTGGCCGCCGAGTAGACGGTCTTGCCCATAAAGAAGTTGAGCACGCCGGAGGTGGGCTTGGCGGGCGCCTCTTCCTCATCGACGCTCGGCGCTTCGACAAGATCGACCTTGTCCTCGTCATTTTTGCCGGCAATGACCAGCTCGCGCCAAATCTTGCACAGGCGGTTTACGACGATGTCCGTCGGCGTATCCAGTAGACGGTCTTGGTTGTACACGTTGAGGTAGACGAGCATGGCGTCGGCGGGCGTAATGTCCAGATGGTCGCCGCCGGCGCGCAGGTAGGCGCGTTTAAAGAGTAGGAAGGTATGGCGCAGGTAGTCGACCTTTTTCTGTGGCCACTTTTCGACAAGGTCCTGGCCGAGCATCTTGGCGAGCGTCTCATAGCTTCCCTCGCGCGAGAACTCGATCTCGTATAGGGGGCAGACGCGCCAAAACGCGCAGAACTCGCCGTACAGGCGACTTTCGACGGAATCCCATGTGCCGGGGTAGAGGCGGGTGACCTTGGCCGAAACCGTCGGGGCGTCCAGGAATTTGAGGACGCTGACGCGCTTGTTGCCCTCCTGGACGTAGAACCGATGCATGAACTCGGTGACGATGATGGGGTCGCGATAGCCCTCGGTCACCTGGATGTCGTAGAGGTTGGACCACTTGCGGGCGAACTCGGTGCTAAATGGCAACAGGGGCATAAAGTTGCACGAAAAGGCAGACTGACGGCCCTTGGTAACCGTGCCGACGACCATTTCGAGCGGAATGTCCCTTAGGCCGACGCTCTCTCGCTGACCTAAGGGGAGCTGGGCAACGAGGCTATCGAGGTCCGTAAGGTACGGGTGCTCGCTTTGGCTGATGGCGCGACGGCGTCCCTGCTCGCCGCGCTTGCGTGCTTGACGATAGGCCTCTTCCATGGTGTCTACTCCCTTAGTCGTTTAAACAACGATATGAACCATGGTACCACGATGCGAAACCACCACAATGGTGCTTGTCCCCTTTGCGGTGGTTTTAGGCGATGATGGGGGCGATGGCGCGGATGCAAGCGTCGGCTGCCGTGAAAGTGGTGCTGTCGTCGCTGACGATAAAGATGATTTTGCCCTTGACGCCAAAGTCGCCGATCTCGCTAAAGAGCACGTATGGCTCCTTGTCAAAGCCAGAGATGGGAAGCACCGCGGCCTTGGTGGCGTCGGTAAGCTCATCTGCCAGCGCGTCCAACGAGGCCCACTTGGACGTGTCCTTTACGGCAACGGGCACGGCAACGCGCCCAAAGGGCATGAGGTGCACGAGCGTGTTCTTGGAGATATTTGAGTTGGGGACGATGATGGTCTGCCCGCAGGCGTCCTCGATGGTCGTATGGCGCCAGGTGATATCTTGGACCACGCCGGACACGCCGCCGACCTCGATATTGTCGCCGGGTTTGATGATGCCCATAAAGGTCACCTGCATGCCACCGATAAGGTTTGACAGCGTGTCCTGAAAGCCCAACGAGATGGCGATGCCGCCGACGCCAAGAGCGGCGACGAGGGCGTTTGCGTTAATGCCAAAGCAGTTGTCGAGGATAAAGCTGCCGCCGATCGTCCATATGACGGCGCGCGCGATGTTGATGAAGATGCTGGATGAAGGGAGTGGGTTATCGTCGCGGTTAAGCAGGTGGCGCAGGGTCTTGGACGCGACCTTGGCGGCAACGGCGGTGCCGATGGCCAAGATACCTGCCCAGATGATGTTGTGGACCCATCGTTGTGCAAAGAAATGAAGAATCGGCTCAAACAATTCCATGTAGGGAAAACCTCCTAATGATCATTCAACCATGATACCCACCAAAAAGCCCGTCCGATCACATCGGACGGGCTTCTGTGCTCGATATAAGGATTGCACGGCGGGGCTGCAAGGCCCGGCGGTGTAGCTTAGCGGCGGCGCTTCCAGATAATGCCGAGCATGATGACGATGATGCCGCCGATGAGGCATGCACCGACCACGGTCAGCGTACGGTCTCCCGTTGCGGCAAGCTTGCCGGTCGTCTTCTTGGTGCTGGTTTTCGTGGTCGTAGTAGTCGTGCCGGGCTTGGGCGAGGGCTTAGGCGTTGGGGTTGGATGGGGTGCGGGGCTCTCAGCGGAGCCAAAGCTGATGGTGCCCGCGAGCGAGACCATCTTGTTCTCCCAGTCGTCCTGCCCGATCAGTGCTCTGATCGCCGCCTCGCATGTGCCCCACTCGGTGCGCTTGGTGGCATTTGCGAAAGTGGGAAAGTCGGTCGTATTGGTAATGATGTAGTTATTGGTGGCGACGGTGTAGTTCTTGGCGGGGTCGAGCGTGCTGCCATCCTTGGTGAGTGTGGCGCTCACAATGCGCTTACCTTCGGGCTGCGTCCAATCAATCGTCACGTTAACGCCGCCAAAGGAGAGAACGCTGCCGGAGTCGTCGCGCCACTTGTACATGTCTTGCGCTTCCTGCTCGGTGTGGCCGTCCGCCACGTAGGCTTGCTGAAGCTCGTAGCTGTCGTTGCAATCGTCGCTGATCTGCAGCGAGTGCTCGAGCGCTGCGAGGAAGTCCGCACCGGTCATGGTCCAGGTCTCGACCGTGTTGCCGTAGGGCGAGATGGCGATGACGTTGCCGGCGGTTACGTCTCCCGCCGCGATGCCACCGCGGATGCCGCCCGCGTTTTCGATGGCGAGGTCTGCCCCCGTCAGGGCAAGATAGGAGCCGCAGATCACATGCCCGATGGTCTGGGCCTTGGTGGTGTCGCCCGCTTTGCTGGGACGTAGATCGGTGGTGCGCACCATCTCCCAGCCATGCGTACCCGCGGCGTCTTCGCCGTAGAAATAGTCAGTGGCGGATGTGCCGAGCACCTTGTTCGATTCGCTTTCAAAGGCATCGTCGAGTGGCTTGATTATGTTGTTGCGAACCTCATTGAGTTGGCTCTGGTAGAAGGGGCCCTTGTCGGGGTCGGCCAAAAGGTCGTTCACGCTCTTGGCGGTGTAGAGCGTCTCGACGCTCTTGTCTGCAGGCACCGTCACCGTATCGTCGATAGTGTTCTCGGTGCCCCGGGTGTCGTACTCGTACGGAATGGAGAGCAGTCCCACCTCGGCAAAGGCGCTGCCCGCCTCGACGACGCGGACCGGCTTGCTGTCGGCCCCCGTCACGTTTTCGTTTAAGTTGATGTGCTCGTGGCCCGCGACCAGTGCATCGACCCCAACGAGCTTTGCGGCAAAGGTTTTGGCGTTGAGGGTGTGCGCGATACAGACGATAACGTTGCAGCCCTCTGTTTCGCGCAGTCGCCTGGCCTCGGCATTGATGGCGGCTGCCGCATCCGAGAACGACGTGCCCAGGACAAGGTCCTTGCGCAGTGAGGATCCCAGCGACTCATCCATGGCACCCACGACGCCGACCTTGATTTTGTAGTCGAATGTGGAGCGATCTTCGCTGTCCTCCCAGGTACGGTCGAGCGTCTTGGTGATGCTCGAGCTCCATACGCCGCTCGTAGACTTCGCGTTTGCGCAGAGCATGGCGAAAGGCGTGCCGGTGGTGCTGTAGCCGGTCATGGTGCGGAGCTTGTCCGCGCCGTAGCTCCAGTCGTGATTGCCCGGTGTGGTTGCGTCGTAGCCGTTCGCATAAAAGGTGTCCATGAGCTCGGCGATGCTTTTGCCCTCGCTCATGGTGGCAAAGGACTGTCCGTGGAAAGTGTCGCCTGCATCGAGCAGAAAGTCGGGGGCGTTGCTTTGGGCACTATAGAGAACCGCCAGTCCGTCAAAGCCAATGGTGCCCGTGCCCTTGCTTGCGTTGTAGCTGTACTTGTAGCTGCCGTGGATGTCGTTGGTGTGCATCACGGTTACGGCGCCGTCGATAACTTGAGACGGGACGGCCGCTACGGAGCAGACGGGGGCGCCGGTGAGCGCACCGGCGAGGAGGGCGGCGGTCAAGGCAAGACGGGGAAGGAGTCTTCTCATGGCAGTTTCCTTAGTTCTTAACCAGTGGTTCCTGCTGACGCTGGATTATCGACATGATATGCGAAAACCGCCGCAAAGGTATCTGCTCCTTTGCGGCGGTTTTGACGTTTGTGCAGATAAAACCTGCCAAAATAAACCTGTCCCTTTTTGGCAGGTTTTAGCTCAGCAGCATGCGGTCGTTGGCGAGCTCGCCGCCCGAGACCTCCTCAAACTTCTGCAGCAGGTCGGCCACGGTGAGCGACTTCTTTTCGTCGCCTGCCACGTCGTAGATCACATGGCCCTCGTGCATCATGATCAGACGGTTGCCCAGACGGATGGCGTCGTTCATGTTATGCGTGACCATGAGCGTGGTCAGGCGGTTCTCGTCGACGATCTCCTCGGTCAGGTTGAGCACCTTAGAGGCCGTCTTGGGGTCGAGGGCCGCAGTGTGCTCGTCGAGCAGCAGCAGGCGTGGCTTGGTGAGCGTGGCCATCAGCAGGGTGAGTGCCTGGCGCTGGCCGCCTGAGAGCAGGCCGACCTTGGCGTTGAGGCGTGTGTCCAGGCCAAGGTCCAAGCGCTTGAGCAGCTCAACGTACTCGTCCTTCTCGGCCTTGGTGACGCCCCACGAAAGACCGCGACGCCGGCCGCGGCGCTTGGCGAGGGCCAGGTTCTCGGCGATCTGCATGTCGGCTGCGGTGCCGCGCATGGGGTCCTGGAACACGCGACCCAGGTACTTGGCGCGCTGCGACTCGCCCAGACGCGAGATGTCGGTGCCGTCGAGCTCAATAACACCCGAATCGAGCGGATATACGCCGGCGATCATGTTGAGCAGCGTGGACTTGCCGGCGCCGTTGCCGCCAATCACGGTTACAAAGTCGCCATCATTCAGGGTGAGGTCGACGCCGGTGAGTGCGCGCTTCTCGGTGACGGTGCCCTTGTTAAAGGTCTTCTTGACGTGCGAGAGCTTAAGCATCTGCCTCATCCCCCTTCGTGTAGGAGCTGCGGAGCTTATAGCGCTCCCAAACCACGGGCACGCACAGGGCCACGGCGACGATCACGGCGGAGAGCAGCTTCATGTCGTTGGCGTCCATGCCCAACTGCAGCACGATGGCGCGGATGAGGAAGTACACCACGGAGCCAAAGACGGCGGAGGCAAGACGGACGCTAAACTGCGTGAGACCGCCGGGCAGCAGGCGGCCGAGCACCTCGCCGATAACAATAGCGGCAAGACCGATAACGATGGCACCGGTACCCATGCCAATGTCGGCATACTTTTGGCTCTGGCAGATAAGCGCGCCAGAGAGGCCGATGAGGGCGTTGGAGAGCACGAGGGCGATCATCTTGGTGGAGTTGGTGTTGACGCCCAGGGCGCGGATCATGTACTCGTTGTTGCCGGTAGCGCGCAGTGCCGAGCCGATCTCGGTGCCAAAGAACCAATACAGGATGGCAACGATAGCCACGGCGAGCACAATGCCCAGGATAATGGCAACGGTGGACTGCGGCAGTCCCATCATGTTGCTGACAGACGAGAAGATGGTGCCCTTGGCAAGGATGGGCGTGTTGGACTTGCCCATGATGCGCAGGTTGATGGACCACAGGCTAATCTGGGTGAGGATTCCGGCGAGAATCGCGGGAATCTCAAAGACGGTGGTCAGAATGCCCGTGACGGCGCCGGCGATGGCACCGGCGCACATGCCGGCAAGCACGGCGAGCAACGGGTCGACGTTATTGTTGACGATGAGCACGGCGCAGACACAGCCGCCGAGGGCAAAGCTGCCGTCGCAGGTCATATCGGGGATGTCGAGCAGGCGGAACGTGATAAACACGCCAAGCACCATAATGCCCCAGAGGACGCCCTGCGAAACGGCGCCCTGCAATGCAATGAGCATGCTTCATACCTCCTAGGATAGGGTGGACACGCGATGTTCCATAATAGCGGTAACAATGAATATAAGAACGGCAGGCAAACGTTTTGTTATATCTGAAACAAGCAGGGCGAACGCCGGTCTATGACGTTCGCCCCAATGGCTCAGATATTGAATAACGCAGCTATGGCGCGAGAACGAACCCTAGATGCGTTACGGCGCATGGTGCTACTCGTCCAGGGTGGAAAGATCGATGCCCAGCGCTTCGGCCATCTCGTCGTTCTTGACGACGACCAGGTCCTTGCTCGAGAGGTGCTCGATAGCCATATCCTCGGGCTTAGCCTCGCCCTTCAGGATCTTAACGGCCATCTCGCCCGCGGCGTAGCCCAGGTCCTTATAGTTGATGGAGAGGGTGAACAGGCCGCCGGCCATGCACATACCCTCCTCGCCGGTCACGAAGGGGAGCTTATTCTCCTTGCAGATCTGGCCGACCTGCGAAGCGCCCGCGGCGATGGTGTTGTCAGTGGGGGAGTACAGCGCGTCGACCTTGCCCACGGCAGACTCGACGACGGACTGAATCTCGTTGGAGCTCGAGACGGTGAAGTCAGTGTACTCGAGCCCCAGCTTGTCGAGCTCCTTCTTGGCGGCCTTGATCTGGACGTCGGAGTTGGACTCGGCGGTGCAGTAGAGCAGGCCGACCTTTTTAACGTCGGGCAGGACCTTCTGCATCATCTCGAGCTGCTCGGCGACCGGGGTGAGGTCGGAAGCGCCCGTGACGTTGGTGCCGGGCTTGTCGTTGTCCTGGACCAGGCCGGAGGCGGCGTAGTCGGTGATGGCACAGCCCACGATGGGGATATCGGCCGTGGCGCCGGCGGCAGCCTGCGCGGCGGGCGTGGCGATGGCATAAATCAGGCTGACGTTGTCGCCCACAAACTTGTCGGCAATGGACTTACACGTGGACTGGTCGTTCTGGGCGTTCTTCTGGTCGATCTTGACCTTAAGGCCGCTCTCCTTGATGGCCTTGACAAAGCCATCGTTGGCGGCGTCGAGTGCGGAGTGCTCGGTGAGCTGCAGAACGCCGATGGTGTAGTCGGAACCGGCGGCAGCAGAGCCGGAACCAGAGTTGCCGCCGCATCCGGCGAGCGGGGCGAGCGCGAGCAGGCCAGCGGAGACCAGAAGGCTCCTGCGGCTGATGGTGATGTCCTTCATATCATTACCCCCAGTATAAAAATGGCTGGAAACACTGCACTGGGACAAAGTGCAAGTGGAACTATAGTAGCGCTGATGTCCATTTTTACAACAGCCTGGCGGGTTTTTTAATACAGAATCGGATGGGCGGTACGGGTAGTCGAATGGGCGGCGGAGGGTCTTATGCGGCGGAGGAGGCATCGTCCTCGTTCAGGGCGGCGAAGAGCTTCTTGCCGTCGAGGAGACGTGTGGTGACGTTTCTCATTCGGCCGATCTCTACGGTACGCAACGTGTCATCGGCGCCTCGCGCGTCATAGACCGTTCCCAGCAAATACGAGATGCCGTCTCGTTGCTTGATGGCAAAGGGCCGGAGTGTCATCCGTGCCACTTCGACCTCTCCGCGTGCCGTGACACTCGAAATATCAAAACTCACCGTGGTTCCGTGGTCGATGGCCTGCTCGATGAGCTCGCAGGCATCGATGCGCTTGACGGGCGTGCGTGTGGCCTTGGTGGATTTGTCGCCTGCGCTTGGAGCAGGCTCGGGTGCATCGAGGTAGCCGCGAACGTCGGCACTCGCCATGGCGACCAGGTGCTGCGCCATGCTCTTTCGAATGGCAATGGGCGTGGAGCGGTTGCGCATGACCATGCCGTGGAGCCGGATGATCTCTTCGTCGGTGAGCGGACGGGTCAAGAGTCGATAGCCCACGCCGCGCTTGTACTCAATTTCGTATCCGGCATGGCGAAGTGCGGAGATGGCGGTGTAGATGCTGCGCCGCGCCGCCGAGATGGGCATGCGGGCGGGGTCGTCGGGATGGGCGAGGCGCCGGATCAACTCATCGGAAAGCATGGCCTTGTCCTCGCCGGTGTTTTCGCTTAATAGTTGCAGGATGCGAACGGCGCGATAGGCTGCCATCGAGGCGGCGCCCCTCGTCGTGGTCTCGTAAGTTTCAACAGCGGTTTCGGTCATGGCGCCCACGTCCTTTCCGTTTTGGGTGGCGACGGTATGGAGCCTAGGACGCGGGGCTTTCCCAGGGGTGCAGGACGCCCTGGGCGGTCGGTAGCCGTCGGCAAGCGGCGGGTCGAGTTTTCAACAGCCCTGCCCAACTGACCAAAAACTTGCCAAAAGATTGACGGATGCTGTTGAAAAAAGCGCCCCTCGGCTTGCCGAGAGGCGCTGGCGTGATGCGCTGGAACGTGTTTGGTGGCGCTGTGGCGATTAGAAGTCGGCGTTGCCCACGGTGCGCGGGTGCGGCAGGACGTCGCGGATGTTGCCCACGCCGGTCAGATACATGACCAAGCGCTCGAAGCCCAGACCGTAGCCGGCGTGCTTGCAGGAACCGTAGCGGCGCAGGTCAAGGTAGTACTTGTACTGCTCGGGATTCATGCCCAGGTCCTTGATGCGGGCCTCGAGCAGATCCAGGCGCTCCTCGCGCTGGGAGCCGCCGATAATCTCGCCGATACCCGGCACCAGGCAGTCGGCGGCGGCGACGGTCTTGCCGTCCTCGTTCATGCGCATGTAGAACGCCTTGATCTCGGCCGGGTAGTCGGTTACGAAGGTCGGGCGCTTAAAGTGCTCCTCGGTCAGGAAACGCTCGTGCTCGGTTTGCAGGTCGATGCCCCAGCTCACGGGATAGTCAAACTTGTGACCGGCGGCGACGGCCTGCTCCAGGATTTCGACGGCCTCGGTATAGGTGACGCGGGCAAAGTCGGAGTTTGCCACGTGGTCCAGACGCTCGAGCAGACCCTTGTCCACAAACTTGTTGAGCATATTGAGCTCGTCGGGGCAGGTGGCCATAACGTCCTTAAGGACGTACTTGAGCATGGCCTCGGCGTTATCCATGTAGTCGTTAAGGTCGGCAAAGGCCATCTCGGGCTCGATCATCCAAAACTCGGCGGCGTGGCGCGTGGTGTTGGAGTTTTCGGCGCGGAAGGTGGGGCCAAAGGTGTACACGTCGCCAAAGGCCATGGCAAAGTTCTCGGCATTGAGCTGGCCGGACACGGTAAGGCTCGCGTGCTTGCCAAAGAAGTCCTGGCTCCAGTCGACCTCGCCGGACTCGGTGAGGGGCGGATTTTTGGGGTCGAGCGTGGTCACGCGGAACATCTCGCCGGCGCCCTCGCAGTCACTCGTGGTGATGATGGGGGTGTTGACGTAGACAAAGCCCTGCTCCTGGAAGAAGCGGTGGATGGCGGCAGCCGCGACAGAACGGATGCGGAACACGGCGCGGAACAGGTTGGTGCGCGGGCGCAGGTGCTGCTGGGTGCGCAGGAACTCGACGGTTGCGCGCTTCTTCTGCAGCGGGTAATCCGGGGCGCTGACGCCCTCGACCTCAATGGAGGTGGCAGAAAGCTCGAAAGGCTGGGGCGCATCGGGGGTCAGCTTGACGGTGCCGGTGCAAATGAGTGCGGCCGAGACGTTTTGATGGGCGATCTCGTCGTAGTTGTCGAGTGCCTCGCGGTTCATGACGACCTGCAGGTCGCGGAAGCAGCTGCCGTCGTTGAGCGTAACAAAGCCAAAGTTCTTCATGTCGCGGATGGACTTGACCCAGCCGGCGACGGTGACGGTCTGGCCGCCAAGCGACTCGGCATCGGCGTAGAGCTGCGCGATTTTGGTGCGGTTCACGTATCCTCCCATAACGGTTGAATGATAGTTATCCATACAGTTCGATATTCTAGCAGCTCGGCTCATTTGGGCTATACGGATAAGGCATTGGCGGGATGGTTTTTCAAACGAAAAGCGCCTGCGGCCAAATGGTCGCGGGCGCTTGACGAGGTGCCTTTTGGCTGTGTGGCGCGGGGCCTGGCTACTTGGTCTTGGCTACCAGCAGCGGGTCGCCCAGCTTGACGAGCGGGTTGCCGCCGATAAGCGTGCCGGACTCGCCGACATGGTCGATGCTCTTAAGACGATCGAGCTCGGAGACGATGACGGTCACGATGTCCTCGTGACCGGCGGCCTTGATGGCCTCGCGGTCGAAACTGATGAGCGGCTGGCCTGCCTTGACCGTGTCACCCATCTCGACAAAGCGGGCAAAACCTTTGCCGTTCATTTCCACGGTGCCCAGGCCAACATGGATGAACACGCGAAGACCGTCCTCGGTGATCATGCCGATGGAGTGGTTGGTGACGGTGGTGGCGCCGATGCGGCCGTTGGCGGGCGCATAGATGGTGCCGGTAATGGGCTCGATGCCGTAGCCCTGACCGAGCATACCCGAGGCGATGGTCTCATCGGGAACCTCATCGAGGTTGACGAGCACGCCGTTGACGGGGGCGTAGATGACGCCTTCGCGGGTGGCGAAGCTTGCTGCGGGCGGAACGGATGCCTCGCCCGTCGAGGTGAAGGTGGACTTAAGCGAATCGAGCAGACCCATAGTTGCCTCCAACTTAAATAGGCGCATATCGCGCGCTTGGTTTGCCGGAAACGTTTCATATGTGTTTCGCGGCTTGGTCAACGCCCCTATTTTACGCTGCTCAACGATACCTCTGAACTGGGATTATGTGATATATCAGTTGAAGGGAAACTTATTGCTGGAGTGTTTCTTCGCCACGGGCTCAAGTGGGGTACGCTTAGACGCGAAAAACAAGGGCGCATAATCTGCGCGAAGGGAGCACATATGATTGTCGAGAACCATGCGCTGTGGGGCGAGGAGCCGACCGAGGAGTATCCGGCGACGTTTACGTATTTGGGTGCCGAGCCGCTGCCCGATAAGCCGAATGGCCGCCGCCCTGCCGTGATTATCTGCGGCGGAGGTGCGTTTACGCATATCGCTCCGCATGAGCAGGATCCCGTGGCGTTTGCGTTTTTGGACCGCGGCTACCAGGCCTTTGTGCTCAACTATGTGACAAGTGGCACGGGCGACGTGAGCTTTCCTCACCCGCAGGCAGACCTTGCCAAGATGGTCGCCACGGTTCGCGCCAACGCCGACGAGTGGCATGTCGATCCCAAGCGCGTGTGCGTCGTGGGCTTCTCGGCAGGCGGCATGATCTGCGCTTCGCTGGCAACGCAATGGAAGACTGGTCCCTTCGCGGCGCTTGCCGGGTCGCGTCCGGACGACATTCGTCCCGATGCCGTGGTGCTGGGCTATCCGCTGCTCGACTTTGCCTATGTGCGCGACATGCAGACGCGCGACCCGCGCATCGACCTGCGCGTTCCCAAGACGGGTGGCAAGACGGGGCGCGATTTGCTCAACGACTATCTGTCGATGGTGACGGGCGGTGAGGCGACCGACGAGCACCTGGCCGACATCTGCCCCACCACGCATGTTTCGCGTCAGATGCCGCCGACCTTTGTGTGGGGCGTGTCCGACGACAAGACGGCGCCGATCGCGCAGGTCTATCCGTTTGCGCAGCGCATGGCCGAGGAGGGCGTCGCTTGCGAGATGCACGTCTTTGACCAAGGTGGTCACGGGCTTTCGCTCGGCAACGCCAACACCGCGGTCGATAACGAGGACAAGCAGGTTTCCGTCCGTCCCTGGATCCGCCTGGCCTTCCGCTTCCTCGAGCGCCACGGGTTTTAGTTACGGCGTTTTACCAAACGCCGTAACCACTTGACGCTGCAAGCCCGCCAGGGCGGCAATCTGCCTTTCAACTTCGGCGGCATGACCAGAAGGTCAATGCCGCCTCGTTTCAAGGCACCTTGCTCGCCCTGGCGGGCTTTCGCTGTCGGTTCCAAGACATCGGCATCGTCCTAGCTGTCAAGGGCTTGGCGTAGGTAGTCATTGGGGACGTTCTTAAGCGACTAGTCGAAAGGGACACTCTTGCGGCACTTGGCACTCGGGGACGTTCCTTTTGTGCCGGCACTTGGGGACGTTCCTTGCAGCAATCTGTCGATTGAACGTCGTTGTGTGTTCACGCTATCATGTAAGTTTAAAATTGGTTAGCCATGGCAAACGGTTAGCCATGGTGAACATAAATACAACGCCCTGCGGGCGCCGGGGGAGGAACACGGACGTGAAGCTCGATACACTCGAGATTGGAAAGGACGCCGTTGTCGCATCGGTGGCATCGGACGATCAGGCACTCCGACAGCATATTTTGGACATGGGTCTAACGCCGGGCACCGAAGTCACCATGATGAAGTACGCCCCCATGGGCGATCCGCTCGAGATCCGCCTGCGTGGCTACGAGTTGACACTGCGCAAGGACGATGCCGCTCGCATCGAGCTCGTGGGTATTCACGACACCGATACGGGTCCGCGCGCTAACGCCGCAATCGGCACGACGGAGCATCCGGCCCTGGGCGAGGGGACGTATTCGCCCCGTGCGGCAAAGACGGCCGTGCCCGAGGGCGCGCCGCTGCACTTTGCCCTCGCCGGCAACCAAAACTGCGGCAAGACCACGTTATTCAACCAGCTGACGGGCTCCAACCAGCACGTCGGTAACTTTCCCGGCGTGACGGTCGACCGCAAAGATGGCACCATCCGTAACCATCCCGAGGCGAGCGTTACCGACCTGCCTGGCATTTACTCCCTGTCGCCGTACACAGGCGAAGAGGTCGTGAGCCGTCAGTTCATCCTCGACGAGCGTCCGGACGCCATCATCGACATCATTGACGCTACCAACATCGAGCGTAATCTGTACCTGACACTGCAGCTCATGGAGCTCGACCGTCCTATGGTCATCGCGCTCAACATGATGGACGAGGTGACCGCCAACGGCGGCGCCGTGGACGTCAACCTGCTCGAGAGTCTGTTGGGCGTGCCCGTTGTTCCCATTAGTGCTGCCCGCAACGAGGGTATCGGCGAGCTGGTGGACCATGCCTTGCATGTGGCGCGTTTCCGCGAGCGTCCCGGCCGCCTGGACTTCTGCGCACCTGATGGCCCAGACGGCGGCGCACTGCATCGCTGCATCCACGGCATCGCCAACCTTATCGAGGACCATGCCGCGACGGCGCACATTCCCGTGCGTTTTGCGGCGACCAAGCTGGTTGAGGGCGACGAGCTGGTGACCGAGGCGCTTCACCTGGATCGCAACGAGCTCGACGCCATCGAGCACATCATTACCCAGATGGAGGGCGAGGCCGGCACCGACCGCCTGTCCGCGCTGGCCGATATGCGCTTTAGCTTTATCGGCGACGTGTGTGGGCGTTGCGTCGTCAAGCCGCACGAGAGCCGCGAGCACGTGCGCTCCGTCAAGATCGACCGCATCCTGACAGGTCGTTACACAGCCATTCCGGCGTTCCTGGTGATCATGGGCCTCGTCTTTTGGCTGACGTTTGGCGTGATTGGCGCGGCGTTGCAGGGACTCATGGAGGACGGCATCGCTGCCGTCATCGCCTCGGCCGATGCGGGCCTCAAGGCGTTCGGCACCAACGACGTGGTGCGCTCGCTGGCTGTCGACGGTGTGCTTACGGGTGTGGGCAGTGTGTTGACCTTCCTGCCGATTATCGTCGTGCTCTTTTTGTTCCTCTCCATTCTGGAGGACTCGGGCTACATGGCGCGTGTTGCCTTTGTCATGGATAAGGTGCTGCGTCGCTTTGGCCTGTCGGGCCGCAGCTTTGTGCCCATGCTCGTCGGTTTTGGCTGCACCGTGCCGGCTATCATGTCGACCCGTACGCTCCCATCCGAGCACGACCGCAAGATGACGGTCATGCTCACGCCGTTCATGAGCTGCTCGGCCAAGTTGCCGGTCTACGGTCTGCTGTGCGGGGCGTTTTTCCCACAGGCGACGGTTCCCGCCATGGTCTCGCTCTATCTGATCGGTATCGTGGTCGGCTGCATTGCGGCTTTGGTGCTCAACCGCACGGCATTTAAGGGCGATCCGGTGCCATTTATCATGGAGCTTCCCAATTACCGCCTGCCGAGCATCAAGACGACAGTGATGCTGGCATGGGATAAGGCCAAAGACTTTATTACCAAGGCCTTTACCATTATCTTTGCCGCGACTGTGGTCATCTGGTTCCTTCAGACGTTCGATATCCGCTTTAATGTGGTCGCCGATCAGTCGCAAAGCCTGCTTGCGGGCCTCGGCAGCATCATCGCGCCGGCGTTGGCGCCGCTTGGCTTTGGCGACTGGCGTGCATCCACGGCGCTCGTCACCGGACTTATTGCCAAGGAGAGCGTCATTTCGACCCTCACCGTGCTTTTGGGCGCAACCTCGCCCGCGGCGCTGTCGACCATGTTTTCGCCGTTTACCGCCTACGTGTTCCTGGTCTTTACGCTGCTGTATCCGCCGTGCGTGGCAGCCATCGGTGCCGTTAAGAGCGAGCTGGGCGGACGCTACGCCGTAGCGGTGTTCGCGTTTCAGGTGGCGGTCGCCTGGATCGTGGCGTTTATCGTGCATTCGGCGGGCATAGTGCTGGGGTTGGCTTAGTTATTTATTGACGGCGCAACCTCTGTGTATCGAATTGTTTTCGGCCCCGCATCTGTTGCTGACGGATGCGGGGCCGTTGCTATATAATCGCCTCCGCTCAAAATGATTGGAGACGTTATATATGAGTCAGGCAAGGCAAGACGGCATCACGCTCAGGCAGTGGCTCCCACTCGTCGGGCTCACCTGCTGTGCGTTCGTGTTCAACACGTCGGAGTTTATGCCCATCGGCCTTTTGACTGATATCGCCGCGTCGTTCTCGCTCACCGAGGCCCAGGCGGGCATCATGATCTCGGTCTATGCCTGGGGCGTCATGCTGCTGTCGTTGCCGCTCATGGTGTTCGCTTCGCGTTTCGAGTTTAAGCGGATGCTGCTGGGTGTGCTTGCCGTGTTCTCGCTCGGTCAGTTCCTGTCCGCTGTGGCGCCGACCTATCCCATCCTGGTCTGCGCGCGCCTGGTGGTCGCTTGCGCACATGCCGTGTTCTGGTCAGTCGCCTCGATTATGGCCTCGCGCCTGGTCGACACTCGCCACGGCGCGCTCGCCATCAGCATGATTGCTACGGGCTCGTCCATCGCGCAGATCTTTGGCCTGCCTCTCGGTCGCGCCATTGGCTTGGCCGTGGGCTGGCGCATGACGTTTGCCGTGGTCGGGGGCCTCTCAGCCATCGCGGCCGTCTACCAGGCAGCGGTGTTCCCGGCCATGCCGGCGGGTGAGCGCTTTACCGTCAAACAGCTGCCCGAGCTGCTCAAGAACCCGCTCCTCATCGCGCTCTACGCAGTCACGGTCTTCATGGCGACCGGCTATTACGCAAGCTACAGCTATATCGAGCCTTTCCTGGCTCAGGTCGCCCATGTCGACGCAAACGCTATCACCATGACGCTGACGGCGTTCGGCTGCTCCGGTCTGCTCGGAAGCTGGCTGTTCGGCCGCCTGTTCGATGGGCATCGCTTCCCGTTCTTGGCTATCACGCTCTCCGGCGTGCCGGTGGCCCTGCTGCTCATGGGGCCGGCCGCATCGTCGCTCGTGACAGTGCTTGCCGTCTGCGCACTGTGGGGTTGCTGCGCCACGGCCTTTAACGTGGCGTTTCAGGCCGAGCTCATCAAGCACACGCCGGCAGATTCGTCGGCCGTCGCCATGTCGATCTTCTCGGGCCTGTTCAACCTCGGTATCGGCACGGGTACCGCGATCGGCGGAGCCGTGGTTTCGGGTCCCGGTATCGCCTGGATCGGCTTCGCGGGCGGGTCGATTGCCGTCGTGGGCGTCATCCTTGCCATCACGGTGATGTTCCCGGCCATACGCCGCGCAAAGTCTGTCGCCTAATCACGTTTCCTCATCAGTTGCGGTGGAATAGTTCCTGTTTAAGGCCTCTGAAGGTCCAAGCAGGAACTATTCCACCGCAACTTATTTTGGGGGAGAGGATACAAGCTGGGCATACAATGGATGTCGTTGTGTTGAGCTTACCGGGAGGCTGTTATGTGGGCATACGAGACGACGTTCTATCAGATCTATCCGCTGGGCTTTTGCGGGGCTCCGCGCGAAAACGCCGCGCCCGTTGCCGAGGATGAGCTCGCCCAGGCTGCCAACGCCGCGCCCAACCCCGATGCTCCTATCATGAAGGTCGCCCAATGGGCCGACTACATGCAGGAACTCGGCGTTGGCGCTGTGCTTATCAACCCACCGCTCGAATCTGATAGCCACGGCTACGATACACGCAGCCTGCGCCATATCGACCGTCGCCTGGGTGGGGACGCCGACTTTGCCGCCGTATGCGACACGCTGCATGCCCATGGCATCCGCGTGGTGTTCGATGCCGTCTTCAACCACGTCGGCCGCGGTTTTTGGGCCTTCCGCGATGTGCAGGAGCGCAAGTGGGACTCGCCGTACAAGGACTGGTTCCACATTAGCTTTGACGGCGATTCCTGCTATGGCGATGGCTTTTGGTACGAGGGCTGGGAAGGCCATTTTGAGCTCGTGAAGCTCAACTTGCAAAACCCTGCCGTGGTCGATTACCTGCTCGAGTCCGTGCGCCGCTGGGCCGAGGTCTTTGGCGTCGACGGCCTGCGCCTGGACGTTGCCTATATGCTCGACCGCGACTTTATGCGCCGCCTGCACGTCTTTACCCGTGAGCTCAAGCCCGACTTTGTGCTGATCGGCGAGACGCTCCACGGCGACTACAACCAAATCGTCAACGACGAGATGCTCGACTCCTGCACCAACTACGAGTGCTACAAGGGCCTGTACTCCAGCTTTAACTCGGTCAACATGTTCGAGATCGCCCATTCGCTGCACCGCCAGTTTGGCGGCGATCCGTGGTGCATCTACCGCGGCAAACATCTGCTGTCGTTTGTCGACAACCACGATGTGCCGCGCCTGGCAAGTATCCTCACCGACAAGTCGTGTCTGCGTCCCGCCTACGGCATGCTCTTTGGCATGCCGGGCATCCCGTGCGTCTACTATGGCAGCGAGTGGGGAATTGCCGGCGAAAAGGGTGGCCCCGATGGCGACTGGGCGCTGCGACCTGCGCTCAATGAGCCTGCGCCCAACGAGCTGACGGCGTTCATCACGCAGCTTGCGCACCTTCGCTCGGCCGACGACGCGGCTGCCCGTGCTCTCAACTACGGTGCCTATCGCAACGTGGTGATCCAGAACAAGCAGCTGCTGTTCGAGCGCGCCTGTGACGGCGCGACGGTACTCGTGGCGGTGAATGCCGTGGGTGAGCCTTACACCTTTGGCGCCGGCGAGCTCAACGGGTCCTTCGTCGACCTGCTTGCCG
This sequence comes from uncultured Collinsella sp., assembly GCA_900548495.1. GTDB lineage: Bacteria > Actinomycetota > Coriobacteriia > Coriobacteriales > Coriobacteriaceae > Collinsella. The sequence goes on along the minus strand of URKT01000014.1, from coordinate 2,718 downwards.
ACGATGCGCCCACGGTCGAGCTGACGGGTACCCTTGAGCTTGCATCCTACGAGGTGCGCTATCTGTTGAGAGCCTAGCCCATGGCCGTATCTGACGAGGGCTATCAACATATTGAGCATGGGTTTGAGCCCGTGTTTGACGAGCACTCGCGCGTTTTGGTGCTCGGGTCGTTTCCCTCGGTGCTTTCGCGCGCCAATGCCTTTTATTACGGCAACCCTCAGAATCGCTTTTGGCGTGTGATGGCCACGTGCCTCGGTATGCCTGTGCCGCCCAACGAGGGCGATCCTTTGGCAAGCGGTGAGCCCGCGACGCTCGATGCCTCCATTGCCGCCAAGCGGGCCATGCTGCTGAACGGCGGCGTGGCCCTGTGGGATGTGATCGAGAGCTGCGACATTAAGGGCTCAAGCGACGCGAGCATCAAAAACGTCGTTCCGGCGCATGCCGAGCGTATTACCGGTGCAGCTCCTATCGAGGTCGTTGTCTGTAACGGCGGCACGGCAGGGCGGCTCTACAAGCACTACCTGCAAGAGCGCACGGGGCTGCCGGCCATCGTTCTGCCGTCGACAAGTCCCGCCAATGCGGCATGGCGCCTGGAACGCCTTGTCGAGCGCTGGCGCGAGGCCGTTGACTGGGCAGCTCTCTAATTTAGATACTTGATTGAGCATGGGTGCCGAGGCGTTTGATGATGGCGCGCCAGATTGGTGCGGGCACGGCAGGCTTGACGCGCACCATGCCGTCGACGTCGACACTACCGGCATCGCCGCCGCCAAGCAGCTGCGCATGTTCAATGGAGCAGCCTATGCGAACGGCGCCTACGAGCTTATCCATCGCTTCCGAAAAAGGCCGGCGTAAGAGACCCATGCGTGGGGAATGGTGAAGCGCTGCGATGCCGCCACCGGCACAGATGACAACTCCGCCGCACCACAATTGGTCATGGCGCTCGCATGCCTTGTACAGACGAACGGCGGTCCCACGCGCCTGCTCAGCGCCCTCTTGCGCGGCTCGAATCGCGGCATAGACACGCGTTCCCGTACCGCCAAAGCGCTCAAGAGCCTGCTCGATAGCTGTCAACGTCTCATCGTCAGCCACATCTTCAATGGCCAGTACGATGCCATCGGCAACGCCGTCGGCATCATCCGCCTCCAAATCGATCGGGCGGGGGAGCACGGCGCCAGAAAGCTGAGCATAGGCGGCGATGGCATCCTGCAGGTCCCAGAGCAAAAACTCAAGATCGGCGCTATTGGGAATGCTGATATACGCAATGGTTTGCAACGTTTTTGGTACATCGCCGCGTGCGGTCGTCTCCATGCCGCCTCCTTTCCGGTTGGTTTCCGTTTAGGTTACACCGTCTGGTGGCGCTCCGCCGCGCTATCCTAGTGCAACCCTTACGAAAGGAACGCCATGCGTCTGCCCATGAATACCTCGCTTGCCACGCTCAAGCCCTCCGGCATCCGTCGGATCAATGCGCTCGCCGCCCAGCACCCGGGGTGCATCGCACTTGCGCTTGGCGAGCCCGATTTTCCCACGCCCGATGTGATTAGCGCCGAGGTGACGGCCTCGCTCGACCGCGGCGACACGCACTATCCGCCCAACAACGGCCGTCCCGCCCTGCGCGAGGCACTGTCCAAATATATGGGGGACGCGGACCTGGCGTTTTCGGCCGACGAGGTCATCCTGACCAACGGCGCGACCGAGGCCCTGTCGGCAGCATTCATGGCTATGCTCAACCCCGGCGACGAGGTCATCATCCCCACGCCGGCCTTTGGCCTGTACGAGAGCATCGTCGTGGCCAACCACGCCAAAGCGGTCTTTTTGGATACGGAGCCTGCGCAATTCCAGATTGATGAAGACGCACTTCGTGCTTGCGTGACACCGGCGACCAAGGCCATCGTCATCTGTTCGCCCAACAATCCCACGGGCTGCATCCTCAACGCGGCATCGCTCGACGCCGTGGCGCGCGTGGCGAAGCGGGCGGGCATCTACGTGGTCTGCGACGATGTGTACAACCGTCTGGTCTATGTGGATGGCTATGAGCGCTTTGCCCAGCGCCACCCGGAGCTTCGCGATCAGACGGTGGTTATCGAGAGCTTCTCCAAGCCCTGGGCCATGACCGGCTGGCGCTTGGGCTGGCTCGCAGCGGCAGCCCCCGTCATCGCCGAGATCGCAAAAGCCCACCAATACCTAGTATCGAGCGCCGTCTCCTTTGAGATGGACGCCGCAGCGCGAGCCCTGACCGTCGACCCAGCCCCCATGCTCAATGTCTACCGAGCCCGCCGCGAACGCGTGCTCGCAGCCTTAGACGCCATGGGCCTCGACGTAGTAGAACCCGCAGGAGCCTTCTACACTTTCCCGAGCATCAAACAATTCGGCCTAACCAGCGAAGACTTCTGCATCAAAGCCATCAAAGAGGCCAACGTAGCCCTAGTCCCCGGAAACTGCTTCGGCACCGAAGGCCACATCCGCCTAAGCTACTGCGTCTCCGACCAAGATCTGGACGAAGGCCTCAGCCGCCTGTCCAACTTCGTTTCAACCCTGTAGCCCAACGGGACCCAAAATCATCAGCCCACCGACCCAAGCATTATGAGTGGGGCGCGTCGCTCAACGGACACGAGGATTCGCAGCAAAGGCAACGTAGCTCCGGCCGGGAGGGGCAGGGCGAGTTTTCCGTAGATTCCGCACGAGCCGAAGGCCACTTAATGTCTGTCTCTTATACACATC
>URKT01000013.1 GCA_900548495.1 uncultured Collinsella sp. | reverse complement strand
ATCTGCGCATGTCTCGTGGGCTCGGAGATGTGTATAAGAGACAGGCCGGAGTGCGCAGCCTGCCTTCGTTGCCTGCACTGTTGTCCCAAATTTGCCATCTCGCACGGTAAACGCACGGCATCCCACGGTCAGTACAGGCATCCCAAGCCAGGTGTGAGGATGTAGCGGCTGCTGGCCGCGCTACTTCCAAACTGCGAGCGCGGCGGTGCCCAGTACGATGAGGGCGAGACCGATGGCGCTGCGCCGTGAGAGTTTTTCGTTGAATGCCAAGTGCGCAAATAGTATCGATACGACAATCGATAGTTTGTCGATCTGCACCACGACGCTCACCTGGCCTGTGGCGATGGCGTAGTAGCATAGCAGCCACGATGCGCCAGTCGCAATGCCCGATGCCGCGAGAAATACGAGTTCGTAGCGGTCTACGCGCACGGCTTGGCCCATCTTGCCTTTAGCTGCCACGATTGCCCATGCCATAACCAGTACCACACAGGTACGGATTGCCGTGGCCAGGTTGGATTCGACGCCTTCGATGCCAGCCTTGGCAAGGATGGACGTGAGCGCCGCGAACACGGCGGCGCCGAGGGCGTAAGCGAGCCAGCTCCGGTCTTGCTGCTGCTCGGGTCCGGCAGGCTGCTTCTTCTCGATCATTAAAAACGTGCCGAGGGTGATGACAGCGGTTCCCACGAGCTTAACCGCAAGGTTGCTCGTCTCGCCAAAAAGTACGATGGCGATCAGTGCGGCGAGTACGGTGCTCATCTTGTCGACCGGTACGACCTTATTGACGTCTCCGATGCCCAACGCCTTAAAGTAACAGATCCATGAAGCACCGGTAGCGAGTCCCGAGAGGACGAGAAAGAGCCAGGATCTGGGTTCGATGCTGCCGATGGTTCCAATGGATCCAGAAATGCCCGCCATTGCCCAGGCGAAAACGAGCACCACGCAGGTGCGAATGGCCGTCGCGACATCGGAGTCGGTCTGCTTGATGCCGCATTTGGCCAGGACAGATGTGACGCCGGCAAAGAAAGCCGACACAAATGCTGCTGCGACCCACGACACGGGTTGAGCGCCTCCTCAAAAAAGACCACGCCAGATCTATGGCGCATGTCCAATGATACCGCGCTTGCCTATAGGTTGCGTGCCCGGTAGACCTTGGTGCTGATGGCGCAGCTGACAGCGCCAAGGACGACCGTTGCCAGCGCGGCAATTCCTGCGCACAGGAAGCCAAGAACGGAAGGATCGGGATTCGCCCCGGCAATCATCGACATGAGCTGGTTGCTGATGGGGTTGAATGAGTTTAGCGTGACCATGATAAGGCACATGTATAGGGCGTATAGACCAACGGATAGGCGTTGCGCCTTCATGTGTTCAAATCGAAAGAACAGAGACAGTACCAAAAACACCGCCATGAGGGAGAAAAGCATCGATATTGCCGAGGCGATTGCGGTCTCAAAGACGGTCTCTCCCGTGGAGGGGATACCCACGCTGTTTAAGATCGGGATGGCGACGATACTCAACAGCACGGCCGCGCACGTCATGATGACCGAGAAAATAGTGATGCACAGGTAGCGTGCGCTGACGATGTCTTTGCGTGAGATGGGCAGCGTTGCCCGATAGCGCTCCCATCCGTTTTGGTTGTCGAGCCCGGCCAGCGACGTCATGGCCATGATGGGCGACATGGCACTGATCGCGAAGGCGCCGGCGGCGCTCATATCGGAATCACCATTCGATGCCCTGACGGCGGTCAGCACGACGAAGATGAACAGGCCGACACCTGCGATGCTCGGGACGAGCGTGCGAACGATGGCAAGCTCGGACATAATGGCGCGTTTCATTTCAAAGCCCCTTTCAGCATGAAGCGAAGATAGTCTTCAGTGGTTGCCCGATCGCAGGGAATCTCGGGGAAGGCCTCGAGCACTTCGCGGTGGTTGGGCACGAGCACGTCCACGCTGTAGGCGTGGCGGGCGGCGCGGGTGCCTTCGACGCAAGCCATGAGCTCGGCGGCCTGTGCCTGGGTGCAGTGGGCGATGCCGGCGCGGTCGGTAATGTCCTCGCGTGGCAGGTCAAACACAATCGAGCCGTTATCGATGCAGATGACGCGGTCGGCAGCACGATCGAGATCAGACGTAATGTGGCTCGAGAGCAGCACGCTGCGCTGGCCGTCGGCGACAAAGGCGAGCAGAACATCGAGCAGTTCCTCGCGTGCCATGGGATCGAGGCCCGCGGTGGCTTCGTCCAAAACGAGCAGCTTGGCATTGTGGCTGAGCGCGCAGGCGAGCTGCAGCTTCATACCCATGCCGCGGGAGAGGTCCTTGACCTTTGTCTTGGGATCGAGGCCAAATCGGTTGATGAATCCGGCGAACGTTTCGCGGTCCCACGTGGGGTACGCCGGGCCTACGAGCGACTCGATCTGGCCCACCTTGAGCGTGGAGGGGAAGGGGCACGTGTCCAGGACAAGACCGACGCGGGAGCGTAGATGGCGTTGCGACTCATCGGGCGCGTCGGCGCCACAGTGCTGCCCAAACAGGTACACTTCGCCTGCATCGAGCTTTATAAGCCCGAGAGTAGCTCGAATCGTCGTTGTTTTGCCAGCACCGTTGGCACCAACAAAGCCGACGATCTGGCCAGGCTCCACGGCAAGCGTGACGTCGCGCAGCGAAAAGCGGTCGCTTACAGTGCGTGAGATGCCTTTGAGTTCAAGCAAGTTTTGCATGGTATAGCCTTTCTTGCAGATGGCTACTGCATGGTTTCGGGGGCTACCAGGTCGAGCATTTCGTGCAGCTTGTCGCGCGTGACGCCCAAGGCTTCGGCTTGGCTTGCCGCTTTCGCAAGCAGCTCTTCGATATGGCAGAGCTGCTTGCGAAAGAGTTCTTGGTTGCCCTCGGCGACAAAGCAGCCCTTGCCCTGCACGGTGCAGATAAACCCGAGCTGCTCCAGGTCGGCGTAGGCGCGCTTGGTGGTGATGACGCTCACGCCAAGATCGCTCGCGAGTGCACGGATGCTGGGGAGTTTGGCTCCCGCAGTGAGTGCGCCCGAAAGGATCTGAGCTTTGACCTGCGAGGCTATTTGCTCGTAGATGGGCTTGTCGCTCGAATTGGATAGGATGATGTCCACAGCGGCTCCTTAGCTGTTGGGCTACACGTGTATATAACCGGTAAGCACAGTATATATACACTATGCACAGTTATGCAAGAGGTAAATACGGATTGTCCGCTCGTTCATTCATCTCAATCTGTAACATCTGGAACCGATTTGGACGGCTACCTGTTACAGATTGAGATTTTGCTGGCGGGCCCCACCTGTTTGTCTAAATCTGTAACAACTGGGGAAGATTTTGGCTGCTAGATGTTACAGATCGAGACATTGGCCACCCGTCTATCCTTATATCTCAATCTGTAACAGATGGACCCGTTTTGAGTGGCTAGATGTTACAGATCAAGATCTTTCTGGGACGTCCACCTGTTTGTCTAAATCTGTAACAGGAAGAGGTTCAAAAACCGTCTAGATGTTACAGATCGAGACAAACTGCTGCGGAGTGTCGCCATCGACTGCTACCCTAGGCCCCAACTGATGAATTTGTCCTGATAGGTGCCCTATGCCGAGATTTCGCGGCTACAATAGTACGGTTACATCGACGTAATGCACTTAATGCAAGAAAGGATCCGCATGGCAAGCCTGTCGGATGAAATCTCGTCGCGCCGCACATTTGCGATCATCAGCCACCCGGACGCCGGTAAGACCACGCTTACCGAGAAGCTGCTGCTCTATACCGGCAGCATCCAGACTGCCGGCTCGGTCAAGGGCAAGAGCTCGGCCAAGCATGCTGTCTCGGACTGGATGGACATCGAGAAGGAGCGCGGCATCTCCGTCACCTCCTCGGTGCTGCAGTTCACCTATAACGGCGCCTGTGTCAACATTCTCGATACCCCCGGCCACCAGGACTTCTCGGAGGATACCTACCGTACCCTTATGGCCGCCGACGCCGCGGTCATGGTCATCGACGGCGCCAAGGGCGTCGAGGCCCAGACCAAAAAGCTCTTTAAGGTCTGCACACTGCGTCACATCCCCATCTTCACCTTTGTGAACAAGCTCGACCACGAGGCTCGCGATCCGTTTGAGCTCATGGAAGAGATCGAGAACGTCCTGGGTATCAATACGTATCCCATGAACTGGCCAATCGGCAGTGGCCGCAACTTCCGCGGCGTGTTCGACCGTCAGACCCGTCGCGTTATCGCCTTTGAGGGCGACGGTCACGCCAACGCCACCAAGAAGGTCGCCGAGGTCGAGGCCGAGCTGGGCGACCCTGCCATGGATGGGCTCATCGGCGAGGAGAACCATAAGAACCTGATGGATGACATCGAGCTGCTCGATGGTGCCGGCGACGAGCTCGACTTGGATGCCGTGGCCTGCGGCAAGCTGAGCCCGGCGTTCTTTGGCTCGGCGCTCACCAACTTCGGCGTGGAGCCCTTCCTCAAGGAGTTCCTGCGTCTGGCCCCGACGCCGCGTGCTTATACCGATACGCTCACCAGCGAACCGGTCGATCCCTGCCGCGACGACTTTAGCGGCTTTGTGTTTAAGATCCAGGCCAACATGGACAAGAACCACCGCGACCGCATCGCCTTTGTGCGCATTTGCTCGGGTAAGTTCGAGCGCGGCATGGACGCCTTCCACGTGCAGGGCAACCGCAAGCTTAAACTTGCCACGGGCACGTCGATGATGGCCGATGACCGCGCCATCGTGGACGAGGCGTACGCGGGCGATATCGTGGGCCTGTTCGATCCGGGTATCTTTAGCATCGGCGACACCGTGTGCTCCGGCAAGCGCCACGTGCAGTATCCGCAGATCCCGACGTTTGCCCCCGAGATGTTCGCTCGCATTACGCAGGTCGATACGCTCAAGCGCAAGCAGTTCGTCAAGGGTATGGAGGAACTTGCCCAGGAGGGCGCCATCCAGATCTTCCGCGAACTGGGTGCCGGCATGGAGAGCGTCATCGTGGGCGTGGTCGGCGTGCTGCAGTTTGAGGTACTCGAGCGTCGTCTCAAGGCCGAGTACCGTGTTGAGGTTCGTCGCCAGCCGCTGCCCTATACGGACATCCGCTGGATCCAGAACGACCCCGACACTATCGATATCCCGGGCCTTTCGCTCACGCGCGACACGCTGCGTGTCGAGGACATGCGCGGCGGTAAGCTGCTGCTGTTCACGAGCCCGTGGAACGTGGATTGGGCAACCGACCACAACCCCGACCTGATCCTGTCGGAGTTTGGCAACGTAGCCTTTTAACGCATTGGCGCGGTGGTCCTGTGGGGCTGCCGCGCCGTTTGTTTGCCTTATGCCGCGCGAGCGGCTATCATACCCACCGTCGTCTCAAGACCGGGGCGTCCGAGCAGTTCGGGTCCGATATCCTGCTCGTTAAACCTAAAACCAAAGGAGTACATAATGATCAAGAAGGTCATGGAGGACTACAAGGTCCTGTTGCGGAGCATTCCCGCGGCAACGGTTTCGCTGTTTTTCGTGAGCGTCATCATGATGAACCTGCTGGCCAACAAGGAGCTTATCAGCCTGCCGTATCTGGCGCTCGATTGCGGCTTTGTGGTGAGCTGGGTTTCGTTTTTGTGCCAGGACATGATCTGCAAGCGCTTTGGCGCCAAGGCATCCATCAAAATCTCTATCCTCGCGCTGCTGGTCAACCTGGCCGTGAGCCTGTGCTTTTGGGCATGCTCGCTCACGCCCGGCATGTGGGGCGCCTACTACGACACGGGCATGATCGAGGTCAACACCGCCCTTAACGCCACCATCGGCGGCACCTGGTACGTGGTACTGGGCTCTTCGCTGGCAATGCTCGTTTCTGCCGTGGTTAACTCCACGCTCAACCAGTCGCTCGGCCGTATGCTCAAGAAGAATAACTTTGCGAGCTTTGCCTTCCGTTCCTATGTGTCCACGGGTGTTGGCCAGTTTATCGACAACCTGGTCTTCGCCATCGTGGTGAGCCACACGTTCTTTGGTTGGACCTGGGTGCAGGTCCTCATGTGCTCGCTGACCGGCGCTGTTGCCGAGCTGCTGTGCGAGGTCTTCCTGAGCCCCGTGGGCTACAAGGTCGTGCGCGGCTGGGAGCGCGAGAATGTGGGATCCGAGTACCTCGAGCGCCACGCAACCGCCTAAGGAGCAAGTATGCGGGTTTTGATCACGGGCGCTTCGGGCGGTATCGGAGCCGCGTGCGTGCAGAGTTTTTTGGACGAGGGCCACGAGGTCGTGGGCTTTGATCTTTTGCCGGCGGCGGTCGAACACGAGCGCTACCGTCATCTGATCGTTGATGTCCGCGAGCCGGACTCGTTTCCAAGCGACCTTGAGCCTCAGGTAATCGTGAACGTCGCCGGTACGCAGGATTCGGCCGACGACATCGCCGCCAACCTGTGTGGCACCATCAACGTGACCGAGCGCTACGCCTTTGTGGGGGAGGGGCTCGCCGCCAAGCCTGCGCCGGCTATCAAATCCGTGGTCAATGTGGGGTCGGCGAGCGGGCATACTGGATCGGAGTTTCCCGCCTATGCCGCCAGCAAGGGCGGCGTTATCGCCTACACCAAGAACCTTGCAAACCGTCTGGCGCCGCAGGCCATCGCCAACAGTGTGGACCCTGGTGGCGTTATCACGCCGCTCAACCGTTGCGTGATGGAAGACGAACACCTGTGGAGCCAGATTATGGAGCTCACGCCGCTTAAACGCTGGGCAACCGCCCAAGAGATCGCCGAGTGGATCTATTTTGTGGGCGTGACCAACCGGTTTATGACTGGGCAGAGCCTGCTGATCGATGGCGGCGAGGCCGGCCGCACACAATTTATTTGGCCCGAATAGGAAACGCGCCCGATGGCAAGATCGCCGTCGGGCGCGTTTTTTGATGTATCGATTTTTAGCCGAGGCAAGTCCAGTTGACGGGGGCCGAGCCGTGCTGTTCGAGTAGCCGATTGGCTGCCGAGAAGGGGCGCGATCCCATAAAGGCGGGGAGTTCTGCCGTGGCACGGTTGGCCGAAAGCGGCGAGGGGTGCGTGGATGCCAGGCAGAACTTGCCGGTTGCCTTGCCCGCACCAGTTGCGACGAGCTTACCTTCGACCATCTGCTGGGCAAAGCGACCCCATGCCAAGAAGACTACCGGCTGGGGCAGCTGGCAGCAGCGTTCGATAACGTAGTCGGTGAGCGTGCTCCAGCCCAGTTTGGCATGCGAGTTCGCGGCATGCTCGCGCACGGTGAGCGTGGTGTTGAGAAGCAGGACGCCCTGTTGTGCCCATGGCGTTAGATCTCCTGTGGCGGGAATGGGGCAACCCAGATCGGCTTGGAGTTCCTTATAGATGTTGCGCAGGCTCGGCGGCAACTTGGTTTGCGTCGCGGGGACCGAGAACGACAGCCCCATTGCCTGGTTGGGTCCGTGATAGGGGTCTTGACCCAAGATGACAACCTTGACCTGGTCGGCCGGTGTGCAGGCGAGGGCGTTGAGGATGTCGTCTTGTGCCGGGTAGATGGTCTGCTCGGTACGCAAAAGGGCGATGCGCTCGAGCAGCTGGTTCGTGGTGTCACGTACCGGCTGCGGCGCATCGCCCAACCAAGTTGCTATGTTGCGGTCGCGGGTTGCGGCGTCCATGGGGCTCCTTTACGTCAGATGCTCTGTTTGCATCTATTGTAAAGGCGCACCGGTTGCCTTTATGCCACGGCTGTATGAAGAGCGGGGTCTACGAGACGTGCTCGGGCGCTCCTGCCATGCGAGCCTGTCCATGCGCGCGAAGGCGCGGAAGCTCGACGGTTGCCACCATGACGCCGGTGAGGATGAGAGCTGCACCCAGGAAGGCGATGGGGCTCAGGACCTCGCCGACCAGGAAGAACGAGAAGACAGCGGAGCAGACCGGCTCGAGCGAGAAGGCGAAGCCGGTGGTCTCGGCGGGCACGTGGGGCTGCACGAGCGTCTGGGTGATAAAGCCATAGGCAGAGCAGATGAGTGCGAGGGCAACGACAACGACGATCTCGCTGGGCGTACTGGGAAGTGTGAAACCGCCAAAGACGCATGCGGCAATGCCCGAGAACAGGCCGCCAAAGCCCAGCTGCCAAACGCCCAGAGCAAGCGGGTTGACATCTTCGACAAAGCGCTTCGCCACAATGATGTGGCCGGCATAGACAAAAGCGGAGAGCAGCATGATGATCGCGCCGGGATTCAGGCTGGTAAAGTCTGCGCCCGAGAGCAACAACATACCGCAGGTGACGATGGCGGTGCCGACGAGCACTTTGCGCTCGGGGGCGCGACGCAGCAGGGCGGCGTTGGCAAACGGCACGATTACGACCGTCAGGCTCTGCAAAAAGCCGGCAGTGGAGGCAGAGGTGAGGCTGGAGCCCAGGCACATGCAGGTGAGCTCGGTTGCCATGATGGCGCCGATGATAGCGGCGCGAACCATAAGGTCGCGGTTGATGCGGAACGCGCGTTTGTGGAAGAGCAGCAGGCAGGCCACAAAGGCGATGATGCAGCGTAGCGCGACGATGCTCGTGGCGTTCATGCTGTCCATGCCGATCTTCATGAGGGGATACGAAAAGCCCCATGCGACGGGAACGGAAAATGAGAGCGCGATTGCTTTTTTGCGATCCATGGGACTCCTTTTGTTACGGAACGGTTTCGTAACAAGGATTCTGCTCCCAGATGTGGATGTAGTAAAGCGAATGTATCTTCAGTATGATTAAGAAATGCTAATGTTGGTGGGAAAAGCCCTGACAAAACGTTTTACAGCTACACCGATGTGGAGGCACGATGGCATCGCGGTATCAGATTGTTTGTATGGTGGTCGATCGCGGCAGTCTGAAACGTGCGGCCGACGAGCTGGGCTATACGCAAAGCGCGGTGAGCCAGGCCGTCAAGGCGCTCGAGCGCGAGCTGGGCACCACGCTTATCGAGCGTGGTAAGCAGGGCGTTTCGCTTACGCGCGACGGTAAACAATATCTGCCGTACCTGCGCCAGATTGTGACCGCCGAGGTCGAGCTCGAGGGCAAGCGCCAAGAGCTGCTGGGGCTTTCGTCGACCGATATTCGCATCGCGACGTTTACTAACGTGAGTCGTACCGTGCTGCCGCGTGTGATCCGCGACTTTGGTGCGCTGCACCCGGGCGTACGCTTTACCCTCAAGCAGGGCGATTACACGCGCAACGCTTAATGGGTGCACGATGGCGTGGTTGACTTTTGCTTTACGGCGCGCGGATTTACCGCTGGGCTCGAGAAGCGCGTGGTCTATCACGACGAGTTGGTGGCATTGTTGCCGGCCGCGCATCCGCTGGCGGCAAAGGAAAAGGTGACGCTCGCCGACCTGGCGTCCGAGCCGTTTGTACTGTTGGATGAGGGCGAACAGAGTCTGGTGCTCGATGCATTCGCGGCGCATGGGCTGTCGCCGCACGTGACGAGTGAGGTGACCGACGACTACACCATCATGGCGATGGTGGAGGAGGGCCTGGGCGTGAGCATGCTCTACCGTCGTACTGTAGAGGGCATGCAAGCCGATATTCGTGTGCGGCCCATCGTGCATGCTCCCTCACGCGATGTGGTGGCTGCCTGGCGCAGCTGGGACACCATGCCCATCGCCACGAGGCGCTTTATCGACTATATGAGCTCGCATATTGTCAATTAATGACTGGCGTGGCGTTGAGTGCTGTGTTTAGCGGGCTGTCGCTTTGGCTTGGGTGACACGATAGGTGCGTGCCGGGTGGCAGAGTAGCACCGCCACGACCATAAAGAACGCCGTGGTGCCCAGGCTGATGGGGTAGACCATCATGATGTTCGCAAAGGTGCGAAAGTGCGGGAACACGCAGAACACCCAATAGAAGCGGATGCCGCAGACGCAGATCATGGTGATGAGGGCGGGCGTGAGCGAGATGCCAAAGCCGCGCAGGTAGCCTGACATGTTTTCGTAGAACATGCTAAAGGCGTACGCCGGGAAGATCGAACACACGCGGATATAGCCGATCGAGACGATGTTGGGATCGCTGTTAAAGAGCGACAAGATCTCGCGCCCTAGGCCGACAATAACGATGATCGTGGTGAGTGCAACGATACCGCCTTCGACCAGGCAGACCTTGAGCGTCTTGGTGCAGCGGTCGATCTGGCGGGCGCCGTGATTTTGTCCTACAAAGGTGGTGCAAGCCTGGCTAAAGCTGTTGAGCAGGTTGTAGCACACGTACTCCAGGCTCATGGCGGCGCTCGATGCTGCCATGACCTCGGTGCCCAGGCTGTTGATGGCGGACTGGATGATGATGTTGGCGACGGCAAAGACGGCGCTTTGGATGCCGGCGGGCAGGCCGATCTTGACGATGCGCTTGAGGGCGACGGGGTCGATAGCCAGGTCGCGTAGGGTGACGCGGACGACGGAGTCGGTCTTGAGCAGGCGGATAAAGAGCGTAGCGGCGCTGACGGTGTAGGCGATGGCGGTGGCGATGGCGACGCCCGCGACGCCCCAGTGAAGTACGGGGACAAAGATGAGGTCCAGGCCAATGTTGAGGACGGTGGACACGGCAAGCGCCTGCAGCGGCATGCGGGTGATGCCGACGGAGCGGAAGATCGCGGCCTCAAAGTTGTAGAGCAAGATTGAGGGCATGCTGAGCAAAAAGACGCGTAGGTAGAGCGAAGCGAGCGGCATGGTTTCGGCGGGAACGTTGAGCGCGGCGAGCATGGGCTCGGCAAAGATCTCGCCCAGTGCGATGACGACAAAGCCAACGAGCGCCATTAAAATCGAGGTATGGACGGCGCGTTTGACCATGTTCTGGTCGTTGCGGCCGATAGCGTTGGCGATGACCACGTTGGAGCCAAGCGATATGCCAATAAACAGGTTGAGCATAAGGCTGGTAAGCGGAACATTGGAGCCGACCGCTGCCATGGCGAGGGTTCCCTGGTCGCCCGAGAAGTTACCGATGATGACCGTGGCGATGAGGTTCGACAGCTGCTCCAAGATGCTCGTGGCGGCCACGGGGAAGGCGAACAGGGGAATATTGCGCCACAGCGAGCCGGTGGTCATGTCAATGTGCTTAGATACGGTGTCAGCCATGCGCTCTCAATCTCTAACATGCTCTTTCGTGCTTATTTGCGCAGACGATGATACTCCTAATGCAACCAGTCGGCACTTAGGGACGTTCCTTTTCTGTCGGCAGCTGGGGACACTCCTTATCTCTTCTAACTAGTCATTTAAGAACGTCCCCAATGACTAGGTGGGGAAGGCGTGCGACAATGGTGGGCGTTGTGTTGTTCGCGCTAAGGAGTTGCCATGTTGTTGTGTCCCGTTTGCCATGAGCCTTTGGTGGACGACGAGCGCGGTACTGCATGCGCGGGCGGACACCGGTTTGACCGTGCGCGCGAGGGCTATCTATACCTCCTACGCTCGTCCAAGAGCGGCGATTCCATGGGCGATCCCAAGTCGCAGGCGCGCAGCCGTCGTGACTTTCTGAACCGCGGATACTATGCGCCGTTGCGCGATGCGATGGTCGAGCTGGTGCGCGAGCGGGTGTCTGGACGTGCCGCGTCTACGAACTGCCCCATGACGTTGCTCGATATTTGCTGTGGCGAGGGCTACTACACCAGCGCCATGGGTGCGGTGCCGGGCGTGGATGCTTACGGCTTTGACCTGGGCAAAGAGATGGTGCGCCTTGCCGCCAAGCGCGGCGATGCGACCTACTTCGTGGCCAACATGAAGGACATCCCCGTGGCCGATGGCACCTTCGATATGGTGACCGAGCTCTTTGCTCCCTTTAACGAGCGCGAATTTGCCCGCGTGCTGGCGCCAGAGGGCTCGCTCTACACCGTGGTGCCGGGCGCCCGTCATCTCTTTGGGCTTAAGGAGGTGCTCTACGACACGCCGTACCTTAACGATGAGAAGCTGCCGAAGACCACCGAGCTCGAGTTAGTCGGAATGCAGCGGGTGTCTGCGAATATTACGCTTCAGACCCAGGCCGACATCGAGGCAGTGTTCCAGATGACGCCGTACTACTACCGTACGCGCCCTTCCGACAAAGAACGCCTGGCAAATTTGGACACCCTTCAAACCGACATCGACTTCATCATCGCCGAGTACCGCCACTAACCTACCAAAAAGGGACAGATTTATTTTGGCAGGTTTTATCTGGGCAAACGTAAAGGGCCGACCGCGGAGATGCGCGATCGGCCCTTTTTAGTTGCTTGGCTGAAACAGAGGTTATGAGAAGCGGGCGCTTACAGGCGGTCCTTGTTCTCGGCCTTAACGGCGTGTGCCTGCTGAACAAAGAACAGGTCGTACACCACGACGACAAAGGCGCCAAAGTTGATGGCGTCGCCGCCAAACGCGGGAAGCGTAAGCACCGCTTGGGCAAGCGTGGCGACCGCGGCAACAATACCGAGCTTAAACGCGCCGTCCACCTGCGAAGGCTTGTTGGCGCCCTTGATACCGGCGACGCCTGCGGCAAGGTCGACGAGACCCTTGGCGATAAGCACGACCGCTGCGAGCGTGGCGTACGAACCGTACGTGGAATCGAGACCGCCCGTGGCGATACCGACGCCGGCGGTGACGAGGCTGGCGATGCCCAAAACAAAGTAGATGAGAGCAAGGATTTTGAGAGTCTTGCGAGTGAAGCTCATGGCTGGTCCTTTCGATACGAGTACGCCAACTTGGCGCACCCAATGTACTGCACATATGGTGAAGCACATTGTAGTTCAACGCGGCGATGCATGCGTTTGAAAGCGTCTCTTGCCTGTACGGTCCAACCTTTCAAAAAGGAAAGCCAGCTGTAAGGCAAATCGATGGCAGCTCATGTGCGACGCTGCGATGATGAGGCCATGGTAAGAGCTGGACCGAAGGAGGAGCCATGATGTACGGAGCAGGGCAAGTGCGTGAGCCGCGGTCGTTGGGAAGGCGTGTGGGTGATTCTGTGATCGCTGCCGTGTGCACGGGATTGATGGCGGTGCTTTGCATTGGGATGCTGTGGGCCATGTCACATGTGGGACAATAGCGGACGGTTGGGCGTCGTCATAAACGGTGCCCCGCGTATTCGTTTTGCTTGTTAAGGAGTACCCATGGGCGTCGTCGATCCCTTTTCTGTTGCTCGGGCCGCGGGGCTTGAGCTGACCGGGACGTCCGAGGGCCTCACGCTCACCGACGGCACGATGGAGCTGCGTGCCGATTTTGGCCGCATGCTGCCGCGACTCAAGCAGGGCCGTCTGCAGCAAGAGCTGTTGGTGAAGGCTGCGCGTGCAAAAGGCATCGAGCGGCCGTGGGCAATTGACGCCACGGCAGGCTTTGGCGAGGATTCGCTGCTGCTCGCGGCCGCGGGCTTTGCGGTCGATTTGTATGAGCAGGATTGCGTGATTGCGGCGCTCCTCAAGGATGCCTTGGATCGCGCGGCAGATGATCCGGCGCTTGCGGTTGCCGTGTCGCGTATGCGCTTACATGCGGGCGAGGACAGCATTGCTGGCCTTCGCCATACAGCTGAGCTGATCGGGCAGGGCGAGCTTGCCGCTCCCGATGTGGTGTATCTGGACCCCATGTTTCCCGAGCGCACCAAGAGCGCGGCGGTGAAAAAGAAGTTCCAACTTTTGCATCATCTGGAACAGCCGTGTGCCGATGAGGAGACGCTGGTCGAAGCTGCGCTTGCGGCGCACCCGCGCAAGGTCGTTATCAAGCGACCGGTGAAGGGGCCACTGCTTGCCGGCGTTAAGCCGAGCTATCAGCTTGCGGGCAAGGCCGTTCGCTACGATGTGTTAGTGCCGCCGCGCCCGTAACTTGCGTGCGATTACCGGCGCTTCGCTAGCGCCGTGCCGATGCGGCGTCTATTTCCATGGGTGCGACGTCAGGTGCCATCCACCGCAGTATTCGCATTTGTAGCAGGCCAAACCACGCCGCCCGCGGTTTTCGCAGTCGGCCATAACTGCCTCGGCCTCGGCGCGCGTATCGTAACGGTTTTTGCGTTCGCACGACTTGTAGCGCCAGGCTTCATTGCGCTCGGCGTTCAGGGCGTCGCGGCGCTCGTCTTCGCGCGCAAACAGGTAGCTCATATCGCCGCCGGTGGCAGCGCCCAAAAACTCGCTTTTGGCCTTTGACCAGGTGGCTCGCTTTTTGCTTCCCATCTGCATCGCGCCCCTCTCCAAACGTTGGTATCATTGCTCAATCAAAGTGATACCAATAAACGTGAGGTCGCCGCGTGATGATCAGAAAAACCCTCGATACCGACATTCCCGCCGTCATGGCTATCTATGACGCGGCCCGCGCCTTTATGCGCGCGCATGGCAACGCCACGCAGTGGCCCGAGGGCACGCCTTCGGCCGAGCAACTGGCTGCCGATATTGCCGCTGGTGGCAGCTACGTGTGCGAAGTCGACGGTCGCGTGGTGGCGACGTTTGCCTTTTTACCGGGCCCGGACGAATGCTATGACGTAATTGAGGACGGTCAATGGCGTAGCGACACTCCGTACGCCGTGCTGCACCGTGTGGCATCCGACGGCACCGTGCACGGTATCACGGCTGCGATGTTTGCCTTTGCCAAGGAACGTATCGACCATCTGCGTATCGACACGCACCAAGATAACCTGCCTATGCAGGGCGCCATCGCCAAGGCCGGGTTTAAGCGCGCCGGTATCGTATATGTGTCGGACGGTACGCCGCGTGTTGCGTTTGACTGGCTGCGCGAGGCGTAAGAGCGACGCCTCATATCAATAATTCATGCGAACGAAACTGGCCCAGGTGGGGTCATTTTCGTTCGCTGTGCTGATTTGCAAGCCGGCTTTCGCAAGGCGCGAACCTACGAAAATCGCCGCGCGGCAACGCGGGGCGATGAGCTCGGTCGGGGGATAGGGCCCGCTTCGCCCGCCGGCCCGTAAATTGTATCATCCAGTGTGGAGCGTGAACGCCCGTTGCCGTGTGCGATGGGCTCGTAATAAGAGGAGAGCCATGTCGAAGCAAGCGGTCGTTGGAATCTTGGCGCATGTCGATGCCGGCAAGACCACGTTGGCCGAGGCCATGCTGTTCAACGCGGGTCGCATTCGCAAGCGCGGCCGCGTGGACGATGGCGATTCGCATTTGGATACGAACGAGATCGAGCGCGAGCGTGGCATTACGATTTTCTCGTCGCAGGCCGTGCTCGACCACGGTGATACCCACGTCATGCTCGTGGATGCGCCCGGCCACGTCGATTTTTCGGCCGAGGCTGAGCGCACGTTGCGCGCCCTGGACTACGCGATTTTGGTTGTGGGTGCCAACGATGGCGTGCAGGGGCATACCGAAACCCTGTGGCGCCTGCTTGCGCGCTATGACATCCCGACGTTCATCTTTATCAACAAGATCGATTTGGAGAATCCCGGCCGCGATGTTTTGCTGGCACAACTTGGGCAACGTCTTTCTGAGGGGTGCCTGGATGCCAACGAACTGCTGGCGGGTGGCGCCGTTCAGGAGGACGCTGCTGCGTTGGACGAAGCGGCGCTCGAGGAGTTTCTTGAGGCGGGTGAGCTTTCGACTGCCACGCTTTCGCGGCTGGTCGCAGAGCGAAAGTTGTTTCCCTGCTTTGCCGGCTCGGCGCTCAAAGACCAAGGCGTGGATGAGCTGCTGGATGGCATATGCGCGCTGATGCGTGAACAGGCGTGGCTCCCGGAGTTTGCCGCGCGCGTCTATCGTGTCAGCCGCGGGGATCGCGGCGAGCGCTTGGCTTGGGTTAAAGTGACCGGCGGCACGCTGCATGCCAAGCAGGTGATTGGCGGACGTTCCGGTGCCGAGGCATGGGAGCAAAAGATCGACCAGGTGCGCATCTATAACGGCGAGAAGTATGAGCTTGCCCAAGAAGTTGCTGCTGGCGGTATTTGCGCCGTGACGGGTCTTGCGCACGTTCGCCCGGGTGATGCCCTGGGTGCGGAGCCCGCGGGCGACGCACCTGCCATTGCGCCGGTTCTCACCTATACGGTGCTGCCGAACGAGCACGATGTCCATACGGTGTTCCAAGCGCTGGCTGAGCTTGCCGACGAGGACCCCATGCTCGGCGTAAGCTGGAACACGCATCTTGAACAAGTACATCTGCAGCTCATGGGAGCGGTGCAGCTCGAGGTCGTACAGCGCGTGCTTGCCGATCGTTTTGGCTTTACGGTCGAGTTTGAGCCCGGCGGCATTCTCTATAAGGAGACTATTTCGCAGCCGGTCGAGGGCGTGGGCCACTTTGAGCCGCTGCGCCACTATGCCGAGGTGCATCTGCGCCTGGAGCCGCTGCCAGCGGGTTCGGGCGTGCAATTTGGTACCGTGACCTCGACCGATGAGCTCGATCTTAACTGGCAGCGTTTGGCACTCACCAACGCCATGGAGCGCGACCACCTGGGCGTGCTGACCGGCTCGCCCATCACCGATGTGCGCATTACGCTCACGGGCGGCCGTGCACATGCCAAACACACCGAGGGCGGCGACTTTCGCCAGGCCACGTACCGCGCGATTCGCCAGGGTTTGATGCAGGCGCGCGAGGCCGGCGCGGCGGTGCTGTTGGAGCCGTGGTATCGCTTTGAGCTCGAGGTGCCGGGGGAGTGCGTGGGTCGGGCGCTCTCGGATGCCACGCGCATGGGTGCCGAGTACGAGCCGCCGACGATGGCGGGGGACCGGGCAAAGCTTGTGGGTCGCGTGCCGGCATCTGAGGTGCAGGATTACGCGCTGGAGGTGGCTGCCTACACGAGTGGTCGTGGGCATCTGTATCTAGAGTTCGCCGGCTATGCGGCTTGCCATGATGCCGAGCGCGTCATCGAGGCGGCCGCCTATGAGCCCGAGGCCGATCTGCCCAACACGCCCGACTCGGTCTTTTGCTCTCACGGCGCCGGCTACACCGTCAAGTGGTACGACGTCCCCGCCGCAGCGCACGTAAAGGTCGATCCCGCCACCTTCCGCTCCTGGCGAGCAGCAGGCGCCGAGTTTTTCGGCCACATGTGACAAAGGGACAGCTCCTTTGTCATATGCTATTGGTATAACTCGGTATAAGTTGGTATAACTATTACCAGGGTTTGCCAATCCGAGGAGGCCGACATGAATCCAAATCCCTTTAAGCCCACGGCTGGCAAGCGGCCTCCGATACTCATCGGCCGCGAGTCGGTCATCGAAGATTTCGAGGAAGGACTCGATAACGGCGCCGGAGCACCGGGTAGGCTCATGCTCATTACGGGAAACCGCGGCTGTGGCAAGACGGTTCTCCTACGGGAGCTGCAACGTCTAGCCAGCGAGCGCGGATGGGCGGTTGTCTCCGATTCCGCTTCGCTTGGCTTATGCGACCGCTTGGCCGACGCGCTTCGCTCGAATAAACCCGTTGCGACGTCAATGGAGCTCGGGCCGTCATTTGGCCGGATGCCGGTCAAGGCGGCGCGGGCAAAGGGCGAAACGTTGCGAGGGCTGGTCAACGAGCGCCTCAAGAAGCTCGGTCCAGGCAAGGGCATACTGTTTGCGATTGACGAGGCCCAATCGGCGTTTATCGAGGAACTGGCGGCTCTTGCCGTTCTCTATCAGCAGTTGCTCGGAGACCAGGATGCCACGGGCTTGCCCGATAGCGACCAGCGCGGTCTTGCGCTGGTGTTCGCCGGCTTGCCCAGTATGGTTGACGATCTGCTCGAAGAGCCGAGCGTGACGTTTTTGCGGCGTGCCCAGCAGCGTACGCTGGGGGCGATATCTTTGCCCAAGGTGCGCGATTCGTATATCCAGACGGTCAAAGACGCTGGTCTTTACGTTGACGCGGAGACGGCGGACCTTGCGGCACGCAAGAGCATGGGGCATCCCTATATGGTTCAGCTGGTGGGATATTACATGTGGCGGGCTGCTGTCCGGCGTGGCTCGCAGGTCATTGAAGTGTGCGATGTCGAGACTGGCTACGCCGATGCCGTCTCCGAGTTCTATGAAGCGGTCGACGCGCCCCTGTATTATGGGCTGCGCAGTCCACAGCGCCTCTTTATCGAGGCCATGGCGGTTGACGAGGGCAAACCGACGCGCATGGCGGATATCATTGAGCGTTGCGATCGCACCCAGAGCTGGGCGAGTAAATATCGCGCAAGCCTGATTCGCGAGCGCGTCATCGAGGCTGCCGGATACGGCCTCGTCCGGTTTACCGTGCCCATGCTGGGCGTGTACATTCGCGATCGAGTTTTATGGCATGAGTAGGGTGATAAAGGTGACGGAACAGAAGATGAGCCCGCAGGCTATCGAGGTGCGTGGCGCGCGTGTCCATAACCTTAAGGACATCGATATTGATATCCCGCTGGGAAAGCTCGTGGGTATTGCCGGCGTGTCGGGTTCGGGCAAGAGTTCGCTGGCACTGGGGGTTCTTTATGCCGAGGGCTCGCGTCGCTACTTGGAAGCACTTAGCACCTATACTCGACGTCGCCTGACGCAGGCCGAACACGCCCAGGTGGACGAGGTGCTGCACGTGCCGGCGGCGCTCGCGCTGCACCAGCGTCCGAGCGTGCCGGGCGTGCGTTCCACCTTTGGCACTATGACCGAGCTCAACAACAGCCTGCGTCTGCTCTTTAGCCGTTGCGCCCATCACGTGTGCCCGCATTGCGGGGCGCGTGTGGAGCCAAGCCTCAACGTAGCTGCGGGCCTGTCGCTCACGTGCCCGACGTGCGGCCGCGAGTTCTACGCTCCGAGCGCCGAGGACCTTGCCTTTAACAGTGGCGGTGCATGCCCCACCTGTGGCGGCACCGGTGTCATGCGCGAGGTGGACGAGGCGAGCCTGGTGCCCGACGAGTCAAAGACCATCAACGAAGGTGCGGTGCTTCCCTGGGGTACGCTCATGTGGGATTTGATGAAGCAGGTCGCCGGCGAGATGGGCGTGCGCACCGACGTGCCGTTTAACCAGCTCACGCCTCAAGAGCGCGATATCGTGTTCCACGGTCCGGCGGTTAAGAAGCACATTCTCTACGTTCCCAAAAACGGCGAGGGCGCCACGCCGCTCGACTTTACCTATTACAACGCCGTCTATACCGTCGAGAATGCGCTCGCCAAGGTTAAGGACGATAAGGGGCTCAAACGCGTTGCGCGCTTTTTGCGCGAGGGGCCATGCCGCGACTGTGGTGGCACGCGTCTTTCCGAGGCTGCGCGCCAGCCCCAAGTGCGCGGTATCAATCTGGCGCAGGCCGCGGCCATGACGCTTGGTGATGCGGTTGAGTGGGTGCGCGGGGTGCCCGCATCCTTGCCGCCCGAGATGCGGCCCATGGCAGCGGATATCTGCGATTCATTTTTGGGCACGGCCCGTCGCCTGGTCGACCTGGGTCTTGATTACCTTTCACTCGATCGCGCCGGTGCCACGCTCTCCACGGGTGAGCGCCAGCGCGTGCAACTTGCTCGCGTGGTGCGCAACCGATCGACAGGCGTGCTTTATGTGTTGGACGAGCCCTCGATTGGCCTGCATCCGGCAAATGTCGACGGCCTGGTTGGTGTGATGCGCGACCTGGTAGGCGACGGCAACACCGTGGTCGTTGTCGACCACGATACGCGCGTACTGGCGGAAGCCGACTATCTGGTCGAGATGGGCCCCGTCGCCGGAGCAGGCGGCGGTAACGTGATCGCTGCCGGTACAGTAGACGAGGTCGAGCAATCGCGGGGCAGCCGCATCGCTCCGTTTCTGCGCGCAGAGCCCAAGCGCTTGCGTCCACAGGTAACTGACGACGAAATGTTCGACCAGGGCCACATCCGTATGGCAACCGATACCATCCATACTGTCAAACCGCTCGAAGTCGATATCCCGCGCGGCCGTCTCGTTGCGGTGACGGGCGTTTCGGGTTCGGGTAAGACGACGTTGGTGCTTGAGACGCTCATCCCGGCGCTTAAGGCGCAGGCAGCCGGCGAGCGCCTGCCGGGGCACGTGCGTTGGGTCGATGCCGAAGGCATTGCCCGCGCAAACCTGATTGACGCCACGCCTATCGGCGCCAACGTGCGCTCGACGGTGGCGACTTATGCCGACATCCATGACGAGCTGCGTCGTGCCTTTGCCCGTACGCCCGAGGCCAAGGCAGCTGGCTACAAGGCGGGTGCCTTTAGCTATAACACCGGCGCGTTGCGCTGCCCTACGTGCGACGGCACGGGCTCGATATCGCTCGACGTACAGTTTTTGCCCGATGTCGAGATCGTCTGCCCAGCATGTCGCGGTTCGCGTTATGCAGACGCGGCTTCGCGTATCCATCGCGAGGGCAAGGACGGGAGTCTACTTACGTTGCCGCAGATCATGGACATGAGTGTGGACGAGGCTATCGACGTCACGCTGGGACTCAAGAAGGTTCAGACGCGCTTGCAGACCTTGCACGACCTGGGCCTGGGCTATCTCACACTTGGCGAGCCCACACCGGCGCTTTCGGGCGGCGAGGCGCAGCGTCTTAAGCTCGCGAGCGAGATGGGTCGTGTGCAGGACGATGCCGTATTTGTGTTCGACGAGCCCACGATCGGACTACATCCGCTCGATGTTCAGGTGTTGCTGAGTGTGTTCGACGGCCTTGTCGCCAAGGGCGCCACGGTTATCGTGATCGAGCATGACCTCGACCTTATCCGTAACGCCGATTATGTGATCGACATGGGTCCGGGCGGTGGTGATGCGGGCGGGCAAATCGTCTGCGCCGGTACGCCGGGCGACATCGCAGCTTGCTCCGCAAGCATCACCGGCCGCTACCTATAGACAATGAGGCAAAGGGACAGCCCCTTTGCCTCATTGATGCCTATTTCACGCATTGAGCCGCGAGATAGTCGCGGAAGAATGGCAATTCAAATGCGACGAGCCCTCGTCCTCGTTCCCCGATGATGCCGGCATCTATCATTCGGCGTCGGTAGCGGGAGACCTGCTGCGGCGAACGCTTAAGGCGCTCGACAAGGTCGGCGGTGGTGGACTCTTCCTCGTCATCGAGCATGGCGATGAGGAATCGCTTGTCCTCTGCAGTGAGTTCCCGATAGGTTGCCGCGAGGATTCGGTCGTCCATCTCGTCGCGCGCGATTTTGATTCCCAGGTCAAAGTCGCGTGACGAGATTTCCTTCGAATCGCTTGTGAGATCCCAGGCACGGTAGCCTACGAGTTGCAATAGGAAGGGAAAACCAGAGATCGAGCGAACGGCTCTATCGATTCCCTCGGCATCTGCCAGGCGATCGTTTTCCTGGATTGTGCGAATCAAGGCCTCGCGCACGTCATAGTCGGCAATGCGACCCAGATGATATTGTTGGGCGCGGCGAAGGAACGAGACCGTCTTGTGGTTCAGCAACGTCGAGACATTGTTGGGAAGTCCCGCCATGAGCAGGGCGACGCGTTTCCCATCGGTCACAAAGTGCTGATACGTCGCTGCGAGCTGAATCATCTCGTCGAGTGTCGGGTCCACCTCGTCAACCGTGACGAGCAGACCGGTACCGGCCCCGTTGAGCTGGTCGATGATATCGCTCATGCGATAACGCCAGGTTGAGGCATCGTGAACGCGATTGACCTCGATGCTGCCGAGCGGTGCAATTCCGAGGCCGGTGACTTCGAAGTGGTAGGACGAGTCGATGAGATGGGCTGCGGCGCGTTTCGTCCCGAACTCGATTTCCTCAAGCATTCCCGGGAGCGCGGTCGTCTTTACGGCTATCCAGCCGTGGGATTCCGCCCTTGTCGCGAGCGATGACATGAGAGCGGTTTTACCGGTTCCACGCGCGCCTGAGAAGATCGAGGTCAATTCTGGGCGCCTGCGCTGGCTCAAGAAGGCGCGGTCCAAATCCCGAATAATCTGTTGTCTGCCAGCGAGATGGGCAGGAACCTCACCAAAACTGGGGGTAAACGGGTTCTCGAGATATTTCACACGGCTCTCCTTTCACACCGCCGTTTAACTTCATTTTACTTTAGTTAATTCTGATTAAAAGTGAGGGCTCTTTATCTGGAGCATCAATTAGGCGTGTGTGTCATCGGCGTGGCGCTTGAATGTGACAAAGGGACAGCTCCTTTGTCACATCCCTGCAAAGCCCGTTTGTCGTAGCGCCTCGTAGAGGACGATGGCGGCGCTGTTGGAGAGATTGAGTGCGCTGATGCGGTAGTCGTCCGGATTGACGAAGTTGCCGCAGATATCCTGCTTAAGGATGGCCTCATGGCCGTCCTCGATATGCCCGAGTGATTCCTCGTGGGCTTCCCATGCCTCGGCGTTATCGAGTGAGTCACAATCGCGCAGCATCGGGATGCGCTCGCAGCGCTCGGGCGCCGCGGCAAGAAATGGCTCGGGAATGCCCGAGCTCTCGCTGCCAAAGACCAAGTAGTCGCCATCGCGGTAGGTGCTCTGCGCATAGGTGCGGCGTGCCTTTTTGGTCAGCAGATGCAGGCGGCCATCGGCAGGGGAGAGGTCGTTGCGCGCAAGGAAATCCTCCCAGCCGGCATAGGTCGTCACGTCCAAGTTTTGCCAGTAGCCCAGTCCGGCGCGACGCACCGTCTTGTCGTCGAGCGAAAACCCCAGCGGCTCCACCAGATGCAGACGGGCGCCGGTAACCACACAGGTGCGGCCGATATTGCCCGTATTGGCCGGAATCTCGGGCGCATACAGCACAATGTTGAACATGAATCTCCTTGGCTCAGAACGAAAAACCACCACGAAGGGCACCTTCGTGGTGGTTTGGCGGTTACGTGGGCGGAAAATGCCCGCTTGGATAAACCTAGGCGCGGTGCCAGTCGGTCAGGCAGGCATCGAGGGAGGCGATGAGCGCATCCTTGTCCATGTGACGGCCGATGATGCACAGGCTCGTCATGCGGTCGCCCGTCTCGTCGTCCCAAATCTGCATGATTTCGGGGTTCTCGTCGATGATCTTCTGCTTCTCGCCCTCGGGCGCCGAGTCGACAAACAGGCCGTTCTCCATCAAGCGCATCTGGTGTCCGGCCTGCTCGAACATGTAGCACATGTCCGGATCGCCGGTCTGCCACAGCGGACCCTTGACGCGAATGACTTCGTCGGGCCACTCCTGCTCAACAAAATCGGTGAACTTCTGCAGGTCAAACGGCTTGCGGCGCGAGTACACAAAGGTCTCGATGTCGTACTCGAGCACCTCGGGGTCGTCGTGCTCCTCGGGATGCTCCATGGCCTCGATCCAGGCGGCGGAGTTGTAGGCGCGCATAAAGTCGAAGCGGTCGGTGTCGAGCAACTCCTCCATGGGGACCTCGCCGTTTTGAGCCTCGACGATCACGGCGTCCTTCTGCAGGCTGCGCACGATGGCCTTGAGCTCGGCGATCTGCTCAGGGCTCACGGTATCGGTCTTGTTGAGGATCAGTGTGGAGCAGAACTCGATCTGCTGGATGAGCAGGCTTTCGATGTCGTCCTCGTCGATATCCTCGGCCAGCAGGTCGCGACCGCCGTTGAACTCGTCGTACATGCGGGCGCAGTCGACCACGGCCACGATGTTGTCGAGCGCGAGCTTGGGTTCGCCGCCCACCTTGGCCGCGTCGCAGAAGCTCGAGATGGTGTAGGCGATGGGGATGGGCTCGCAAATGCCCGAGGCCTCGATGATGATGTAATCGAAGTCGCCCGAATCGGCGATGCCCTGCAGCTGGTTGGCAAGGTCGTCCGAAAGCGTGCAGCAGATGCAGCCGTTGGTGAGCGGGATGAGGTCGTCGGTCTCGGAAAGGCCGCCGTCGGCGATGAGGCTGGCATCGACGTTGATCTCGCCGATATCGTTGACGATCACGGCGGCGCGGATGCCGCCGTCGTTGGCGAGGATGTGGTTGAGCAATGTGGTCTTGCCGGCACCGAGGTAGCCGGTAAGCATGATGATCTTTACGGGTTTGTTGGGCATGTGCCCTCCTTTGTTAGACATGGCTTACAGTTGAATCATATGCCAAACGCCTGCTCTTATACCCACGCGCTGGCAAATAACACAGGCTACTCCCAGGCTCCCCATACATCGGGGCAATAACCGACGGTGGCCTTTTTGCCGTTGCGCACGATGGGCTCGGCCAAGACCTGCTGATTCTCGAGTAGCTTGTCGAAGCGCTGGCTAGAGGTGAGGTGCTGGATGAGTTCGAGCGTTTCCTCGTCCTTGGCTTTGGGGTTGAGCAGCTTGTCGATACCGCCGACCGCCTGCATCACGCTCGTGAGCTCGCCCTTGCTCATCTCCTTTTCCTTAAGGTCGATAAACTGCACCTTAATGCGGCGCTCTTTGAAGAAGCGCTGCGCTTTCTTGGTATCGAAAGACTTTTTAGTGCCGAAGATTTGCACGTTCATATTATGTTCTACCGTTCTAACGAGCGTCGAGGTGACCGCCGCTGGACTTATCGAATGAAGTTGGTCGTTGCTCGATCTGCCTCGGGTGCGTTGATGCCGGCGGCCTGTCCTGCCTCGATGCAGCGCAGGAGCCAGGCCATGTTTTTGCCGATGTTTCGCATGGTGGCAAGGCCCTCGGCATCCCCATCGGCGTCGCCGGGCACGCGGCCAAACACGTTGTTCCAGTAGGTGGAGGCGACCACGGGCATCTGGTTGATGGTGAAGTACTTGTTGAGTACATCGAACGTGGTCGACGTGCCGCCGCGGCGGGCAACGGCGACAGAGGCGCCGGGTTTGTGCGCAAAGGCCTTGCTGCCAGCATAAAACGCGCGATCGAGGGCCGAAAGGATGCGCCCACTAGGGTGCGCATAGTAGACAGGTGAGCCAAAGACAAAGCCATCTGCCTGCTCGGCGGCAGCGATGAGCTCGTTCACCACGTCGTCGTCAAAGGTGCAGCGAGCGCCGAGCTTGCCGCACTGGCCGCAACCGATGCAATCGCGAATGGGCTTGGCGCCCAGCTGAAACACCTCGGTATCAATGCCTTCTGCATCAAGTTGCTCTGCAATCTCGGCAAGCGCGCGAGCGGTGTTGCCGTTTGCCTTGGGGCTACCGTTGACTAAAAGAACCTTCATCACAAACTCCCTCTGCTGTCGATGACTTCTGCAGAGGATTATCGCACGATGGGGGAGGCGGTGTGGGCGCGGTGCTAATCCAGTTTGGTACCTGGCACCTGCACGGCTTTCCCGAGCAACGCTTTGAGCTCGTTCAAAATCGAAACGGGCTGACGGTCGACGCCGTCCAGATGGAGCGTGGCCACGCGAATGGGTGGCTGATATTCAAATGGGCCAAAGAGCACGGGCGAACCCAGGAACCGCTCGATTTCCTCTGCAATCGCATCGGTTTCTTCGGGATCAAAGTCGTCGAAAAGAGCCACGAACATCGGCCCCGTCGAGCGGAACATACGACCCTTACCGCGCGAGCATTCCACCAGACAGGCGGCACATTCTGCCAAAACGCGGTCGCCCGCATCAAAGCCAAAGCGGGCATTGACCTGAGCGATATCGTCGATTTTGATGGCGATCAAACCAGCCTTGCGCGCCACGCGACGCATTTCGCCAATGGCGTTGACCAGGGCGTGAATATCGCCCAAGCCGGTCACGGAATCGGTCGTATCTGCCAAGCTTCGGTTGATGATAATGCCCACATACATGCCGGGCTCGGTATCGGTGCCGTCCAAGCGGTAGCCCGTGCAGTCGCAAAGCACGTATTTTCCGGTGGCATCCATTACGCGATACTGCATGTAGTGGAAGTGCCACGTGCCGTTTATCACCATGTCGAGCTCGGCACGTACGTTGTCGCGGTCCTCGGGATGAACGCGGGCGAGCCACATGTCGAGTGAGTTAAAAGGGTGTTGGGAGGGCAGGTCAAAATCGCGCACGGCGTTAACCGACCATTGCGATTCTCCCGTATCGAGATTGAGAATAAACGGATAGCGCGTCTCGGAGCTCATGGAGATCGCTTGGAACACCCGGTCGTTGCAGGGAAGCTGATCGACGATTGGGCGTTGCGGCGCGTCATCGTCTTTCGGTTGCTGCACACGATGCATAAGCTTATAGCGATACATCTTGCGATCGGCATCCATCGTCATCTGGCGACGCGTGTCGCCAGCAAGTGGATCGACGCGCGAGCAGCCAAAGCTAAAGCTGCCGATCATTGGCGCCTTGCCACCTGAGCTCGCCTCGATCAGCCTGGTACGTACCTGCTCCAAGCGCTGCTCGAGTTCAATCTCGTTTGCGGAGAGCGAGATAAGCACAAACTCGTCTCCACCGATACGGAACAGCATCTCATCGTGCTCCATGGTTTCGGAGAGCGTGCGGCAGATGCTCAGAATATAGCGATTGCCTTCGGCGTGGCCAAACCTATCATTGCAATGCTTGAGATGGTCGATGTCAATATAGGCGCAGGTGAAGGGGTCGCCTTTGCGCCAGAGTTGCTCGACGTGACGGTCGAATCCGTTGCGGTTGCCCAAGTTGGTGAGCGGATCGATATAGGCGTTGCGCTCAAGCAGCTGACGCTCTTGTTGCAGGATGGCATGCGTCTTTTGCAGTTGCTCGCCAACGGCGCGTAGCTCAGCAGGCAGCGCGGCAACATCGAGTTCGGCGGTCGAGACGCCGTTCGCAAGTCGCTGAAGATAGGCAATAATCGATTGCTCGCCCAGGCGATATGACTCGTTCATGATGGATAACCTCCTTGGGCGGAACAACGGTTTGTATCATATCCCCAATTTGGTTTGAAGTGGGGATATAAGTTAGCCAATGGGGACAAATGCCCCCTTCGGCGGTGGCGTTTTGCGCGCGAGCGTATCAGTTGTTATTGCCGCCATCGAGCAATGCCTCAAAATTCTTCGCCGGCATGGGGCGGTAGTAGAGGAAGCCCTGAGCGTAGCGGGCGCCCATTTGTCGTAGCATGTTCGCCTGCTCATTTGTCTCGACGCCTTCGACCACGACGGGCAGATGGAGCGACTGCGCCATTTCGAGCATCGATGAAATGATTTGCGTGCTGCGGCCTTGATCGCGGTCGGTGGGCACAAAGGTGCGGTCGAGCTTGATGGCGTCGACGTTGACGTTCTTGAGCATCGCGAGCGTGGACTGACCGGTGCCAAAATCGTCCATATAGGTCGAGAAGCCGCGGGTGTGCAGATCTGCGGTCAGCTTATCCACGGCCTCGGATTCTCCCGTATAAGCCGTCTCGGTGATCTCGATACGCATGAGCTCGGGCGGTAGGTTGTATTGGGCGGCGAGCGCCCCCATATGTTCGGCAACGTCGCAGGCAAGGATATCCACGCGCGACACATTAAGCGAGACCGGAACCACGCGAAAACGGCGATCGAGACGCTCGCGAAGCCATATGGCGACACCCTGCCAAATGTACTTGTCGAGTGTCACTACAAAGCCGCTTTCCTCGAGTGCGGGGATAAACGTTGCGGGCGAAATGAGAGAGCCGTCCTTGTCAATCCAGCGGGTGAGTGCTTCGGCGCCAATAATCTCGCCGGTTTCCATATCGACCTGGGGCTGAAGATAGTACGTGATGCGACCATTTGACAGCGCGTACTGGAATTCGGTCAGCGTGCGGTGGAACGCGACTTCGCGCTCGTACTCCGCGGGGCGGAAAATGGCAATGCGCTCCTTAAAGTCGTTTTTTGCGCGTCGATTGGTAAACATGGCCTTTGCCTGCGCATCGATGGTGATTTCCTCATTGGAGTCGATGGGGTAAACGCCCATGGACGGCCAAAAACCTACGCCGTCATCATGCCTGGCTACTGCCTCACGAACGCGATTGTAGATTTGATGGACGGTGATGTGCTTAAAGGGGATAAGTACACAAAAGTCATCTTGGCCCCAGTACCCTGCGACGCCCATATCGGCATTCTCGATGTCCTTGAGGACCGTGCCCACATCGGCGAGTACGCGGTCGCCCTCGGCCTGGCCGCGCCATTCATTAAACAGGCGCATGTGGCCCATGTTGACCGTGGCGATGCACCAGGTGCCGTTGCGCCTTGCCTCGAGAAATGCGTTGGCGCGCCGCATAAACTCGCTGGGTCGATAGAGGCCCGTGAGCGAGTCGATACGTTCGGCGATGGCGCTTTTGCGCTCCGCCTCGGGTATGGGGAGGCTGTCGTTGGGGACAAGCCCGCCGGCCGTGCGAAGGCGACGGTCGAGTTCGCCTAAAACGGCGGTCGCTTGATGGGTTAAGTGCTCGTAAAAGGCCGGGACGACAAGACAGACGGGAGTAATGGTGTCGCCTGCGATTCGAACAGGAGCGAAAACGGCCTCTTTAAGGTGGCGGGTCAGTTGCTCGAATGCCTCGTGGTCCAGGTCGTTGCTGAGCACGACGAACTGGACGCTTCGTGAACGGTAGACCCGGCTCCTGCCGCGGGTGATCGACAGCATGCGGCCTGCGTATTCGGCAAGCATGTTATCGACAGCCTCGGCCCCGTAGAGCTCGTTGAGCTTTGTCGTGCCACGAACGCGCACCGCTATAAGCCCTGTCTCGCAACGATCGCGGCGGCAGGCGTCGATGGCGTTGGCCAGCATGCGCTGCGTTCCGAGACCTGTGGCGGCATCGACGGTTTCGGCAAGTGAGTGGTTGACGAGCTCGCCGACATAGAGCGAGGGGACATTTCCGTCGCCGTCGATACGAAACCCGCGAGCACGGCAAAGGACGTAGTCGCCGACGGCGTTGCGCACACGATACTGCATGACGCGACGGTGCTTGGTGCCGTTGTAGACTTGGTCGATGTCGTTGATGCAGGCCTCAAGGTCGTCGGGATGGACGCGCGTTTTCCAGTAATCGCGACAGTTGTCTATGTGCTCCGAGGGAAGGCCAAGATCGCGCAAGGCACCTTGTGACCAAAGGGTGCGATGTTTGTCCAAGTTCTCGATAAAGAAATAACGGCCCTCGTTGAGCATCGAAAAGGCGTCAAAAATACGATCGCTTATTTCGAAGTCGTCGGCGTGAACTTGCGTGATATTGCGTCGATCGAGGTGCATGGCATGACGTAGCTTGTAGTCGTACATGCGATGGTCGGCATCGAGCGTCATGCGATTGGAAGCTTCGCCCAGGGCAGGGTCGGCATGTGACACTCCGTAGCTAAACGAGCGGGGCATCTCGGAATCGTTGTTTTTGAGCAGGACCGTTCGGCAGTGTTTCAGACGTTCGGCGAGGTCGTCCTCGGTTGCAATCGTAGATAGGATGGCAAACTCGTCGCCGCCTATGCGAAACGCCGCTTCGCCCACCTTCATATACAGCTTAAGATAGAGACTTACCTGCAAGATATAGCGGTTGCCCTCGTCATGCCCAAAGACGTCGTTGCAGTGCTTGAGATTGTCGATATCGATGAACGCCATGGTAACGGGGGCGTCCTGCTCCCAGAGCTCCTCGAGGGAACGGGCAAAGCCGCCACGGTTGCCAAGCCCAGTAAGCTGGTCGGTAAAGGCAGTCCTGATCAGATCCTCCTGCCGCTCGAGAAGGTCACGGACGGTCTTTTCGAGCGTTTCGGTGTAATTGCTGACAGTATCCATGTTCTAAGCGGCTTTCTGAGGTCGGGGCGGATTGCGTCGGGCGAGTTTGTTGTGTACACGCGTCGTTGCTCGGCGTTTTGCGTGTATCCAGGCCCCCGCCTTGCTGCGTTGTTGAGTTAATTTGTCGGCTAATGTTCGCTGTTGATAACAGCTGAGTAGTGTAAACAACAGCACACAATTATATATGGGTGCACATGCTGTGGGCGGCTATTGTTCGACAGGCGGTAGCGCGACGATGCGATGTTCGATGAAAATGCGACTGAGACGATATATGTTGACGGGTATACTTGTTCCGTTTGAATTTGCGGGGACGGAGATGGTCGCATGGCACAGTCAAATACGACGCGCACGGTGGGGCTGGCACTCGAGGGAGGCGGCTACCGCGGCATGTATACGGCGGGCGTGCTCGACGTATGGATGGAGCATGGCTTAACTTGCGACCATATGGTGGGTGTCTCGGCGGGCGCGGCGTTTGGCTACAACTTTAAATCGCGCCAGATCGGCCGCGCCATTCGCTACAACAAAGCCTATTGTGCCGATAAGCGCTATGCGAGCGTGACGAGCTGGTTGCGAACCGGCGACATGTTCAATGCCGATTTTGCCTATCACGAGGTGCCCATCGAGCGCGATCCCATCGATTTGGAGACATATCGCGCCTGCCCCATGCGGTTTACGTGCGTGTGTACCGATATCGAGACGGGCAAGGCCGTCTATCACGATCTGCCGTATGGCGACGAGCGCGATATCGAGTGGATCCGGGCGTCGTCGGCAATTCCCGTGGCGACGCGTCCCGTTGCTATTGACGGGCATAAGTATCTGGATGGTGGCGTGGCTGATTCTATTCCCAGCGCATGGCTGTTTGCGCAGGGGTATGACCGCAATATCGTGGTACTCACGCAGCCAGCGGGCTTTGTGAAGCAGCCCAACAGCGTGATGCCCATGCTGCGACGCGTGTTCCGTCACTATCCGGAGTTTGTCGCAGCGCTTGAGCATCGGCATGAGGTCTACAATGCCACGCTCGATGACCTGGCACGTCGCGAGGCTGCCGGCGAGATCTTTGTGGTGCGGCCGAGCGAATCGGTGAAGGTGCCGTCGCTGTGTCGCGAGCCCGATGAACTTGAACGCATCTACCAGATTGGTCGCCGCGATGCGGAGGCGACCTTGCCGGCACTGGAGGCATATCTGGCAGAGTAGGGCAAACTGCCGCGTGCTCAGCGGAAAGCGCATCCCAGAATGGACGTCCAAACTGGGATGCGTTTTCCATTGCTGAAGTTATGGGGCCGCGGAGCAACTGCTCGGCTTATGCCTATGCCTGCTGCCAGGTGTCTACGAGCTCCTTGGCCGCGGCGTAGGGGTCATCGGCGCTGCAGACGGCACTCACCACAAAGAAGCCGTCGACGCCGGTAGCCTTGAGCTGCGGAAGGTCGGCCGTCTTGACGCCGCCGCCCACCACGATGGGCACGGGGCTTGCCGCATGGAGCGCGGCCAGGTCCTCAAAGCTCTTGGTGATGATAGAGCCGTCGGCCGCGCGTCCGCAGTCGCGCTTGGTCTCGGTCTCGTGGAGTGGGCCGATGCCAAGGTAGTCGACCAAACTCATATCGGCGGTCTTGACGTACTCGAGCATCTCCTCGCAACGGGCCGAAAGGCCCACGATGGCGTCGGGGCCCAGCAACTTGCGACAGACCTCGACGGGAATATCGCTTTGGCCCACGTGCACACCGTCGACAGCAATACCCTGCTCGCGCGCGGCAAGCACACAGTCCAGACGGTCGTCGATCAGCAAGGCGACCTGACCGGTCTTGCCGGCCTGAGCGATTGCCTGCGCGGCGTCGCCGGTCAGCGCAATGATCTCGCGGGCGCTTGCCACCTTGGAGCGCACCTGGATGCAGGTAAAGCCGGCGTCGAGCGCCTGGGCCACCACATCGCCCACGGGGCGCCCGAGCGTGTTTTCGGGGCCGAGTACCAGATAGGCCGAGATATCAAGGTTGTCGCGGATGCTCATCGTGCTTCCTCCTGCTTTTTGATCTGTGCTTCCATGCGCTCGAGTTTGCCGGTCATGGTGTCGGTAAATCCGGGTCGAATATCGGCTTTGAGCACGACTTCGGTGCGGATGCCCTTGCTCGCCAACACAAAGGTTGCGTCGCGCACGACCTGCATGACCTCGTCCCAGTCGCCCTCGATCTCGGTGAACATCGAGGTGGTGCGGTTGGGAAGGCCGCTCTCGCGAATGACACGCACGACCTCGGCGACCTCGGCGGATAGCTCATCGCCGGTGCCGCACGGGGCGATGGCCACGGCGACGAGCGTGTTCATGCCGGCATTGGTTGCGGGCTCGGACATGGCCTATGCCTCCTCGAGCTCGAGTCGGTTACCGGCGATGTCTTGGGCGGTTGCGCGGTAGAGCTCGTCGATAAAGGCGACCTTAAAGCTGTCTCTTATACACATCTCCGAGCCCACGAGACATGCGCAGATCTC
>URKT01000012.1 GCA_900548495.1 uncultured Collinsella sp. | reverse complement strand
GGCATGACCAGAAGGTCTATGCCGTCCTCTTTTCATGCCAATTTGTTCGCTCTGGTGGGCGCTCGCTGTCGGTGCCAAAACATCGACATTGCCATGATCCAGACCTGCTAAAAGATAGTCGTTGGGGACGTTCTTGTTTGACTGGTCATTTAAGAACGTCCCCAACGACTACGTAGCATGAGAGTGGATAATCTCCCGGTATGAGCCCATATTCATGCTCAAGGTGGGAGATTATCCACTCTCGTTTCGTTTGTTGATTTCGATGCCTACATTTGTAGGAACAGTTCGTGGAGGCGGGTGTCTTCGTCGAGTTCGGGGTGGAAGGTTACGCCGAGCTGGTTGCCTTGGCGCGCGGCGACGATACGGCCGTCGACTTTCGCTAAGGCCTTTGCGTCGCCGTGGACCTCGACGATGCGGGGCGCGCGGATAAACGTCAGCGGCACTTCACCGTCGATGCCAGCTACCTGCCCCTTGGTTCGAAAACTGCCGAGCTGCCTGCCGTAGGCATTGCGCTCAACGAGCACATCCATGGTTGCCAGGCGCGGCGTGCCCTTATCGTCATGGGCGGCAAGGTCGTGAGCCAGCAGAATCAGGCCGGCGCAGGTGCCCAGGACGGGCATGCCTTCAACAATGCGGGTGCGAAGCTCCTCGAGCATGCCCAACTCATCTAGCAGCTTCCCTTGAACGGTAGACTCGCCGCCGGGAAGTACCAGACGGTCAAAGTCCTGCTTTAAATCAGCCGCCTGCCTCAGCTCAATACAGCGCGCGCCCAGCTCGGATAGTCTTGCCTCGTGCTCGGCAAATGCGCCTTGGACCGCCAGCACGGCGACCGTTTGGTCTGCATAATCGCTCATGTGCGATCCTTTCTGCTGGACTAGCGCCCGCGCTCTTCCATGATAATCTCGATCTCGTCGGCGTTGATGCCCACCATGGCCTCGCCCAGGTCCTCTGAAAGCTCGGCAATGAGCTTGGCATCGGTGAAGTTTGCCACGGCCTTGACGATGGCGGCTGCGCGCTTGGCGGGGTCGCCGCTCTTAAAGATGCCCGAGCCGACAAACACGCCTTCGGCGCCCAGCTGCATCATCAGCGCGGCGTCGGCGGGGGTCGCTACGCCGCCGGCGGCAAAGTTCACGACGGGAAGCTTACCCGTGGCATGGACCTCGCGCACCAGCTCGACCGGAACCTGCAGTTGCTTGGCTGCCTCAAAGAGCTCGTCGTTGCGCAGGGCAACAACGTCACGGATCTGCTTTTGGATCTTGCGCATGTGACGCACGGCCTGAACGACGTCGCCCGTACCCGGCTCACCCTTGGTGCGAATCATCGTGGCGCCTTCGGCAACACGGCGCAGCGCCTCGCCCAGATCACGGGCGCCGCAGACAAACGGCACGTCAAACTGGGTCTTGTCGATGTGATAGACGTCATCGGCAGGGGAGAGAACCTCGGACTCATCGATGTAGTCGATCTCGATGGCCTGCAGGACCTGCGCCTCGACGATGTGACCGATGCGGCACTTGGCCATGACGGGGATGGAGACGGCCTCCTGGATGCCCTTGATCATCTTGGGGTCGCTCATGCGCGAGACGCCGCCTGCGGCACGGATGTCGGCCGGGATGCGCTCGAGGGCCATGACGGCGCAGGCGCCTGCCTCCTCGGCGATGCGTGCCTGCTCGGGCGTGGTGACGTCCATGATGACGCCGCCCTTGAGCATCTGCGCGAGCTCGCGATTGAGTTTGACGCGGTCGGCCTTGCTGTTCTGTTCTGCCATGGTTGCTCCCTTGGTTGGCATGTGCATTGCTTGACGGAACATCCTATCGGGGAGCTGGGTATGACAAAATACTCAGTTTTCGAGATAATTACAAGGTCAGACTAATACCAGATTGAATGACTTAATAAGGTCAGGTGATAGGCTCATGCTTGACTACAATTTGGAAAAACGCGGCGAAGCATCGCTCTATGAGTATGTTTACCAGCAAATTCGAGATGATATCGTAGCTGGACGCATTGTGGCGGGGGAGCATTTGCCGTCTAAGCGCGCCTTTGCCAGTCATCTGGGAATCAGTGTTATTACCATCGAGAATGCATATAGCCAGTTACTCGCTGAGGGCTATATTTGCTCAATACCACGTCGTGGCTACTACGCTTGCGAGCTTCCGGATGCACCGGTTTTGGCTTCGGCTGCGGAGGGCATCGACCGAGATGCCGTCTCTGTGGGCCCCAGCGTGCATGATGTCAACGGACAGGTCGAGCGATTCGATGCGCTTTCTCCTTCTGCTTTGGAGGCGGCGCGGCTTTGGCAAAGCGCGCTACGGGCGACGCTGGCATCCGAAGACGAGCGCGAAATCTTTTCGCCCGCACCGGCGCAGGGCACTGCTCGGCTGCGACGCGCAATTGCTCACCATCTGCACGGGA
Source organism: uncultured Collinsella sp. (assembly GCA_900548495.1). GTDB lineage: Bacteria > Actinomycetota > Coriobacteriia > Coriobacteriales > Coriobacteriaceae > Collinsella. Next base: position 29,813 of record URKT01000012.1, on the reverse strand, counting down.
CAAGGGGTATGAATGTCGACCCCAACAACATCGTTATCGGTGCGGGCGCCCAGCTGCTCGATACCATGTTGGTTCAGTTGCTTGGCGCGGACAAGGTGTATGCGGTTGAGGATCCGGGCTATTTGCGTCTGACGCGTATCTATCAGGCTATGGGCTGCAAAGTTCGACATATCCCGTTGGATGATGAGGGCGTGGACTTGAGCACTCTGCAGAAAAGCGGGACCGATGTCCTTCACCTGATGCCGTCCCATCAGTATCCGACCGGTCTTGTGACGAGCATTGCGCGTCGCTATGCGCTTCTGAGCTGGGCCGCTGAGCGACCAGGTCGGTATCTCATCGAAGATGACTTTGATTGTGAGTTTCGCCTTGCCGGGAAGCCGATTCCCGCGCTCGCGTCGATTGATGCCGCCCAGTCGGTTATCTACACCAACACGTTTTCGAAGAGCCTTTCATCGGCGTTGCGTCTAGCGTACATGGTGCTGCCCGATGAGCTGATGGAGCGGTTTAGGTGCAACCTTGGTTTCTATGCCTCGTCGGTGAGTTCTGTCGACCAGGTCGCTTTGGCTCGTTTGCTGGAATCGGGTGATTACGAGCGGCATGTGAACCGCGTGCGCGTTCGTGCTCGTGAGGCGCGTGATGGCCTGATGGCGCTTGTGCGGAAAGCGTTTCCGGCAGGGGGGGTCTCGATCGAGCAGGCAGATGCGGGCCTTTACTGTACCGTGGTTGCGGAGCGTGGAACGGGCGGAAGCTCTTTTGCGCAGGCTCTCGCGCGCTCGAGCATCCCTTTTGTCGATATCAGTGACTGTTATTGGTGTGCCGATGGCGCATCTGTCCCTGAAAACTCAACTCAAATTCTTGTCCAGTATGACGATCTGAGTCCAAAAGTGCTAACTACCTTGGAATTGCAGCTAATGGGGGGGCACTCTGCAACCTAAGTGAGTAGACTTTTAGCACTTTGGCGACCAGGCAGTTTTGTAACAAGCTATCTACCTGCGGTTTTGAAAAGCAGGATGACCGGCCTGCTCGGGATGTTCAAAGAAGTCTACTCACTTGCCGCGCAAAGCTTCTGCATGAGAAAAAAATGGGGTTTTCAACAGGGTTTCGTCCAGCTCTCGGCAAGCTTTTGGCCAGTTGGGGAGTGCTGTTGAAAACTTGGCAGTCCGTTCGGCGCCATTTTTGGTGCGTTCGCGCCAATGCGTGACTGACTGGGTTGAAATTCGTGTTTTCCTGTGCCTATGAAGGATTTACTTTGTGACATATCGGCTTTTAGGTACTGGCGTTTGCCTCCTCAAGTCCGCGCTTTGTGTCCGCCGCTTCCACGGCCGGAAGAAGACCGGCAGCGATATGATCTCGTCCGCAACCCGACGGCTGCGGTCGCGCTCGGTTTTCCGTTGTATACATTGGTTCGGACGAGAAACAAACGGACTTGTCCTGCCAGCATTAGGCAGCGGCTGTTTCTTGGTGAGCTCCCCAGGGAATCCGTGCTGGAAACGGAGCATGGGTTTTTGGTTACGTCTCCTCTACTGACGACATTCATCATGTCGCGGCATCTGACGGATCTTCAGCTTCTTTTGGTATTGGCGGAGATGTGTGGCTTGTTTGCGGTGTGTGCCCTGCCAGCGGCACTTGAGGCGGAGCTTTCGCGTGTAATTGATTCGGGCGCGATTTCGACAACGTTCGGTTGGGTGCGCTGCCCGTCCGAGGACGGCACCGCCTCAAATTTATGGCGTCGAGACGCTTTGGTTTTGGGCGGAGACCTTGACCGTTTTTGTTCAGATGTTTGCGGGATGCGTTACGGCAATAGATTTATGGCGGTATCGCAACTCGTTCCATTGGGTGCCGCGTCGCCTTTTGAGGTCGAGGCGTATTTGTTGCTTGGACTGCCGCGAGCCCTGGGAGGCGAAGGGTTTTGCGGCATAGAGCTCAATGTCGAAGTGACGTTAAGCACAAGTGCTCGAGCGATTGTGGGAAAGTCCCGTGTATATATCGACCTACTTCTTTCTTCGCCGGACGGTAGGCGACAGGTGGCCATTGAATGTCAGGGAAAGGCCTCGCACGGACGCGCGGGGGATGGCTTGCGTGACGCTGACCGCATGACGGCCCTTCAGGCCATGGGCTACGATGTGCTTCTCCTTACACACAGACAGATATCGGATGAGGATAGATTCCGCGCGATCGTTAAGGCCGTATGCAGGATGCTCGATGCTGAATATCGTGATAAAAGCTCGGATGAGCAAAGGGCTGAGGCATTACTCCGGTCTGAACTATTCATTGACTGGACAAAATTGGGAGTAATCGACGGAAAGATGCCCGTTAGACACAAAATGGCTCGATCGTGGACGGCTGCGAATCTAAGTGAGTAGACTTTTGGCACTTTGGCGACCAGGCCGTTTTGCAACAAGTCATTTACCTGCGGCTTTATAAAGCAATATGGGTGGTGTGCTCGGCAAGTTCCAAAAAGTCTACTCACTTAGTTTTTGACGAGAAGCCGATGCCGAAGGCGGTCCTATTTCAGGGCGTTAACAAGTTCGTGAGGCACGAAAAAGGCCCGAACCAATACGGTCCGGGCCTCATCGAGCTTGAGGTTATGTCTCAGGCGGTTGGCTTAGCCAAAGTAGCGCTTGAGCAGGCCGGCGAAAGCCTTGCCGTGGCGGGCCTCGTCGCGAGCCATCTCGTGCACGGTGTCGTGGATGGCATCGAGGCCAGCGGCCTTGGCGCGCTTAGCAAGATCGGTCTTGCCGGCGGTGGCGCCGTTCTCGGCCTCAACGCGCATCTCGAGGTTCTTCTTGGTAGAGTCGGTCACGACCTCGCCCAGGAGCTCAGCGAACTTGGCGGCGTGCTCGGCCTCCTCGTGGGCAGCCTTCTCCCAGTACAGGCCGATCTCGGGATAACCCTCGCGATGGGCGACGCGAGCCATGGCCAGGTACATACCGACCTCGGAGCACTCGCCCTCAAAGTTGGCGCGCAGGTCGGCAACGATGTCCTCGGAGACGCCCTCCATCTTGGCGACGCCCACGACGTGCTCGGCAGCCCACTCGAGCTGACCCTCCTCCTGCTTCAGGAAACGAGAACCGGGAACGCCGCACTGGGGGCACTTGAAGTCCTCGGGCAGCTGGTCGCCGTCGAACTCTTCCACATAACCGCAAACGGGGCAAACAAACTTCATGATTCGATCCTTTCGATCGATGGCGATTGTGCGCTCGTCCGGTCCCGTAAGGGCCCTCTCCGGACGTGCGTCTTGACGAGTTCTATTATCCATAAATGCAACCAAATGTGAAGCCTATTAGGAATGATTTTTAATAAAACAATTTTGAGATATGAAGATGTTGATTGATTAACGATTGGGAGGCCGTCTGCGATCTTTGCTGAGTACAATCGGGCGAGCAAATGTTGACCTATCAACAAATGAAGGAGTTTCCTTTATGCATCTAGCCCGTCGTGCCTGGTGCCGAACATATCAGACGGTTTTTCGCATTGCATTGCCGATCCTGCCCTATACCGAGCCGCGCATTTTAGAGCATGCCGAGGATGTGCCCGCGGTGCTTCAAAAGCGCTCGATCCAGAAGGTCCTTATCGTGACGGATCCCGGCATTGCCCGTCTGGGGCTCACGGCACCGCTCGAGACGGCGCTCGCATCCAGGGGGATTGGCGTTACGGTCTATGCCGAAACGCGTGCAAACCCCACGGTTTCAAACGTGGAAGAAGCGGCGTCCCTGTATCGAGAGAGCGCCTGCCAGGCCATTATCGGCTTTGGCGGTGGCTCGGCCATGGACTGTGCCAAGGGCGTGGGCGCACGCATTGCGCAGCCAAACAAGCCCATCAACAAGATGCGCGGCCTGCTGCGGATTCATCGTCGCCTGCCGCTGCTCATCGCCGTCCCCACCACGGCAGGTACGGGAAGCGAAGTCACGCTTGCGGCGGTAATTACCGATGACGAGACGCACTACAAATATCCCATTAACGACTTTGTGCTCATCCCGCGCTTTGCGGTGCACGACCCCGAGTTTACGCGCGGCCTGCCCGCTTCCATTACGGGGCAGACGGGCATGGACGCCCTGACGCATGCCGTCGAGGCCTTTATCGGGCGAAGCACTACGCCCTATACGCGCAAGATGGCGCGACAGGCGGTGAAGCTCATCCACGACAATTTGCTCGAGGCCTATGAGCATGGTGACGACATGCGCGCTCGTCGCAATATGCTTTCGGCGGCGTATAAGGCGGGCGTTGCGTTTACCCGCTCCTATGTCGGATATGTGCATGCCATCGCGCACAGTCTGGGCGGCCGATACGGAATTCCGCACGGTTTGGCCAACGCGATCATCCTGCCGCACATGCTTCGCGCTTATGGTGACGCCGCCGCCCCCAAGCTTGCCGATCTTGCTCGCATGGCGGGCATTACGCCGGCTACCGCGCAGGATAGTCTTGCGGCCGAGGCCTTTATCGATTGGGTCGACCGCATGAACGAGGCCCTGGGAATCCCCAAATATGTCTCGGGTATTCGCCGCTCCGATATTCCGCAAATGGCGGCCCATGCCGATGCCGAGGCCAATCCCCTGTACCCCGTTCCACTTTTGATGGACCGCTCGGAGCTCGAGCATATGTACGAGGTCGTCGCGGGTGGTATGTTTGAGGACGAGAACTAGGAGGGTGCCATGAACACCGAGGAAATTGCGCGCATCGTCGGCGATCAGCGCGCCCACTTTAAGACGCACGCCACGTTTGATGTCGATGCTCGACGTCGCGCGCTCGTGAGTTTACGCGATGCGGTGCGGGCCCACGAGGCCGATATCGCTCATGCGCTCAAGACCGATTTGGGAAAGTCGCATGACGAGGCCTATATGTGCGAGATTGGCACATCGCTTTCCGAGATTCGACATCAGATTGCGCATGTGGCCCGATGGAGTCGTCCGCGCCTGCGTCCGTGCGACCTCGCTAACGCCGTGAGCGTGTGCAAAACGCAAACCGTGCCCTATGGCGTCACGCTCATCATGGCGCCCTGGAACTATCCGTTTTTGCTGACGCTCGAGCCGCTCGCTGGCGCCCTTGCCGCGGGCAATACCGTGGTCATCAAGCCGAGCGCCTATGCTCCGGCATCGAGCGCGGTGCTCAGGCAAATCTGTGATGAGGCATTTGATCCGCGCCTGGTGACGGTTGTCGAGGGCGGGCGCGCCGAGAACGAAGCGTTGCTCGATGAGTGCTGGGACAAGATCTTCTTTACCGGTAGCGTTCCGGTTGGCAAGCTCGTCATGGAGCGCGCAAGTAAAAACCTTACGCCCGTGACGCTTGAGCTGGGCGGAAAGAGTCCCTGCATCGTGGATGCGACGGCAAACTTGAAGGTCGCGGCACGGCGCATCGCCTTTGGTAAATGGCTCAACGTGGGGCAGACCTGCGTGGCGCCCGACTACCTGCTGGTCGATACGCGCGTGCACGACGAGCTGCTGGGCCTCATCAAGGAGGAGGTCCGTCGCATGTTTGGCGAACATCCACTCGACAATGAGGATTACGGACATATCGTCAACGCCAAGCATTTTGCGCGTGCGCGCGGGCTGATCGATCCCGATAAGGTCGTGCTGGGAGGCACGGCGCGCGAGTCGTCGCTCAAGATTGAGCCGACGATCCTAGACGGCGTGACCCCCGATGACGCCGTGATGCAGGAGGAGATCTTCGGTCCCATCTTGCCGGTGCTGACGTTTGAGAGCCTAGACGAGGCCGAAGCGTTTATTACGGATCGTCCGACGCCGCTGGCCCTGTATATCTTTAGCCAGGATCGTGCGGTTCAGCAACGCTTTGTGCGCTACGTGCCCTTTGGCGGTGGCTGTGTCAACGACACGATCATGCACTTGGCTACGAGCCATATGGGCTTTGGCGGCATGGGCGCGAGCGGTATGGGCCAGTACCATGGACGCGAGAGCTTCGATACGTTTAGCCACAAGAAGAGTATCGTGAACAAGGCAACTTGGCTGGACGTGCCGTTTCGGTATGCGCCCTACGCAAGCTGGAAGCACAAGTTCGTGCGCATGTTTGTGCATTAGAAAAGGGCGCAGGTAATACGAACAAGTGTTCCTATTACCTGCATTTTGCGTTAGACTACTGTTATGGAGCACGGATGGGCCAACTCCCTTTAGAAGGGATTTGGTATGAACGTAAGCGATGTTATTTCGTTATTGGCGTTGTTGATTGCGGCTATCGAACTCGGTCTGTTTATCGGCCGAATGAAATAGCCGCCCCCGCGTAAGCGAAGACGGCCACTTCTCACGATGAAAACGTGTATCGGAGTTGGCAAGACCCGCGGCAACGGGTGCCATCCGTGTTCCTATCTTATCTGCAAGCGTTCTGTCGCGCAAGCGTTGAGGCAAACGATTGAAGGACGCAGGCAGGATGTATTTGTGTCCGCACGGGACCGTAGACTTCTCAATAAGGTTACACACCGGTTTATCCGGCCGTTAGAGGAGCTGCTATGTACGAGCCTTCGCGTGTTCTTCTGTCATTTCACATTGCAGGATTTCAGTATGCCGATGGCGCCTTGGTCTTGGGCGATCTTAAAGCGGGCGATAAGCTGACGCTGTGTGCCGAGCGCGATAATCCCCATGACCCCGAGGCAGTTGCGATCTACTATGGCAAGACCAAACTTGGCTACGTTCCGGGAAACGAGGTCGGCCCACTGTCCTTGATGATGTATTACGGCCACGAGGACGTATTTGAGGCCCGTGTGCAACAGGTTGCCCCCGAGCGCAGCCCGTGGCATCAGGTGCGCGTTGGGCTCTACGTGGTGGATGCTCGCTAGTCGGCAATGGAGGCTGCCATGTTTGATGACGATGACCTGTTTGATCTGGCAGACGATCCGTTTGAGTGGGATGTGCTACTCGATGACGATGAGCTGGAACAGGACCGTAAGATGCGGCAGGACAAGAAAACTCAGGGCGACGCTTCGAAAAAGCAAGACAAGCGCCGCCGCGGACTGTTCGGCGGGCTCTTTGGATAACCGCCGCATCGCTACGTCTGTATACTTAGCACGAGTTGAACACGTTGCGAAATGAGGGCATAGACGATGATGTGGTTTACCGCCGACCTGCACCTGGGCGATACGAATATCTTGCACGACATGGACCGGCCGTTTGACTCGGTCGAGGAGATGAACCGCAAGGTCATCGATGCCATCAATGAGTGCGTGGCTGCGGACGACCGCCTCTATATTCTGGGTGACTTTACCTATCGTTTGCCCCTGGCGGAGGCGGTGCGCCTGCGCGAGCGTATCGAATGCCAGAACGTGACGCTCATCCGCGGTAACCATGACGGCGACTGGGAAGATTCCGACGTACCGCAGATTTGGGAAGACGTGCGCGATTACCTGGAGATTGCTCCCGGCTATGCCAAGGGCCATCGTCTGGTTATGAGCCACTACCCCATGCTCAGCTGGAACGGCAAGGCACGTGGCGCCATTATGCTGCATGGGCATATCCACAGCAGGGGTGACCGCGCCAACGCACGCAACCGCGATCGCGAGCGCCCTATCTTTCGCTACGATGTCGGTCTCGATGCCAACGATTACAAGCCCGTAAGCCGCGATCAGATTCTTAGCTTCTTTGGGTTATAGGGCGCCAGAGCCACCACAAAGGGGACCTTTGTGGTGGTTCTGGCGCCGTTGCCATTATGGCGGCGGCGCCTTTTTTGTCCGCGCGGCGCGGTAGAGTGTAGCCGGTTGATATTTGCGTCCATCGAGGAGCTGCTATGAACGAGATCAAGTGCCCGCATTGCGGCGAAGTTTTTAAGGTCGATGCATCCGGCTATGCGGATATCGTCAAGCAGGTGCGCGATGCCGAGTTCTCGCGCGACCTGGATGAGCGTGTGAAGGCAGTCCAGCGTGAGGGTGAGCAGGCGCTGGAGCTTGAGCGCTCGCGTTCGACGGCTGCCTTGCAAAAGGCAGAGTCTCAGCGCAACGCTCAGCTTGTCGAGCAGAAGAACGCTGCAGCTCAGCAGCTGGCACAAGAAGTCGCCAAGCGCGATGCCGAGCTTGCCGAGCTGCGTGCCAAGCTTGAGGGCGCTGCCGCAGAGCGCGAGAGTGCAAGCCAGCGCGCGGCGGTTGAGGCCCGTGCCGATGCTCAAAATGAAAACGCCGAGCTTCAGCGTGAGATCGACAATTTGCGTGCGCAGCTGGAGCGCAAGGATGACGAAGCCAAGCTCGTCGAGGCTTCGGCGCGTAATGCCGTTCAAAACGATTTAGCCACACGCGATGCGCAGATTGCCGAATTGCAGGCAAAGCTTTCCGCGGCGGATAAAGCCCAAGAGATGGCGCTTGCCGCTGCCGCGGCTGAGTCGAAGCGCGAGCTCGATGCCGCTCGCAGCGAGGCCGAGCGCGCGCTTGCTGACTATCGCGCGAAGGTGCAAGAGAAGTTTTCCGCCGCAAAGGCTCAGTCCGAGCAAGAGGCCGAGGGCCTGCGTGCCCAGCTGCGCGAGCAGGAACTGATGGCAAAAATGAACCTGTCAGAGGCGGTCGCCGCGGCGGAGCGAGAGCGCGATGAGGCACGTGCCAAGCTGACGAGCGAGCTGGCGGTGCGCGATTCTCGCGAGGAGCAAGCCAAGGCGGCACACGAGCTCGAGCTTGCGCAGGCCAAGCGCGCGAGCGATGACCTGATTCGCTACAAGGATGAAGAGATTGAGCGCCTTAAGGACATGAAGGTCCGCCTGTCCACCAAGATGGTGGGCGAGTCGCTCGAGCAGCACTGCGAGACCGAGTTTAACCGTCTGCGCATGACGGCGTTTCCTAACGCGTACTTCGAGAAAGATAACGATGCGTCCGAGGGTACCAAGGGCGACTTTATCTTCCGCGAGTGCGACGCGAGCGGCAACGAGGTCATTTCGATTATGTTCGAGATGAAAAACGAGAACGACGAGACCGCGACCAAACATAAAAACGAGGACTTCTTTAAGAAACTCGATCACGATCGTCGCCAGAAAGGCTGCGAGTACGCGGTGCTCTGCACCCTGCTGGAGCCCGAGAGCGAGCTCTATAACGCAGGGATAGTCGACGTGAGCTATCGCTACGAGAAGATGTACGTGATCCGTCCGCAGTTTTTCATTCCCATGATTACGCTGCTGCGCAACGCCGCCATGGGTTCGCTGCGCTATAAGCAGGAGCTAGCGGAGTACAAGCAGCAGAATATCGACGTCACGAACTTCGAAGCCAAGATGGAAAAGTTCAAGAATGATTTCGGTCGCAACTACGAGATCGCGAGCCGCAAGTTCCAAACGGCGATCGATGAGATCGACAAGACGATTAGCCACCTGCAGAAAACCAAGGAGGCGTTGCTGTCCTCCGAGAACAATCTGCGCCTAGCCAACAAGAAGGCCGACGATCTTACCATTCGCAAGCTCACGTGGGGCAACAAGACCATGAAGGCCGCGTTTGACGAGGCGCGCGGGGCTGCGACAGAGACAAACGATGAGCCAGCCGAGGCGGATTCGTATGAGGTCGAGGATACCGAGTAGGGGATAGCGTATCGCGCAAAAAACGGGGCCGCTGGCGATATTGCCAACGGCCCCGTTTCGTTTCGTTCCAGTATGTTCGGCTAGTCCTCGAGCAGGTCCTCGATAAAGCCGACGCGGTAGTTTTTGAAGATGACCTCGCCGCCGTCTTGCGTGGCGTCCAGATCGACATCGCCCATGATGCCAAAATCGTGGTCGCCATCCTCGTCGGCAAAGATCTGGTGCACGTGCCATACGTGCGCGGTCTTCTCGTCGGACTCGTCAATGGAAAACATCGCGGCGCTGCGGGCATCTCCGTCGGTGAGGATTTCCTCGTGCTGCTCGTGGTAAGCGTCGAGTGTTTTTTGCCAGCGGATCTCGCTCATGCCCCAGTCGTCGTCGAGCTCGCCCAGGTCGCGAACGTGCTCGCGGGCGGCAAGGGTCACGCGGCGGAAGAGCGCGTTGCGCACCAATAGCGTGCAGCCGCGACGGTCCGCCACGACCTCGTCGATGCCCTGCGGCGGCGCAGCATCGAGGGCTGCCGGGTTGCCGGCGTTCTCCCACTCATCCACCAGGCTCGAGTCCACCGAGCGCACCACAAAGCCCAGCCACGAGATAATGTCGCGCAGGCGCTCGTCGCGCTTCTCGATGGGCACGGTGCGGTCGAGTGAACGGTAGGCCTCTGCTAGGTAGCGCAGCAAAATGCCCTCGGAGCGGGCGATGCCGAGCTTTTGAATGTAACCCTTAAAATCGCTCGCGCTTTCCAGCATATCGCGCAGGACGCTCTTGGGAGAGAGCTGGTAGTCGTTTGCCCAGGGCACTTCCTGGCAGTACTTGTCAAAAGCGGCGTCGAGCAAATCCTCGAGCGGCTTTTCATACGTGACGTCTTGGATGCGCTCCAAGCGCTCCTCATACTCGACGCCGTCAGCCTTCATTTCGGCCATCGCGCGGTCGCGCGCGGCGCGCTCCTGTGCGCGCAGCACCTGCTTGGGATCCTCGAGCGTTGCCTCGACCATCGAGATCAGATCCATGGTATAGGTCTCGCTCTCGGGGTCGAGCAGCTCCAACGCGGCAAGCAAGAACGGCGAGAGCGGCTGATCGAGTGCGAAGTCCTCGGGCAGATCGACCGTCAGCGCGTAGTCGATGTCTGGTGCGGCGTCAGCCGGGGCGTCAGGTGCGGGCGGCACCTCGGTGCGAACGACGACGCCGGAATCGATGAGCGTGGCGAAGATTTCGTCGGCGCGAACCTCGAGCTTGGCCTTTTCTTCGGGGGTCTGTAAGCTCGTCTCGATGAGGTCGTGTACGCGGGCTCGGGCATCGCCGCCCTGCTCGACCACGCTAATCACCATGGAGTGTGTGATGCGCAGGCGCGGCTTGAGCGTCTCGGGCTGCGTCTCGATCAGGCGCTCAAAGGTTTGCTTGTTCCAGGTGACAAAGCCCTCGGGGGCCTTTTTCTTTTTAATCTTACGGAGCTTTTTGGGGTCGTCGCCCGCTTTGGCCATAAGCTTGGCATTCTCGATCTCGTGCTCGGGTGCCTCGGCAATCACCATGCCCTCGGTATCGAAGCCCGAACGGCCGGCGCGACCAGCGATCTGATGGAACTCACGGGCGCGCAGGCGACGCATCTTGTAGCCGTCGAACTTGGTGAGCGCGGTGAGCACCACGGTGTGGATGGGCACGTTGATGCCGACGCCGAGCGTATCGGTACCGCAGATGACGGGCAGCAGGCCCTGCTGCGCCAGGCGCTCCACCAGCAGGCGATAGCGCGGCAACATGCCAGCATGGTGCACGCCGACGCCGCATCCAAGCAGGCGTTTGAGAATCTTACCAAAGGCCGTCGAGAAGCTCGTTCCCTTTGCTGCTTCTTTGATGGCCTCGCGCTGCTCCTTGCTAGCGATGCCAAAGTTGGCAAGCGACTGTGCCGTGGCAAGCGCGGCGTCCTGACTAAAGTGAACGATGTAGAGTGGGGCCTCTCCGCGGCGCATGGCGAGCTCGACGGTGCCCTCGAGCGAGGTCGTCACGTAGTCATAGCTCAGGGGCACGGGGCGCGGGGCGTCGACAACCAGGTCGCAAGCAGCGCCGGTGTGCTCTTCGAGAGAGGCGGCGATTGCAGTGACATCGCCAAGCGTGGCGCTCATGAGCATAAACTGCGTGTGGGGCAGGGTGAGCAGCGGCACCTGCCAGGCCCAACCACGGTCGGGGTCGGCAAAGTAGTGGAACTCGTCCATGGCCACGCAGCCCACATCGGCGTCCTCGCCCTCGCGCAGTGCGTCGTTGGCAAGGATTTCGGCCGTGCAGCAGATGACGGGCGCCTTGGTATTGATATGCGTATCGCCGGTGATCATGCCGACGTTATCGCGGCCGAGCACCTGCACAAGGTCGAAAAACTTTTCGCTGACCAGAGCCTTGATGGGGGCCGTGTAATAACAGCGCTTGCCTTGCGCCATGCCCATAAAGAGCATGCCTAGCGCGACAAGCGACTTGCCCGATCCGGTCGGTGTTCCCAAAATGACATGGTCACCGGCGGCTAGATCCATGAGGGCCTCTTCTTGGTGATCCCACAGTTCAATGCCGCGATCGCTCGTCCATTCAAAGAAGCGTTCGAAGGCTTGATCGGGCGTGAGCCACGGTTCGGGCTCGCTGCCGTCCTCGGGCTCCCACCAGGTGGGGGAGAGCGCGCCGAGCGAGCCAAACTCGGCTTCGGTTCCCGTGCCGCCCGAGAATGAGCTGGCGGCGCCGGCGCCGGAGACGGTGCTGGCGGCGGTATCTGTCGTGGTCTGTGCCATGTGGTTGCTTTCTCTCGCGATTGTCCGCCAACTATTATGGCGTAGCGGCGCATCGATGCGTTTGCAGGCAAGAAAATGCAGGAAATGGGCGTTCTGCCCGGCCGTTTGGTGCAGTTGCCAGCTAAGTGAGTAGACTTTTTGCGATGTCGCGAGCACATGGATTTTGCACAAGGGTTCTATCTGCGGTTTTAGTTTTCGTTATGCGGGTTGTGCTTGGCTATTGCAAAAAAGTCTACTCACTTAGGTTTGAGGGTTGTTTGCTGGCGCCTATTCGCGCTTATTTGCTGACGCCGCGACCATCAGAAGCCCCTAGGACTCTTGCGGCAGGCGCTTCTTGCCCTTGCGGGCACGGTTTCTGAAGTTCTCGACGGCCTCTTCCATGCCGAGAGGCACGTAGGTGAGCTCATCGAGGTTTTCGGGCAGGTAGCAGGCAAGGCTTTGCTCCTGCGCGCAGCCCGCCGCGAGCTGCTCTTCGATGGGTTCCGCGCCGGGCGTAGCGCAAATGCCATAGACGGCGGCGCCCATCTCGCGCGTGCGGCATTCATATTCGGTCTCGGGATGCTCGGGATGGTCGCGGCGGACGTCGTCACTTACCCAAAGCGTATCGTAGCCGGCTGCGGCAAACTGTCCCAGGGCGTAATCGCGCAACGGTTTGCTGTCGGTTCGCAGCGTTACGGTGGCGCCGGCTGCAAAGAGCGGGCGATAGAGCATCAGATGGTCGACATGGACGAGGCGCTTTTTGGCGTACTTGGCCTTGGGCTGCGGCGTGGGAAAGTTGATGGTGATGGCATCGAGCTCGCCTGTGGCAAATAGCTGCGGCAGCGATGCGGCGCCTCGAGGCAGAACGAGTGCGTTGGTCAGTTCATGCTCGCAGATTTTCTGTGCGGCATAGGCGATGCAGATGGGCTCTTGGTCCATGCCGATAAAGAGCGTGTTTGGCTCGTGGGCCGCGCGCTCTACAAGGTACGTTCCCTTGCCGCAGCCAAGATCCAGGTGAAGGTGTTCGAATGGCTTGCTGCCAACTGGCGCACAGACTTCACGCCAATCTCCGGCATAGGCCTCGGGGTTCGTCTCAATCGCATCGGCGTAGCGCTCCAGGCGCTCCTCGAGCACAAAGTTCTTAGGCGTGCGAACGTGGACGGCTCCCATGAGGCTCCTTGGTCATAAATATGGAACGCATAGCTGCGCGTTCCGTCAATGGGTTGAAAAGGGGTGGGCATTATTTGCCCGAAAGATGCGGTACGGCTCGACGGCGAGTCGTCGGTGCCTACAGGCGCTTGAGGATCACATAACGGTTGAGCTCGCCGCTGCGACCGTCGGCATGGAAGCGCTCAAGCTCGCGCACGGGGACCTCGCCGCTCTTGTAGAACGTACGGACGCCGCGCACCAGGTCGGTGATCTGCTGATCGTCAAAGTGATGGCAGTAGCGGTAGGCGTGGCGGTCGTTTTGCCAGCCAATGAGGTGGTCGCCGGCTTCAAACTGCGCGGAATCGTAACCCTCAAACGGCGGGGTGAGCTCGGCGCGGGCTTCGGCTCGAACGGCCTTGCGCGCCATGCGCTCGTCGTTCATAAACTCCCAAAAGCTGATGGCGATGATGCCGCCCGGGCGCGTTTGCCGCACCAGGGCGTCGAGCACGCGTACGCGGTACTCGCACGACGGCACGTGGTGCATAAAGCCAAAGCAGACCGAGATATCGGCGAGCGGGGCGTCGAAAAGCACGTCGGGCGTCTCGGCGGGGTTGAGCTTCATAAGGGCGTCAAGCACGTCGAGTTCCTGGAAGTGCAGGTTGGGAATGCGCAGGGCGTGACCGTGCGCATCGATAGCCAAATCCTGACACGAGTCAACACCATAGAACTCAAACGGGCAGCTGGCATCTGCCGAGGGGTTTGCGCCATCGACGCCCTTGGCGGCAAGTGCGCCGCCGGCGGCAAAGTTCTCGAATCGCATATTGCCGCAGGCAAGATCGAAGACGCGGACGGGATGCTCGATCGTGGCGACGTCGAGCTGTTCGAGCGCGATGTCCATGGTGCGCACCCAGCCGGGCCACGGGGCTTGGCGCGTATCGGAAAAGGAGGCGGAGTGCTCGCGATAGAACGTGTTATTGAGCTGGATGAGCGATGAGGCGAAATCGCGGTTCACGGCGCGGAACTCCCTCCGTTGGCGGTGCGGAATAAACAGTACGACCATACTACCGTTAACGCAGCAACGGGGACAACCAAGCTACGGGTCATTGCTTTGTTTGGACACATTTCCGCAGCTCATATGCACCCGCAACCGCCGGTTGTCAAAAATCTCACTAGAATAGGTGGCATGCTTTTGGCGGTGGCGGATAGATTTTTAACTGTGCAAGGCGCCTTAAGAACAAAAACGGTCCGGCGGCACGGCTGGCATCACATAGGAGGAACCATGAATGTAGAAACTGCGCAGCGGCTCGCCGACCTTCGCCGCAGCAAGGGCTTTAGCCAAGAAGGGCTGGCGCGAAAGCTGGGGCTGTCGCGCCAGGCGGTCAGTAAATGGGAGCGTGCGGAGAGCTCGCCCGATACCGAGAACCTGATCTCGCTCGCCAAGCTCTATGGTGTGAGTCTGGACGAGCTGCTCAATCCGAGCGATGAGATTGAGGACGATATCGAGTTTGAGAACGAGGACCGCGCTCGTCAGCGCGAGGCCGAGGCGGCAGAGCGCGCCCGCACCCATGAGGCGGCGGCGCGCGCCACCGAGGCGGCAACGCAGGCAAGTGACGCGGCAGCCAAGGCGGCGCAGGCGGCAAGCTGGAGTGCGCAGGCTGCCAATGCGGCGACGGCTCAGGTGACGGGTACCGGTGCGGCTGGTCCGACTCCGGTGAAGGGTCCGTTCCAGTCATTCCCGTATTGGGCCGTGTGCTGGCTGCTGTTCTTTTTACTGATGTTCCTGTTTGGTGCCGGCCCCTTTGCTGCGCTGATCTTCTTCACGATTCCCATCTATCACTGGGTGGCGCGTGCACTCGATGGCGATTGGGCGCGCGGGGATATTCAGGTTGGTCCGGCACCGGTGGCGGTCAGGGCCCAGGGGAAGGATACTTCTGCGGAACCTGATGCTGACGTGGCTACCGCGGCCACCGCTGAGCCATGTGCCAAAGAAGGTGACGAATGATGAAGCTTTCGCATGAATCCAAGCTGCGCCTGGGCGCCGGCATCGGAGCGTTTGTACTGATTATCGGGCTTGTTTTTGGCGTTTCGCGGACTTTGATTCATTTTGATGGCCCGTGGGATCTCGACGATGTTATACCCGGCTTTTCCGGTATGGACAATGTGGTTGATGACGACGATTTTATGAACGATGGCGGTAACTATTCCGCTCGGCCTCAGCAGCTTTCGTGTACGACCTTTGATGCCGATGAGTTTCGCTACCTCGATTTCGATATCGATGCGGCTACGGTGGACGTCAAGGTTATTGATGGTAACAAGGCTCGCGTTATCGAGCGGGGACGCGTTGCCAATGGTATGGATGCCTCCAAGGCCGCGACGCAGAACATCGCATCCGTCGAGGACTCGACGCTCAAGGTTTCCCAGTTTGGAAGTGATGACGGTAAGGCAATCGATCGCTCAGTTACGGTCGAGCTGCCGCGCCGTGTTGCCGAACATCTGAAGGGAGTCAACGCGCACGTGGGCTCGGGTGATCTGCAGATTGCCGGTGTCACCTGTGATGGTTTCGACCTTTTCCTGGGTGCGGGAGATGTAGAGTTTGCGGGCAGCGTGACTGATGCGCTTAGTGCAGAGGTCGGGTCGGGCGATGTAACGTTCGAGCTCTACCAGGCCCCCGCGAAGTCGATGGACGTGAGTGTGGGCTCGGGCGATGTGGAGATGACGGTTCCGAACTCTACGGGCTTTAAGGCAAGCCTCACCTTGGGCAGCGGCGACTTCGAGAGCGATTTCCTTCCGCTTGACTACGACGGCGAGACCATTTTGAATCTTGAATTCGATAATGGCGATAAGTCCGCCACGTATCGTTTTGAGGTTGGTTCGGGTGACATGTCATTTGATTCAGAGTGACGGGCGGTTATCGAAGACTTATAAACCATAGCTGCGCTGTTTGATGGAGGCGCCGGAGCCGTGACGGGCTCCGGCGCCTTTGCCTTTACAATGGGGTCATGGAACAGATTATCTTGAACATACTCGATGCCCTGCGTCGCGGCGAGACCGTGGACGACAAGGCGCTCGTCAAACTGATACATGCCGAGGCGCGCCGTGAGGGTGCCGACAAACGCGATTTGGCCAAGCGCCGTCTGCTGCCGTTCTACCAGCGGGTAAAACGTGAGGAGCCGGCTCGTTGGGCTGGGTGGAATGTCGATGCCGAGCTGGAACGTCGACTGCTGCAGGTGCTGCGTATGAAGCCTCGTCGCACGGCCTCGGGCGTGGCGACCATTACCGTCATCACCAAGCCCTGGCCGTGCTCGGGCGATTGCCTGTTTTGCCCCAACGATCTGCGCATGCCTAAAAGCTATCTGCATGCCGAGCCGGCGTGCGCCCGTGCGGAGCAAAACTGCTTCGACCCGTATCTGCAGGTGAGCGCTCGTCTGACCGCGCTTTCGCAGATGGGGCATGCGACCGACAAGATAGAGCTCATCGTGCTCGGTGGCACCTGGAGCGACTATCCGCAAGGGTATCAAACGTGGTTTATGTCGGAGCTTTTCCGTGCGCTCAATGACGATGCCGTCGCCGGCGTGGCGGCAAACCCCATGTTGGCGCGTCCGGGCATCAGTCGTGCCGAGGCGGGGCGCCTGCTCGATGACGCTCCCGCCGATGCCCTGCCGCCGGCGGTAACAGAGCGCCGCGAGCGCTATCGGGCTGCCGGCATTGCGACAGACGAGGCTGAGCTTGCTGCCGGCGTTGCCGACGAGCAGGGGCGTGTGGATGCTGTCGTTGGTGGCTATAACCGCGCGGTGCGTCGTCTGTACGGCCCTGGTACGCCATGGGGCGAGGCTGCCGAGTGGCAGACGGCAACGATGGAGGAGCTTGAGCGTCAGCAGCGCATCAACGAGACGGCGAAGCATCGCGTGGTGGGGCTCGTTATCGAGACGCGCCCCGATGCCGTAACGCCGCAGGCCCTCACGCTCATCCGCCGCCTGGGTTGCACCAAGATTCAGATGGGTATTCAGAGTCTCGACCAACATTTGCTCGATATCAACGAGCGTCGCATTTCGGTGGCGCAGATCGAGCGGGCGTTTTCGCTTGCACGCCTGTTTGGCTTTAAGATCCACGCGCATTTTATGCTCAACTTGCTGGGCGCAACGCCCGAAGGGGACAAGCGCGATTACGAGCGCTTTATGACCGAAGGGGCCTTTATGCCCGACGAGGTCAAAGTCTATCCGTGTGCGCTCATCGAGGGCTCGCGTCTGGTGGGCTGCTACGAGCGCGGCGAGTGGCGTCCCTATACCGAGGAAGAGCTGCTCGATGTGCTGGCCGATGACATCGTGGTGACGCCGTCGTTCTGCCGTATCAGTCGCATGATCCGCGATTTTAGTTCCGATGACATCATGGTGGGCAACAAGAAGCCGAATCTGCGTCAGCTCGTCGAGAATCGCTTGGCGGCTCGTGGAGAAGGCGCAGTGGTGCGCGAGATTCGCTATCGCGAGATCAGTACCGCGGGTGCCGACTTGGATGAGCTTTCTCTTGATGAGGAAGTGGCGTACGAGACGCTGGTGACGCACGAGCGCTTTTTGCAGTGGGTGACGCCGCAGGGCAAGATCGCGGGCTTTTTGCGGTTGTCGCTGCCCGACCATTCGTTTGTTGCCGCGCATGCGGACGAGTTGCCGACGATGCCGGACGAGGCGATGATTCGCGAGGTGCACGTGTATGGCATGGCGGCACGCGTGGGCGACCAGGGCCAGGCGGCGCAGCATCACGGGTTGGGGCGTTTGCTCGTAGAGCGTGCGTGCGAGATTGCCCGGGATGCCGGCTATGCGCGCATCAATGTGATCAGCGCGATCGGTACGCGCGAGTACTATCGCCATCTTGGATTTTATGACCATGGTCTTTATCTGCAAAAGGAGCTCTAGATGAACAAGCCGAGTGTTTCTGCCGGCGTCGTTGCCGGCGTTGCTCTGGGAGCCGCGGCGCTTGGTGCGGCCGCTGTCGCTGTTCGTGCTGCCTGTCTGCAGGTTGCGCGAACCCGCAATGGGTTGGCGCGTGTGAAACGCGTGCACGACGAGGGCGGCGACGAAGTCCGCGTATTGGTGCAAGGCGGCGTCTACCAAAGCGCGAGTTACGTTGGCGAGCGCTGGGCAGAGCCCGTCTTTGCGTACTATCGCGCGTTTGACGACGTGTTTGAGGCCGAGGATGCGATGCGCGACGCTTATGGTCACGGTATCGACCGCATGCTGATGCTGGGCGGCGGCGGGTTTGCCTATCCTAAATTCGCCCTGATGTCGCACGAGGGCTTGCGCATGGACGTCATCGAGTATGACGGAGAGATTACGCGTCTGGCGCGCCGCTGGTTTTACCTAGACGAGCTAGAGCGCGCGGCGGGCGATCGCCTGCGGGTGATAACCGCTGAGGCTCGCTCGTATCTGGGTGTGACGAGCGTGGGCCATCGTCGCTACGACGTGGTCGTGAGCGATTGCTTTGGCGGTGCCGAGCCCGTGCGCGAGCTGGCGACCGTTGAAGCGCTGCGCCTGGTGCGGGGCGGCCTGAACCCCGGGGGTATCTACGTGGCCAATATCGTGAGCGCAAACGAGGGGAGCGATGTGACGTTCCTGCGCGACTGCGCTGCCACGGCACTCGAGGTATTCGTCCACGCCTGGGTGGTCCCATGTGGCGATGCGAAGTTTGGCGGCGAGGAAAACTACCTGCTCATCGCCAGCGACGGCGACTACGCCTTTGCCGAAGCCGTGCCCTTCGACGCCGACTTCCTCGGCACCGTCCTTCACGACAAGTAAGTCTCCCCGTCCCAAAAAGACTGGTCTTAGGCGTGGTCGCGCCAGCCGAGAACGCGCTGCTTCATGCCTTCGATGTCGAGCACGCCTTCGGCAAAGCCCTTGCGCACGAGCTCTTCGGGAACGAACTCATCGTAACGATCAAAGTAAGGCACCTCGCCGGGATAGACGAGCTCGATGGGATCGAAGTCCTTCACGGCCTCGGCGGCGAGCACTTCAAAGAACATCTCTTCGTCGGCCTTCATCTTAAATTGCATAAAGTACGGGCGCGACGGGTCGAGTCCGCGAAGGCCCAGCTCCGCGGCACATTTAATCTTGAGCATGCGCTCGAGCGCCAAAAAGGCGTAGCTGCCCAGCCAGGGGAAGAGCACCCAGGTGTCGCCACCCAGGTTGATGAGCGGCTTAGTTCCCGCGCCTGAAATCTCGGCGGTATGACGAGCCTGCGCCAAGCGAGCCCGTGCGTTACCCATGAGGTACGGATATGTTGCGTGCTCGTTGAGCGCCTTGCGCATGCGCTCGAGTACGTGCGTGTTGATGTCACCGGGACAGTCGCCAAAGTAGGCCGGCACACGGCCTTTGACCTGCGTGGCAAAGACGGTATGACGCTTCCAGTCTACTTCCTCGACAATCCAGCAGTGTCCGGCGATGGCGATGCGCTCACCGGGCGGTGGGGGATTGACGATTGTGCCCAACTCGGCCGACTCACTGCGAACGGTGAACTCCTCGTTTTCCTGGAACACGGCGTAGAACTTAAAGTTGTTAATGATGCGCTCGCCCGCGAGGCCCACGATGAGCCCGCCGCCTTCGGTGACCTGGATATGGTCGATCTTGATGAGGTGGCGCAGCAACACGCGATAGTCATCGGCCGAGACGCGATGGAAATAGCTGAGCGTGAGCACGCGCTGGGCAAGTTCGGCCGGCGTGAGCTCTCCGGTGCTGGCGAGGGTCGACATAGTCTGGTGATAGAGCAGGCTGTAGGGGAGTCGATCGAGCTCGGGCGGCTCGACCCACTTTTCCTCGCGATAGAGTTGTACGAGCGCGATGCCCTGCAGGAGCTTCCAGGGAATGGTTTCGGGCATCATCGTGCGCGGCTCGGGTTCTTCCTCGCGCATGACAAACCACATCTCGGGAGGAAGGTCGCGACGGCCTGTGCGCCCCATGCGCTGCAAAAAGGAGCTGACGGTAAACGGCGCGTCAATCTGGAAGGCGCGCTCCAGGCGGCCGATATCGATACCGAGCTCCAGCGTTGAGGTGGTGACGGTTGTCTGCGCCTGCTCCTCGTCGCGCATGAGCTCCTCTGCCGTCTCGCGCAGCGATGCCGAAAGATTGCCGTGATGGATGAGAAAGCGGTCGGGCTCGTGTCGACTTTCGCAGTAGCTGCGCAGCATGGAGCACACGGCCTCTGCCTCCTCGCGCGAGTTGGCAAAGACCAGGCACTTGCGGCCGCGCGTATGCTCAAAGATATAGCCCATACCGGGGTCGGCGTTGTCGGGCGCCGTGTCGGTGGGGTTGAGAAGCGCCTGCTCGGTCGCTCGTGGGATGTCGACTTCGCCCTCGGGGGCCGAGGAAGTGCGACGGTCTTTGGGAGCGGCCTTGCCCCGTGCCCGCTCACGACGTTGACGGCGCTCCTCTTGTGTGAGCTGTCCGCTGTGACGCATGTCTTGGGCGCCGGCGGGCAGTGCCGCGGGTGCCGCTGCCTCAATGCGCTCGCATGCAAGCACTTCGGCCTCTTGAGGACCCATGCTTTCGAATCCTCGCTGCTGTGCCTGGGGACCCGAGTTGTAGAAGTGCTCCATGGAGATACGCCACACGCGACGCGGTTCCTCAAAACGGGGGATAACGCAGTCGCGTCCCGTTCCCTGTGAGAGAAAGGCACCCGTGCGCTCGGGGTCGCCGATGGTGGCCGAAAGGCCAATGCGGCGGGGCTGCACGCCTGCCATGCGCGAGAGGCGCTCGATAAGACAGAGCGTCTGCCCGCCGCGGTCGCCGCGCATGAGCGAATGAACCTCGTCGATGACGACGTAGCGCAGGTCGCAAAACATGCGGGGGATCGCCATGTGCTTATGGATCAGGAGCGCCTCGAGCGATTCGGGCGTAATCTGAAGGATACCGCTCGGCTTTTTGATGAGCTTAGCCTTGTGTGACTGCGAGACATCGCCATGCCAGTGCCAGACGGGGATATCGGCTTCTTCGCACAGGTCGTTGAGGCGGACGAATTGGTCGTTGATGAGCGCCTTGAGGGGGCCAATGTAGAGGGCGCCCACGCTTGCGGGCGGGTTCTCCCAAAACTCGGTCAGGATGGGAAAAAAGGCTGCCTCGGTTTTGCCGGAAGCCGTGGATGCCGTCAGGAGCACATTGTCCTGCGAGTTAAAGATGGCATCTGCCGCCGCAACCTGGATAGAGCGCAGGCTCTCCCAATCGTGGGAGTAGATGAAGTCTTGGATAAACGGGGCGTAGCGGTCAAAGGCGTTCATGGGGCCTCCTTTCAAAAACGAATCTCTCAACGCGGTGGGCAGTGGCTTGCTGCATTACTGCCTCGACGTTTGCCCAGATAAAACCTGCCAAAATAAACCTGTCCCTTTTTGGCAGGTTAGATGGTGAATTCGGCGAAGTTACGGTCGCCGTCTGCGGTGCCGGTGTCGCCTGTTGCGGCTGCCGGCGCCAGCGCGTCGCCACCAACGCTTTGCAGCAGCTCCGCCACATTTGCATCGGGGTTCTGACACAGGATATCGAGCAGTTCGATAAAGTCACGAATGACTTCACGCGGCGTCAGATGCGTGTCGGCTCCCACACGACCGAACTCGATCTTGAGGAAGTCCACCAAGTCGTTCTCGGTAAGCGTGGGCGTCCAGCCAAAGTAGCCGGCGTGAATTTGCATGAGTTTTTCGATCAGCACCAGCAACTCTTCATAGGTGAGTGGCTGCAGGCGGATGATGGGCGCGAGCATGTCCTTAAGGTCCTCGCGCGCAAAGCGGCCCTGAGCGAGTCGGCTGCGCAGGGCCTCGTAGGAGAACACGCCTCGGCGGCGGTCTTCGATAGAGGTTGGAGTGCCGCCCATGATCATGCCCAGGTACTGCGCCTTGCCCTGGAGCGTGTCGTTGTACATAGTCAGGATCTTCTCGTAGTTGTATTGGCGCGTGATCGCGTTGGGAATCTTGTACAGATTCACGAGTTCGTCGATGAGCACCAGCATGCCCTTGTATCCGCTGCAGACCAAAAAGCGTGCAATGAGCTTAACGTAGTCGTACCAGTCGTCATCGCTGATGATGGTCGAGGAGTCCAGCTCAGCGCGTGCCTCGCTCTTGGTGCGGTACTCGCCGCGAATCCATTTGGTCACGCGACTCATAGCTTCTTCGTCGCCCTCCGAGACAGCCATGCGATAGCGGCGGAGCATGCGGGCGAAGTCGAAGCCGTGGACCATTTCCTCGAGCGGGGCCAGTTGGGCATTGACGACCGACTCGTCGACGTCGGAGCACGAGGCGACCCAGCGATCCAAAATAAGGTTGAGCGCACCGCCCTCGGGGCGCGTCTTGGTCGATATATTGCGGATGAGCTCGCGGTAGGTGGCAAGGCCCTGTCCCTGACCGCCCTGCAGACGGCGCTCGGGCGACAGGTCGGCATCAGCGACGACGAATCCCTCGCCCATGGCGTGCGTGCGGATGGTCTGGAGCAAAAAGCTCTTGCCGGCGCCGTAGCGACCGACTAAAAAACGGAAGCTTGCGCCGCCATCGGCGATGAGACTCAGATCGGTAAGCAGGGCGCGGATCTCGACCTCGCGCCCTACGGTGATGTAAGGAAGGCCGATGCGCGGGACCACGCCGCCCTTGAGCGAGTTAAGGATAACGGCGGCGACGCGTTTGGGTACACGGGGCGCTGCGGATGCGGTATCACTCATGGTCTAGGTATCCTCTCACGTCTGCTTTGTAGTCCTCGATAATCTGCGGCCCTGCCGCGCTAAATTCAATTACGGTGTCACCCACCAGGTCAAAGAGCGCCTCGTTGATGCTATCGACGAGCATGTCCTCGCTCTGTCCCGAGTGCGCCACTGCCGATGTCGCTTGCGCTGCGTTTTGCTCGAGCAGTGCGCGAAGGAAGGCATCTGCGGCGGGCGCGAGTTCGTTTGTGGCTTCAGCGGGCGCAGCAGCTGCGAACGCGGGCGTCGGCGCGAGAAGCGGTGCCACGACACCAAACTGTTCGGTGGATATGGTCGGCTCGTCGGTCAAGTCCTGCCGAATGGGTGTCACGACCGGTTCGACAATCGCGTCGGTTACGGGCTCGGCTTCCGGTTGCCCTGAGTCCGCTGCCTCGGCTTCTGCGGACGCGCCGTCCTCGCGCTCTTCATCGATCAAAAGCGCCTCACGCGTTTGCGCAGCGGCGCTCCGAATGTGCCCCAGCTGACTCAGATCGATATCGATCTTGACAGGCTGGTGTGCGGCATCCCACGAGAGCCATGCCACAATCTCGTCATCGATAATCTTGGCCAGATATTTGGGGACCTTTTCTTCCTTAAGGGGATAGGCGGGGTCCAGCGCCAGGCGCAGGCGTTGGTCGCAGGCGCGCATCATTTCACCGAGCTTGCTGCTCTTTTGCCTACTACCGTGGATACGCATGCATTCCCAAAAGCCGTTTTGGCAACGGTAGATATGGATAGGGTCCAGGCGGTATTCGCAGTCCTCGTGGCGCTCGGGCGCAAAGAATACGGCCGAGGCAAACATGGTGTAGGGCATGGCCGTCTCCTCCCCAAATAAACTCGCCACGATGCCGGTCTTTCGGTGCGTGTCATAGTAGCGCGCCATGCGGACATACACGGCGCATGCCACGTGGCGCAGATCGCGGTGGTGGCTGCGGTCGAGCCGCGAGTTACTTAGGTTGTACGTGGAGAGGGCGTTGATGGCGGCCATGAGTCGCTCCTCGCGCACCTCATCGGGCGGAAGGGGGAGCGTGGGCTCGGAGTTCTTGCGACGCTTGGGGGCCTGCCCGGACGGCGCCGGTGCAGGCGCAAGGTCTCGAGCCGCACGCCGCAGCTCGATAAGGGCGTTATCGAACATGACGGTTTTAGAGTCACAAAGCAGCTTGGGGTCGAGCCCGTGGAACACGGCGTAATCCTGCAGCCACACGCGCGCAAACCGGTCGATGCCGGGCTCAAAGGCGCGATAGGTATCCCAAAAAGCCTTGATCTTGTTAAAACCATCGAGCGGATTATCTACACCAATGCCGCAAATCAGCTCATAGAGATACAGAAACGCAAACGAGGTCGATGTCTCCTCGATATTCCCGCGGCGCACTTGGGCACGCCAGGTAAAGTAGCCGCGCAGCTGCCGGTCGCTCATGGCGTTGTAGGTGGGAAAGTACGACTTAAAGGTGCCGTTGTAGGGACAGTCGTCCTCAAAGTCGGCCATCAGCAGGCCCTGGCGGTAAAAAAGCTCGGCTTCCGAAAGCCAACGGCCCGCACCGCCCTTGGGGTCTTCTTGCCAACGCGATATCTCACGCATCTTGCGGTACTGGTCGGGGAGGAAGTTCTGCATCTGTCGGCCGGTTTTGAGAATCGGCTCGTCTGCGTAGATTTCGTTTGAGAAGCGGGCGGACTGATGGGTCCGGGCCTCGGCCATAATGCGCTCGATGAGCATCTTGATGTCCTGGTCGGCCACCGCTTCTCCTCTCCTAACGCAGCTTCGGTGACCTCATATCATAGCACAGCATCAAACAGGTGTTCGAGATACTGCTGCGTAGATAGATTTAGAACAGGAGGGCGTAGATGACGGCGATGACGACGGAGGGGAGCATATTGGCCGTGCGGAAGGTCTGAGGACGGATGAGGTTGACGCCGACGCAGAAGATGAGCATGGAGCCTACGAGCGAAAGGCTGTTGAGGGCTGCTGTGGTCATGATGGGGGAGAGCGCGCCGGCAAACAGCGTAATCGTCCCCTGGAACACGGCGACGGGCAGGGCGGAGAAAATACAGCCGCGTCCAAGCGAGGCCGTCATGGTGCAGACGATGATGCAGTCCAGCGCTCCCTTGAGGGCGAGCGTGGACCAGTCGCCGAGCAGGCCGTCTTGGATTGATCCCACGATAGCCATGGCACCGATGCAGACGGTGAGTGAAGTCGAGACAAAAGCGTTGGTGAACTCGTTATCGCCCTCACTGCCAGTCTTGCGCTTGAGCCATTCGCCAAGGTTCTCGATGGCGGCTTCCAAGTTGACGGCCTCGCCGATGAGCGAGCCGAGGGCGAACGAGACGATGAGCATGGTGGTACCGGTGGTCGCTAGTGCCTTTCCATCGATGATGAGCATCTTTTGCATGGTGCCGCCAAGGCCGATAAACAGGACGCACAGCCCCGATGCTTTCATGAGCGTGTCTTGGATGCGCGGTGTAATGAAGCGACCGCCCGCTAATCCCAAAAGACCGCCCGCAATCAAAAGCACAACGTTGATGATTGTTCCCAAGCCCGGCATGAGCCCTCCCGTATTGATGCCAACGTGGCAATCGTAGCAGAGTGGAATGCGAGGTACATCGCGACTCATCTAATACGTTATATAAGTGGCATTAGCAACGACGCGCAGCATTTAAGCCTCAGGTGCTTGTCGGGACATAGGGATAGTATTCAAAGCGCAGTGTCATAAGCCGCTGTGGGGATTCAATAGCCGCGGCAATGATATTGGCATCGCGGGCACGATCAAACCCTTCGAGTTCGATCTGATACGAGACGTCTTGCATAATGTCCAGACGTCGCCAGGCTAGGAGTGTGTCACCATCGAATTCCAAGGTCTTGCCTCCGTCTGGAGCAACGGCGTATAAACGCAGCTTGGCGGTGGTTGCAGGGTCGACAACCGTGACCTTTTTAATTTCGTTTCGAGTATTCTTGGCGCCCAACAAGGTGAGCAGTGTTGGGGCCACGACCTCGCCCGATGGCAAAAAGACGACTTCGATGGATTCAGGAAATGCGATGATAGCCGACTTGCGGACGGGCTGATTGGCGGCGGCAACTTCGATGTTCGCAGCGTCGATGACCTCCGTGTGGTCGAGCGCGGCAAGCACGCAGCAGTTACCTTCATCGATCTCTTGAGGATCAGCAAGCCCCAGGCTGTCCGCGAGCTCGGGATCGTTTAGATCGGTAGCGGGCTCATTCGGTGCTTCGAAAGAAGCTGGGACGCTGTTTGTCGGCGACGGCGTGTCGCCCGCACCTGCTTCTTTGTCCGCACTCTCTTCTTGTATGGTTGCGTTGATGGGTTCGTCGTTTGGGGGGAGCGTCTTGGCGTCAAGCGCGGAGGGGAGAATTCCGATGGCTCCGGATCCGTTCCACTCCATTTCGAGAAGCGCCGGGTCGGCAAGAATGCGTTGCCTGCTTTGCGCGTGGGAATCGATTTCAATAGGGCCTGCCTCTATCCCTCGTGTAAGGCTGAGTGATCCGGCTGGCTTCTCGAAATGAGCGTCTGAGTCTTTGGTACTGACGGCGTAGAACAGCAGGGACGCTTCTCCCGCCGCGATGGCATCGGTGCCGGCTTTGGTCAGCCGCAACGATGCCGTGAATGAGAGGGTGGGCTGTGCATCGTCTGCATTCGCGGCGGCGCAGCCCAGACATATACCGCCTCCTTTCTCGAAAAACGTACCGTCGAAGGCGACCTTCGCTCCGTTCGCCGAGTCATCGACCGAAGCGATGTCGATGCGCAGCTCTAAATTGCATGGATCGCCATCTGCATCGAGCACAACCGAGCGCCACGTGCAGACGGCGCACCCCGCCTGGGAGCCGTTTGCCTTGTTCGAACGATTGATATCCACGACTATCGAGCCGTCCGTATTACGACGAAGGCATCCCGAGGTCGAGATTGCGGCCTGTGCGATCGAAAAACGCTTGCACGCAATGGCGCTCGACGGATTTGGTGCGGAACTTAGGGCTGCTGGTAAGGAGTCTGCCATGACGGGAGTCGCCCAAGCGGCGACAGGCGTTCCGGTTGCGAGCGCGCCGCAGAGTGCGACGACGGGCAAAAGGTTCTTCGATGCCATGGGGTCTCCTTAACTAATTTAGTGCGGCCTGTCCGTGTTTTGTTTCTGGCTGCGTTTGATGTGCAGACCGAGGCCGGCGGTTCCCGCGCCTGCTGCTGTGGCGCCTGCTGCCAAGAGCCATCGTCTGTCGCCTGTCTGCGCCAGCGGTTCCTCGCGGTCGCCGCGGTCGAGCTCCGAGAGGTCGACCGTCACTTGCGTGGCGGCCTGCGCCTGTTCTTGCTGGGCAAAGGCCATGGCTGGCCCAAACGCTAGGATGCTGACGGCGGCGGCCAGGGCGACGGCCTTATGCCGTGTGCGCACCGGGCTCGACCGTCCAGGTAATCGTTGCAACCTGATCGCCTTCGCCGGTTACGCGGAAGATGTCGCGCGTGACGCGGGCGACGTTTCCGCTTGTCTTGAGCTTAATTTTGTCCGCGCCGCCGGCAATGCCCTGGTAGCCCATGTCGAAGGCTGCATTCTTGGAAAGATCGAGGCCCGTTCCTTGCATTGCGGCGCTGGCGTTCTGGAGTGCGCCGTCGGGGCCGACCTTAAAGTCGATGGAGTTCTGCGCGGTTCCGGCCTTGGCGTCGGCGGCAATGGTCCAGGTGTTCATGGCGTCGATCTTCATGTTGGTGACATGGATGCCGTAGACCGAATGATTGTCGATGGTGGTCGCGTCTTCTGAGGGGCCCTGAAGCGTGCCGTCGGCCTTGGCGACGAAGGGAATAACCGTCGGAACTTTGAACTCAACGTTGTCGATCTCGGTCCTGACCATTACCTTCGTGGTTCCAACGCGCCCGGCCGCCATAGCTGGCGTCGGGGCGGCGCCCATTGCGAGTGCGAGCGCGAGCCCTGCGCCCACGACGAGCGCTCTGGCTCCGTTCATGTTCCTGGTGATGTTCATGGTCGTTCCTTTCTATTCGCCGCGGGCCGTCCCCGCGATGATTGGACGAATGCTGGTGAATTGCGTGCGGTGCTGCGTCGGCCGGAAAGCTAGTTCTCGGCTTGCTCAACCCGTACCTTGACACGTGTCGGATTGCCGTGGCTGTCGAGGGTCTTGGCATCGAGTGCCTGGATCTCGATGTACGCCTCGCCCTCTTTGATGCCGCCGGCGGGGCACGTCTCGATTGTCTTGCCGGTCTCGACCACACCGGATTCGTACATGGTCTCGTCGTTTTGGATGACGCGGAATCGCTGGGGAAATTTATTGTCTTGGACGTTTTGCACGTTGACGCGCAGCTTGCCGTCCTCCTGCAGCTGAGCGACCGGCGCGACCGAAATCGTCATCATGTTGTCGCGGACGATGGCGTCGAGCTCATCCTGGATTTCCTGGCGCGTTTTGCCCTCGGCCGTCGTAACCGAAGCGCCCGCCTCGGGTACGGGCCGCGACTGCCAAGTGTATAGTCCTACGGCGACAAGGGCGCAGACGATGGCCAGGCAGGCAACGATGAGCTTCTTGCGATGCCCCAGGCCTGCAAAGTGGGGCGGCTTCCTCGCGCTCACGCGGCATCCTTGGCAGTATAGACGCGCGCAAAGGTGGACGGGTCCGCTCCAAAGAGCATGTGAAGCATCAGGCGGCGCGAGTAGACGAGTTCTTCGAAGTCGGGAGGGAGCTCGATGTCGTGGATATGCGCGATGTGGTGGGCGAGCGCCGAGAACGACTCGGGGTCGCAGATCACATCGGTGGTAACGTGGTAGACCGTCGTATCGGGGAATGCCTCTTCGTCGAAAGGCAGGAGATGGGGATCGTCGTCGACTTCGATGGCGATGCCGTACTGGGGCCAGTAATATGCCATGGGAACCTCCCTGCTTCTGGGCCAAAACTTCTATTGGTTTTGGCTGTCGACGCCGACCGTATCAGCCGCTACTTGACCAATTTCTGACCAAATGCTTGACGGATTGGCGTCTTCGCAGATAAAAGGCGGCAAAAAATACTTCAACTTTTTTCGAGTGACAATCGAGCGATCGGCGACGGCAGGGAGATATGTGTCAAAAGCATCGTCTGTCGAGGAAATCCAGCCGCTCACCGAATTACACGAACGTAAAAAACGCCAATTATGGAGACGGTCTCGAACACGTCGACGAAACGATGCGGTAACATCTCCCTGCAAACACTGTAGTTAGCTAAAGGGGGAGTTCGCGTGTCTGCAACCATTAAACCCTTCACCGACGAGTTCGAAGAGTATGGTCGCGATGAGTCTCGCACATCGGGCGAGGCCTCGAGCATCTCGTTTCCGACAACGGAGGACGAGGTCCGCGCCATTTTGGAAAAGCTCCATGCCGAGCGTGTCCCGGTAACGGTTCAGGGCGCCCGAACCGGCCTTGCCGCCGGTGCCGTGCCCCACGGCGGGCATATCCTCAATACTTCCCGTATGAATCGCTACTTGGGCCTTCGCCGCGATGAACAAGGCCAATTTCTGCTGCGCGTGGAGCCGGGCGTTGTGCTCTCGGAGCTGCGCAAGCAGCTGAGCGAGAAAGTGCTGCCGACCGCTGGCTGGGACCAGGCATCGCTTAAGGCCTACGATGAGTTTCAAGAGGCCCCCGAGCAGTTTTTTCCCACCGATCCCACCGAGGCATCTGCCTGTCTGGGCGGCATGGCGGCATGTAACGCCTCCGGTGCCCGCAGCTACGCCCTGTCTCTTATACACATCTCCGAGCCCACGAGACATGCGC
>URKT01000011.1 GCA_900548495.1 uncultured Collinsella sp. | reverse complement strand
ATACTCATGGAAAACCTCCCATTTCCCGATGTCCAAGAAATGGGAGGCAGTTCACAGGCACCTTTGTGGTGGTTTTTGTTTAAGCGCCGGCGATGACGAGATTTGGGCGGGCGTCGTCGACGATATCGGCGATTGAGGTGGCTACGGTGTGATCGGGGTCGCGGTCCATCACGATGGTGTCGACGTCGGTAAGCTCGGCAAAGCGGTACATGCCACGTCCGTTGACCTTGCTGGCATCCATGAGGGCGACGCTTTGACGGGCGGCACCGACCATAGCCGCTTTGGTCTCGGCCATCTGCGGAAAGTCGGTCGTAAAGCCGCAGCCGGGAACAAAAGCGCCGGGGCACATGACGGCAAGGTCGGCGTGGACCATTTGGAGCGCCTGCATGGTAAGTGGGCCGTACAGATAGCGATGACCTTTGCGCAGTGCCCCGCCCAGCATGACGACATCGACCGAGGGCATGCTCTCGTCGATATAATCAGCGATGGTAATGTCGGCCGTGATAACGGTGATGCCGTCGCGCTGGTCGAGGAGCCGGACGAACTCAAGCGCCGTGGTGCCCGAATCGACGAGCAGCGTGTCGCCGTCATTGACAAGCTCGATGGCGCTTTGCGCGATGGCCTGCTTGGCAGCGACGTTGACATTGATGCGGCGATCCTGCGTGGAAACGGTCAGGCGTTTGTGGAGCGATACGGCACCACCATGTGTGCGGCGCAGCTTGCCTGCTTCGGCGAGCGCGTCCAGGTCGGCGCGGGCGGTGACGGAGGACACGCCAAAGGTCTGGGCGATTTCTGCTACCTGCACCGAGGCATTATGCTCGAGCATTTCCATAATGGCGGACCGACGCTCATCGGCGAAAGCTCGGGTTGTTGCATGGGCCATATCCGCTCCATCATCGTCTGAAATTTGCAGGAATTGTGTTGAGTCTATTTTCGTTCATTTTCTTTTTAAGTAAGAAAACGCCTTTCGATTACTTACTTTTTCTATAAAAGAAAGATAATCAAGGCTCAAAACTCAATTTCGAACACGCGCGCTCGGGTTCGACCCCTTCCGTTTACTTTTCAAAAATGAAGGTTGGACCTCGCGCGATGACAATATCTCGCACATGCATACCCGCTGAATTTCATACAATGAGCGCAGCAAAACGCAAGGTAAAACGCCTTGTGAACAACTACGCCCGATGTCCAGATGCGGGCGAGGGAGAGGAGCAAACGCTCATGGCACTTGTTACCACCGAAAAGATGCTCAAGGACGCTCAGGCCGGCCACTACGCTGTTGGCGCTTTCAACGTCGAGAACCTCGAGTTTGTTATGGCCGTTCTGGCCGCTGCCGAGGAGACCAAGTCCCCAGTCATCATGCAGACCACCCCGGGCACCATCAAGACCGCTGGCCTGGATTACTTCTACGGCATGGTCAAGGCCGCTGCCGAGCGCGCTTCCGTACCCGTCGCCCTGCACCTCGATCACGGCGATGGCTATGACCGCTGCATGCAGGCTTTCCGCACGGGCTACACCTCCGTTATGATCGACGGCTCGCACGAGTCCTTCGAGGACAACATCGCCCTGACCAAGTCCGTCGCCGACGCTGGCCGCGCCATGGGCGTGCCCGTCGAGGCTGAGCTCGGTAAGGTTGGCGGCAAGGAGGACGACGGTCCCGCGGTTGAGGGCGAGAGCCCCTACACCGATCCGGCCGAGGCCAAGGAGTTCGTCGAGCGTACCGGCTGCACCTCCCTCGCAATTGGCGTTGGCACCAGCCACGGTGTGTACACGAGCGATCCGCACATCGAGCAGTCCGTGGTCAAGGCCATCCGCGACGCCGTCGACGTGCCGCTGGTCCTGCACGGCACCTCCGGTGTGCCCGATGAGCAGGTTGCCGAGGCTGTGAAGAACGGCATCTGCAAGGTTAACTACGCCACCGAGCTGCGTCAGGCCTACACCAAGGGCTTCATGGCCTACATGGCCGAGAACCCCGCCTGCTTCGATCCCAAGAAGCCGGCCAAGGAGGGCATGCGTGAGATCACCGAGCTGGTTAAGATCCGCATGACCAACCTCAACTCTGTGGGCAAAGCAGAGTAACAACAAGGGTACTCTGATCCCACCGGACGGTTTGGGCGGGTCCCGTACTTAGTTTCCAAAACGTCCTCGCGCATGAAGGCCCCCGTTGTCTCGCTTCTTCGAAGCGTTGACAACGGGGGCCTTCGCGCTGCGGAATGATTTTGGAAACTAAGTACGGGACCCGCCCAAACCGTCCTGCTCAATCGCCCTTGTGGCGTTGGGGCTGAAAGGGTGGGACGCGTGGGTTATTTGGTTGTTAGGGTTAGTAGGTCGTTGGGGGTTTTGAGGTTGTAGGTGGCGTTTGGGATATCTTGGTGTGATCCCCATGCTGCTCGGGCAAAACTGACCCCTGCCGAAGTTGCGCATTGTTCGTCGTAGACGGTGTCGCCAACGTAGACGACGTTGCCAGGATTCGCGCCCGTACGCCGGAGATATTCGAGCATGGGAGCGGGTGCGGGTTTATGTTCGGTTGTGTCTTCGACAAGGATGATGTGCTCAAAATACTTATCGAAGCCAAGGGGTGCAATTTCTTCTGCGTATTCGTCGCGCGCACGTGAGGAGACGATGCCAAGTTTGCAGCCATTGTCGGAGAGTGTTGCGATAACTTGGTGCAAGCCGGGAAACACGCTGATGGTGCTTTTAAAGCTGGCGGCAACTTGGCACCAGCGATCCAGCGTTGCCTGTGAGTAGATCCCAAGTTTCTCAAGGGCGTTCTTGCCGGGTATGCCGAGGGCAAATTCAAGCTCGTGTCGGGGGAGCGTTTTGCCGGTTTCTTCTTGGACAATCTGGCCAAGCGATGACAGCACGCTTTCTTCTGTATCTGCCAATGTCCCATCAACGTCAAACACGATATGGTCAAAGTGCTTCATATGATTGCTCCTCTCTGTTGTTTGCCTGCAAGTTTGATGCAGTGACAGAAAAAGGGCTAGCGGGATTTCTGCCTGGTACTATCGAGATTCTGCCTCGCTGCTCGATAGCTCGAAGGAGTGCATCCCATTTGTTCTTTAAATACCTGGCCAAGATGGCTTGCTGTCGCAAAGCCGCATTGGCGCGCGACTGTCTGGACCGTTCGCGTGGTGTGTGCCAAAAGTTCGCAAGCACGGTTTACGCGGTATGCGCGCAGATATGCCGCCGGGGTCGTTCCTGCGCAAGCTTCGATAATGCGGTAACACTCTCTTTCGCTTACGCCGGATGCAGATGCCATCTGGGGCACATCTATAGCGGCTGCATAGTTTGCGCGGATATAGTCCAGGATTGCCTTGAACTGTACGTCGCGGTTGGTCATCCAAGAGGTGTTGTCGGAGGAAAAGAGCGGTTCGGCCTTGGCGTAAATCTGAATCCAGAGCTCTGACAAACTATTTCGAAGCGCCATCTCGTTCTGCGGCCGTTGAAGGTCGTGGTTAAAGGAACTCTTTAGCAAATCGATAAAGGGCATATCGTCGGGGTTGGTGGGCGACCATTTGAGCACATCGACGCCTCGACATTGCAGCAAAGGATTGATATAGCGCTTTTGAAGGCGTCCCGCGGGATCGCCGAGCATCGACGGCTGAAAGATATGCAACATTTGAATGGCTGGTGCCGAATTGGGTGATTGCAGCGTGCTGTGCAAAACGCCGCCGTTGATAAAGCCGGCGGACCCTTCCTCAAAGCGTACGTGCTCATGAGCCGCGCGCGTTCGATAGTCAATCGCTCCCTGCTCCATGTAGAAAAGCTCAACTTCGGAATGCCAGTGCCAGGGGACGGAATTGCCCGGATAGCGAGCGAATTCTGCGCGTTCGGCAATATAGGGCCAGTCTTCGCCGGTCTCGGGAAACGCTTCCTCGCGTCCTCCGCGGTGCAATTCTATGTGATCCATGTTTCGCATGGCATCAGTATAAAGCGCGATGGGCTTAGATTGCTCTTGCCTGTTCGGGGAACGCCTTGTCTAGGGATGCTTGGAGCTTTTCGAACGATGCTCGCAAGTTGTGGCTCTGGTCGGTTGAGCGTTTGGCTTTTGTGGTGGGGGAGTCGAGGAAGCCGTTTCTCTGTGTCGGGGGGAAGGAGAAAAGGTTCGCATGATTTAGGGATGGCTGCTGTGCTGCGTCATTGGAAGAATGCATGCTTATGCGGCCTCCTCGATGTCCACCAAAAGTTTGCGCACGGGGTGTGCTGCTAGATCCCGTGCGTTGGCAGTATTATGCCGCGGACGTCGCAAAGAAGCGCTAAAGAAAGGCTTAACCTGGTTTGGTGTTACGATGAAACCGCAGGTAAAAGCTATCGAGTAACACTCTTGAAAGGTTTTGGGCTTAAGAGCTTTCTAAGGTTTGTGACGTGGATGTGGCGCGGACGTGCGGGGCGTGTGGACGGCTCGTTCCTAGCGCTGCAGCTCTGCGGTGCGCACCTGCTCGATGACCTTTTCCATCGTGGCGTCGATGCGGTCCTTTTTGAGCTCACATTCCCAGATGGTTATGGGTGTCCAGCCCATTTGAGTGAGTGCTGCCACGGCGGCTCGGTCGCGCTCGACGTTGCGGCGGAACTTTGCCTCCCAAAACTCAACATTGCGCTTGGGCTGACTTGGGTTGCATTTGGGGCAGCGATGCCAAAAGCAGCCGTTGACGAAGATGGCGATCTTGCGCCCGGGAAAGGCGATGTCGGGTTTTCCGGGCACCTTCCATTCCAGACGGTATCCCGTAAGGCCTGCGGCGCGCAGGCGCTGGCGAACGAGCAGCTCAGGTTTGGTGTTCGCACGCTTGTTGCCCTTCATGGACTTTTTTATAGCGGCGCGACGGCGCACGAGCTCACGCTCGTCGGCAGAAAGGTCCGAGGTATCGATGCCGTCCAGCAGGCCGGGCTTGGGGCGCTTTTTGCTACGGTGCTTAGGTGCGCGCTTGGGTTTGGCGGCAGACTCGTCGGCCATGGCGGCCTCGGCGTCATCGGCGGCGCTTGCCTCAAGCCGGTCTTCCTTCAGCTCAATCAGGGCATTAATAAGCCCCTTGTCGGCGGGCATCCATTCCACCGTGGCAAGCGAGGTGCGCGGAATCCAGCGGATATCGAGCTGGCGGTCGTGCTTCTGAGGCTCATCGGATTCATCGGCGAGCGAGCAGTAGTAGCACTCCATGGAGAGATGGAAATCGGGGTAGTCATACTCAACGGTGTAGAAATCGCGCAGGTTGGTGACTTTTACCTGCAGCTCTTCCATAAGCTCGCGGCGTACGGCGTCCTCGGGCGTCTCGCCGCGCATGAGCTTGCCACCGGGGAACTCCCAAAGTCCCTGCATGTCGCCATAGCCGCGCTGCACGGCAAGCAGCTCATCAGATCCATCCTTGCGAATGATCCCAGCGGCAACATGAACAGTCTTCAACAGGAGTCCTCTCTCAACATCAACGCGTGGCAGGGTAGCTACGCGTACCTTACACAACGGTAAGGCAAGCGTAAGCCATATCGATGGTAGCCGACTCGTCTTCTTGCGACTATAGATGCCGTAGACTAATTGCAAGAAAGGACTCGGTATGCAAACCACGCACATGGCGACCCCGGTACTGGAGGTCGCGCATCTCGAAAAGGTATACGGAGCGCTGGGCAACGTGACCCGCGCGCTCAACGACGTCAGCTTTACCGTCAACCGCGGTGAATTTGTTGGCATCATGGGCGCTTCGGGCTCGGGCAAGTCGACGTTGCTCAACTGCGTGTCGACCATCGATAGCGCCACGAGCGGCACGATCCGCATTAACGGCCAGGACGTGACGCGCATGAAGCAGGCCAAACTCTCGCAGTTCCGCCGCGAGGAGCTCGGCTTTATCTTCCAGGACTCCAACCTGCTCGATACGCTCACGGCACGCGAGAACATCGCTCTGCCGCTCACCATCGCCCGCACAAACTCGGCAGAGATCTCGACTCGCGTGCAGGATGTGGCAGCGCGCCTGTCCATCAGCCAGGTGCTCGACAAGTATCCCTACCAGATGTCCGGCGGTCAGCAGCAGCGCGTTGCCGCGGCTCGCGCGCTCGTCACCGACCCCACCATGATCATGGCCGACGAGCCTACCGGCGCCCTCGACTCCAAAAGCGCCCGCCTGTTGCTCGAGAGCCTAGAGGCCCTTAACCGCCGCCTACGCGCCACCGTGCTCATGGTCACGCACGACAGCTTTGCCGCCAGCTACACGAGCCGTGTGCTGTTTATTCGCGACGGCAAGATCTTCACCGAGCTGCGCCGCGGCGACATCGACCGCCGAGAGTTCTTCGACCGCATTATGGAGGTCGTTGCCATGATGGGCGGTGAGGGCTCCGATGCTCTGTAAACTCGCTTGGGGCAACGTCCGCCGCGCCGGCCGCGACTACCTCGTCTACTTGCTGACGCTCACCCTGGGCGTCACGGTCTTCTATGCCTTTAACACCATCTCGATGCAGGTCGACATCGCCGGCATCGATGAAGAGGGCTTGGCGCAGGTTATGGGCAGCATACTCGGCGACCTAACGTACTTTTTGGCCGGTGTCATGGCCTTTTTGATGGTGTATGCCAATAACTTCATCATGAAACGCCGCAAGAAGGAGTTTGGCCTGTACCAGGTGCTCGGCATGGGGCGCGGGCGCGTCGCCACGATCATGGCGCTCGAGACCGTGATAGTATCGGTCGTGGCCTTTGTCGCCGGCATTGTGCTGGGTGTGGGACTCTCCCAGCTCATGACGTTCTTTACGGCCTCGCTCTTTAAGACACAGATCGCCAATTTCCACTTCTTTTTCTCGATGCATGCGTTCAATCTGACCCTTGCCTGCATGCTCGTAATGTTTGTGCTCACGCTACTGCTGAACCTTCGCGCCGTGCGTCGCACCAAACTCATCGAGCTTATGGGTGCCGAGCGTCGCAACGAGAGCATCAAGACGCGCAACCCCTGGATTGCGATTGCCATCTTTGCCGTGGGCGTGGTGCTTGTGGGCGTGGCCTATTACCGTCTGCTACGTGATGGGTTCCCGCTAACCGCGACGGACAGCAAGCTGCAAGAGGCCATGAACCAGTTTGGCATTACGACCGCTATGGTTACAGTGGGCACCTTTGCCCTGTTCTGGGGACTCTCGGGCATGCTCATCAAGCTGCTGCAGAGCCTGCGCGGCGTGTATTGGCGCGGCCTCAACATGTTTACCGTGCGCCAGCTTGCGGCCAAGGTCAACACGGTGTGCTTTTCGATGGGCGTCATCGCGATGCTCCTGTTTTTGGCCATCACCTCGGTGACGTGCGGTATGTCGATTGCCAATGTGATGAACGAAAACCTGGAGCGCTATAACCCTGTTGACGTGTCACAGACGTATGTCTATTACACGCCCGATACGCTCGACTACTACAAAGAGTACATCAATCCGTCTGAAGCCGATCGCATGGTGCTGGCCGATAGTACGGTCGATTTGTACTCCGCATGGCACGGCGATCCATGGCACGGCGATCGTAAGGGCAAGTCGGCGGACAACAACGACGAGACCGGCAAGAAGGTCAATATTGCCGATGTTGCCGGTGAGCATGTGCAGATCGATTCGTATCTGAGTTACCCGCTTGGCGGTTCGGATCCTTCGGTGACTCCAAGTGAAATGTGCAAGGCCATGGGCGAAAAGCTTCCCAAGGCGTTCGGGGGTAGCAATGCCGATACGATGGGTCTGTTTGTGACGCCGGCGAGCCAGTACAACAAACTGCGTCAGATGATGGGCGAGGAGCCGGTGCACATCGGTCACGACCAGTATCTGCTCACGTGTGATATGGGCGGCGAGCTGGTCGACCTGTACACCAAGTATATGGCTGGCGGCCATGCCCTTACCTTGGGCGGGCATACGCTCAAGCCCGCAACCGATAAGTCGGACGAAGATGCGGCGGCCATCGCCAACTCGGCGATGGGCAGTAATCCGGGTACCGTCGTCGTTGCCGACGAGCTGTTGTCCCAACTTAATCTGCAGCCGTATTCCAGTAGCCTGCTCGTTAACTACAAACAGGGGATGGATACGACCGAGGCAGACGAGAGTATTAAATACACTGTGCTCGACAATCTGCTCGTTGACGGCAAGGAGCCGGGGTCGTGGGGAACCTTCATCACACGCTCCGAGATGTACGCGCAAGCAGCGCAAATGAACGGTCTTATTAGCTACCTAGCCATCTACATCGGCTTTGTATTGGTCGTTGCATGCGCGGCGATTCTGTCGATCCAGCAACTCTCCAACGTGGCCGACGGCAGCCGCAGCTATCGTGTGCTGGCACAGATCGGCTGTGAGGACCGCCAGATTCGCCATTCGGTGATGGCGCAGCAAGCAGTGTTCTTCCTGTTCCCTCTGGCAGTGGGCCTGGCGCACTCCTTTGTGGCACTTAAGGTGATCATCGAGCTGGTGAGCATATTCGGAAATATGAGCATCGGCGGCACCGTGGGCCTCACCTGTGCAATCTTCCTGGCAGCCTATGGCGGATACTTCCTGGTGACCTACCTCATGAGCGCCGGAATGGTGCAAGCTGCCATAGCCACCCGCTACAGCGAGTAGCTCGTTCAGCTCGGATTTATCGTAGGTTGAGCATAAGTCAGACACTATGACCCAATCCAGGGGCACGGAAACGACAGGAGCCCCCGCTCGTGACCGCGGGTCGGGGCTGCGACAATGTTGTTGAAGTGCCAGAGGCGCAGCCGCGCCGCAACGAGGTTGGGAGGCTCCCGTGCCTAGATATTCTACCGCCTTCGGAATGGACGTACACCTCAGGTCCACCACCGTCTGCGCGCTCGACGCGGAGACGGGCGAGGCCGTGACGAGGAGGTTCCGCGGCAACCCCTGGGGCGAGGTCGCGGAGTGGATGTCGGGCTTCCCCGGCCCGTCGCTCGCCGCCTACGAGAGCGGCTACCTCGGCTTCGCCCCGCAGAGGGAGCTCTCCGGGCTCGGCGTCGACTGCGTCGTCGCGGCCGTCTCCAAGGTCCCGAGGTCGGCGGCAGACCTCTCGTCCAAGAACGACCGCAACGACGCGGCCAGGATGGCCAAGGCGATACTGTCGCACGATATCTCCCCGGTATGGGTGCCGTCCCCCGAGATCGAGGGGCTCAGGGACCTCGCCGGGGCCCACGACGCGGCGACCGCGAGGCTCGCGGCGGCGAAGCAGCGGCTCCTGGCGTTCCTCGCCCGCCGTGGCTACGCCTACGGCGGCACGACGCCGGCCGGAAACCCCCGGAGGTACTGGACGTACGACTTCCTCAGGTGGCTCGACAAGGTCCGGCCCGCCGACGACGGCGGCATCCGGGCGCTGGCGGCGCTGAGGAGCGAGGTCGAGGCGGCCGCCGAGACGCGCGACGACCTCCTCGCCGAGTACAGGGCCGCCGTCGCGGCGGGCCCCCTCTCGGCGGAGGTCGAGGCGCTCCAGTCGATCAAGGGGTGCGGGTTCGCGCTCGCCGCCGCCTTCGCGTCCGAGGTCGGCGACTTCTCGAGGTTCCGCTCCGGCAGGCAGGTGACGTCCTACTTCGGCCTCGCCCCGAAGCAGAGGTCGAGCGCGGACTCCGTGCGCCTCGGCGGGATCAGCGGGGCCGGCAACGCGCTCGTCAGGAGGCTGGCAGTCGAGGGGTCCTGGAGCTACGTCCAGGCGAGCCACCAACCGAAGCTGATGCCCAAGGGCAGCGGCGTCCCGCTCGAGGTGAGGATGCACGGGAGGAAGGGTTCCGAGCGCCTGCTCCGGCGCCGCGAGGAGATGCTCGCCAGGGGCATGCCCCAGGCGAAGGCGAACGCCGCCACCGCCGCCGAGCTCGTGAGGTGGCTGTGGGCCCTCGGCGCGATGTGCCGGGAGGCAACCGAATAGACATAGCCCCCGTCCCGGCGAGCCGGGCAGCCTTCGGGGATACCCCCGCTTTCGCTGGGCGCGCGGCAGCGGCCGCATGCGCGTAGTCAGACTTGGGGAGCCCCGCCGAAGGAATGGAGTGCGGGCCGACAGAACGGTATCCGCGGATATGAGACTGAGCCGAAGGCGTCGACGACATGCCGGGGGCGGACCGGGACGGGTTCAACGGCAGGCCCCGCCGACCGATTGCAAGCGGTCGGCGGGGCCATTGTGGCTCTTGACAGCGGATTGGGTCATATGAGCGAAAACGCCCCTAGGCGAGCAAAGTGACGTGAAAGAGGAGGGAAGCGTACTTCGGTACGCGACCGACGATTGAACGTCAGGTTGCCGCTTAGGGGCGTTTGCAGCGTCGAGCCGTTACGCGGTTTGGCAAACCGCGTAACTAAATACGCTCTGCGATCTCGTGGATGAGGTAGTCGGTCTTTTCCCAGCCCAGGCACGGGTCGGTGATCGACTTGCCAAAGACACCGCCGTCGACCGGCTGGTTGCCATCCTCCAGGTAGGACTCGATCATAAAGCCCTTGACCAGCTTGGAGATGGACTCGTTGCGGCGGCAGCTGTCGAGCACCTCCTTGCAAATGCGATACTGCTCCAGCGGACGCTTGCCCGAGTTGTCGTGGTTGCAGTCGATGACCGCTGCCGGATTGGCATAGCCGGCATGCTCGGTATAGCGTTCGGCCAGGCGCTCCAGGTGCTCGTAGTGGTAGTTGGGGTAGGTGCGACCGTCGAGACCGATGTAGCCACGCATAACGGCGTGCGCGAGCGGATTGCCGTCGCACTCGACCTCCCAGTTGCGGAAGATGAAGCTCTGGTGCGCCTGCGCGGCGTAAATGGAGTTGAGCATAACGGTGGTAGAGCCGGCAGTGGGATTCTTCATGCCGACGGGTACCGAAATGCCGCTCGACACCAGGCGATGCTCCTGGTTCTCGACCGAGCGTGCGCCCACGGCAACATAGCTCAGCAGGTCGACGAGGTATTGGTAGTTGGACGGGTAGAGCATCTCATCGGCGGTAAAGAAGCCGGTCTCCTCGATGACGCGCAGGTGCATGTGGCGGATGGCCTTGACGCCCTCGAGCAGGTCGTCGGGAGCCTCGGGGTTGGGGTTGTGCAGAAGACCCTTGTAGCCGGTGCCCTTGGTGCGCGGCTTATTGGTGTAGACGCGCGGAATGATGATGAGCTTGTCCTTGACCTCTTCGGCGACCTTGGCCAGTCGGTTCATGTACTCAAGCACCGAATCCTCGCGGTCGGCAGAGCACGGGCCGATGATGAGTACCTTGCGCGCGTCCTCGCCGGTAAAGACTTTGGCGACCTCGGCGTCAAATGCCTGCTTTTTGGCAGTAAGCTCGGCGGAAAGCGGCATCTCCTCGCGGATCTCCATGGGGATCGGCAGCCTGCGTTTGAATTCCATGGCCATAGGGGCCTCCTCAATCAATTGATGGCAATGAGAACATTGTCGAATGCTCGGCATTATCCGCTGTCGCACGCTAAAGTGCAAGTCCTTGTCACCCCGAAACCTGCCAAAAAGGGACAGGTTTATTTTGGCAGGTTTTATCTGGGCAAACGTCGGCGGATGCCGGGAGGGAGCTGCGCCACGCGGAACCCTAAGGCTGTTGCCGGTTCCCCAGGAAACACTCCGTGGGCAAAAAATGCCAAATATGAGTACTGTTGCTCACCTAGTAACATATCCGTCTAGCGAGATAATAGACAAAGTGATAAATATGTTCATTAACGTTGGCAGACAGAAGCCTGCTAACGGGCGTTTTGATTAATTCAAAGGCGTATAGGGGCCGCAAAGAGGTCGTTTGAGGTGGTTTTGGCTGTTACTAAAAAGGTGACAGTACTCATATTTGCCCTTTTTTGCCCACGGGGTCTGGAAAGCGCCGTCAATGAGGTCTCGGGGAAGGCGTTTCGAGGCTCGAAGGACACAAAACGGGGGCGCAGGTTGTCCTGCGCCCCCGTTCTCGGGCGTCATCATTTCTCTGCGGCCGTATCTACGCCGCCTCGTCGAATTGCGAGTTATACAGGTCGGCGTAGAAGCCGCCCTGGGCGAGTAACTCGTCGTGCGTGCCCTTCTCGACGATGTCGCCGTCGCGAATTACCAAGATCACATCGGCGTTGCGGATCGTGGACAGACGGTGTGCGATGACAAAGCTGGTACGGCCCTGCATCAGCGCATCCATGGCACGCTGAATAAGCTCCTCGGTACGAGTGTCAACGTTGGAGGTCGCCTCGTCCAGAATCAGCGCCGGGCGGTCGGCCAAAATGGCACGGGCGATGGTCACGAGCTGGCGTTGACCCTGCGACAGGTTAGTGCCCTCTTCGTTGATCATAAAGTCGTAGCCGCCGGCGAGCGTATGGATAAAGTGGTCGCAGCGTGCGGCGCGTGCGGCGGCCTCGACCTCGGCGTCGGTCGCATCGGGGCGTCCGTAGCGGATGTTTTCGCGGATGGTGCCGTTAAACAGCCAGGTGTCCTGCAACACCATGGCAAACTCGCCGCGCAGCGCCGCGCGGTCCCAGTCGCGCACGTCGACGCCCTCGACGCGCAGCGAACCGCCGTCCACATCGTAGAAGCGCTGCAGCAGCTTGATGAGCGTGGTCTTGCCGGCGCCGGTGGGGCCGACGATGGCGATGGTCTGGCCGGGTTGCGCCTCGCAGCTAAAGTCGTGGATGATGGTCTTGTCGGGCGTATAGCCAAACTTGACGTGATCAAACTCCACATGGCCGGGGCGCTTTTCGGGAATCTGCGCGTCGGCTTTCTGCTCCTCCTCGGGCGCGGCCAGGAACTCAAAGACGCGCTCGGTGGCGGCGGCCATCGACTGCATCGTGTTGCTCACGTTGCCCAGCTGCTGCACGGGTTGCGTAAAGTTGCGAACGTACTGGATAAAGCTCTGGATGTCGCCGGGCGTGGCATTGCCGGTCAGCGCGAGCTGTGCGCCCACCACGACGACGCCCACGTAGCCCATGTTGCCCACCAAACTCATGAGCGGCATCATCAGGCCCGACAGGAACTGCGAGCGCCAGCCACTAATAAAGAGGCGGTCGTTTTGGCGGTCGAATTCCTCGATCGAGGCCTCGGCGCGGTCGAACACCTGAATGACGTTCTGGCCGGCAAAATCCTCCTCGATAATGCCGTTGACGGCGCCCAGAACCTGCTGCTGCTCGCGGAAGTACGGCTGCGAGAAGTGAATCATCACGGTCAGGATAATCGCAGCGGCCGGCAGCGTGAGCACGGTGACGCCGGTGAGCGGCAGGCTGATCGACAGCATCATGACGAGCACGCCGATAATCTGCGTCACCGACGTGATGAGCTGGGTCACGCTCTGGTTGAGCGACTGACCCAGCGTATCGACGTCGTTGGTGATGCGGCTGAGCACATCGCCCTTGCTGTGACCGTTGAAGTAGCTCATCGGAACGACAGCGATCTTGGCGGCGATCTCCTTGCGCATGCGATAGCAGATCTTTTGCGTGACGCCGGTCATGAGCCAGCCTTGGATCAGGCTGCAGACAGAGCTCGCCAGATACAGGCAGAGCAAAAAGCCGAGCGTCTTGGCGATCCAGTCAAAGTCAACGTCGCCGGTGCCGTTGACCTTGGCGACCAGGCCTTCGAACAGCTTGGTCGTAACCTGGCCGAGCACCTTGGGTCCCACAATGTTAAAGATGACCGAGCACACGGCAAAGGCGACGGCGGCAAACACGGCAATCTTGTGCTGGCCGATATAGCCGAGCAGCTGCCTCATGGTGCCCTTAAAGTCCTTGGCCTTTTCGCCGCGACGCATGCCGCCCATGCGGCCCATGGGACCACGCTGGCGGGTGGGCTTGGGAATCTGAGTCTTGGTCTCGTCTGCCATTAGCGCTCGCCTCCTTCCATGACGGCTGCAATTTCTTCTTGGGTAAGCCCCAGCTCCTCGGCGGAAAGCTGCGACTGTGCGATCTCCAGGTACGCCGGGCAGCTGCGCAGCAGCTCCTCGTGCGTGCCGGTGCCCACTACGTGGCCGTCGTCGAG
This sequence comes from uncultured Collinsella sp., assembly GCA_900548495.1. Taxonomy (GTDB): domain Bacteria; phylum Actinomycetota; class Coriobacteriia; order Coriobacteriales; family Coriobacteriaceae; genus Collinsella. Next base: position 20,953 of record URKT01000011.1, on the reverse strand, counting down.
CACGATGATCTGGTCGGCGTGCATGATGGTCGCGATGCGCTGGGCCACGACCACGAGCGCGGCGTCGGTAACGTTTTTGGCCAGCTCCTCGCGTAGGCGCGCGTCGGTCTTGTAGTCGAGGGCGCTAAACGAGTCATCGAACACCACGACCTCGGGCTTTTTGGCCAACGCGCGGGCGATGGCCAGACGCTGGCGCTGACCACCCGAAACATTGGAGCCGCCCTGGCTGATAGGGGAGTCGTAACCGTCTTCGCGCTCGGCGATAAAGTCCTCCGCCTGGGCGACGCGTGCTGCCTGGCGCATATCCTCGTCACTCACCATGTCGCCGGCAAACTTGAGGTTGCTCTCGACGGTACCCGAGAACAGACGACCCTGCTGCGGAATATAACCGATGCGGCGGCGCAGCTCGGAAAGGGTCATGTCGCGCACGTCGATGCCGTCGAGCGAAATGCTGCCGCCCGTGACGTCGTACAGGCGCGGGATGAGCTGCACAAGCGTGGACTTGCCCGAGCCCGTGGAGCCAATAATGCCGAGCATCTGACCGGCATGCGTGGTGAAGTTCACGCCGCTAATGACGTCTGCGCGGGCATCGGGATACTGGAAGCTCACGTCACGGAAGGTGAGCTCGCCGCGCGGCGCGCTGGCAGCGGGCAGTTTGGGCGAGGCGGGGTCGTTGATGCTCGTGGGGCAGGTGATGACCTCTTCCACGCGCTCGGCTGCGACCTCGGCGCGGGGCAGGATGACCGAAACCATGGTGAGGATCATAAACGCCATGACGATCTGCATGGTGTAGGAGATGAACGCCATCATGTTGCCGACCTGCATCACGCCGTCGGACACGCCCTGCGCGCCAAACCAGACGATAAGCACGGTGATGCAGTTCATGACGAGCATCATGAGCGGCATCATAAAGCTCATGGCGCGGTTGGTGTAGAGCTGCGTGGTCATCAGGTCGAGCGAAGCCTTGTCAAAACGCTCGAGCTCATGCTCCTCGCGGTTGAACGAGCGGATGGGCATAAGGCCGTCGAGCAGCTCGCGGGCGGTAAGGTTCACGCGGTCCACAAAGCTCTGCATCTTTTTGAACTTGGGCATGGTGAGGCCCATGAGCACGCCGACGACGGCCGAGACCGCGATGATGGCCACGGCGATGGTCCACTCTAGGCCGGTATGGTTGGCCAGGACGCGCATGACGGCGACGATGCCCATGACGGGGGCCATCAGACACATGCGGATAAACAGGGTTGCGGCCATCTGGATCTGCTGAATGTCGTTGGTACAGCGGGTGATGAGCGAGGCCTGGCTAAACTTGCCCACTTCGGCCGGCGAGAAGTGCATAACCTTGTTGAAGGTCTCGCGGCGCAGGTCGCGGGCGATGGAGCAGGCGGTGCGCGAAGCCACGGCACCGGTCAGGATGGTGGCGACGAGCGAGATTAGGCACAGACCAAACATCGTGGTCGCCATGCGGCCCAGGTAGGCGTTCTGCACGTCGGCGGGGTCGATGCCCTGCGCCTTGTACTCGTCTTGCACATAGCTCACGGCGCGTTGGGTCACGATGGAGCCCGACATGGAGCCCATTTTGTCCGCCATATCGTTGGCGCCCTCGACGAGCTTGCCCTGGTCGATTAGGCCGCCTTCAACGCCTAGACGCAGGCTCTTCATGGTGATCTTGCCACCGTCGGCATCAATCTGTTTTTGCATGTTCTGCGCCGCAGCGGCCTTCTGCTGCATCTCGGCGAGTTGCTCGGGCGTCATCGCCGCCATCTGCTCGGGCGTGGGCATGGCCTGAGCGGCGCCGCCATCGCTTGCCTCGGTAGATGCGCCGGTCATGTCGCCCATGGAGTTGGCATCGATGCCCTGGTTGAACGAAAGGACGACAGTCTCGGGGAGGCTCATGATGTCGGCAATCTTGCCGCCGTCGGCGCGCTCCTCCTCGGTGCCCTTGTACGTTCGAATGCCGTTATTGTCCGCCTTGCCAAACACGGCCTCCACAGCTTTGGCGTCCTTGGTGCTCATAAAGAGTTCGAGGTCGTCGAGCGATTTGGCGCGAATGGTGTCGGGCACGGGCGAGGCGATGCCGCCTTGCTGCACGCCCACGTCGACGATGTCGCTCATATAGGTAGGCAGTGCCAGATCGGCGTTGCAGCTGATTACGATAAGTACGATAGCTGCAAACAGTGCCGGGACATGTTTTTTAAAGAGCTTGAGAATCCTCACTCGGCATCTCTCCTTTCTTGATTGCGGTCGATAATTTCGTTGGCACGTCTAAGAAGGCGCACCATCTCTTGGGTATCTGTTTCGCCAAGCTGCTCGAGGAAGGCCGCGGTGCGGTCCTCGAATTCCCGACGTTTGATTTCGAGATCCTGGAATCCTTTGTCGGTCACCGTGACGTGTACGCGACGACGGTCGGTCTTTGAGTGCTCGCGCTCGATCCAGCCCTTGGCCTCGAGGGCGCGCAGGATATTGGCGATGCGGGCGCTCGAGACCCAGGCACGATCGGCGAGTTCGCTCGGCGTGAGCGAGCCGCCGGCGCGCATGAGGGCGCGCATGACGGCCATCTCGCCGCCGAGGGCTTTGTCCGCAAAGCGCGAAATGCGCTGATGCATGCTGCCGAACTCGGTAAGGAGCTGACGCCCAAGCTCACGGAAATCGGTATCTTCCACCGAAAACCCCTAACACTAGAAACTATTTTCGGTGGAAGATGATACCCCAATACGCGGGCCTCATACAGTGGGCAATATTAAGAGCTCATTAAGACTTAAAATCATTCAATTGATGAAGCGTTTCAAATAACTATTATACACGCGGTTGGCGAGGGGTTGTCACCACCATGACGACTGGGACTCATATAATCGCCACGTGCGATGCTCCAACTTCCCGCAAGGAGACACCTAAATTAAAGGGGGATGGAGTCATGGCATTTGACTTCACGGGCAAGACCGCGATTGTCACGGGCGGCACTCAGGGCATTGGCCTCGAGATCGCCAAGGGCATCGTCGCGGGCGGCGGACACGTCGCGCTCATCGCAAGGAACGCTGCTAAGGGCGAGGCCGCGGTGGCCGAGCTTGGCGAGGGCAACAAGTTCTATCAGCTCGATGTCGCTGATGCACCCAAGGCGCGCGAGACCGTCGAGCAGATTTTTACGGACCTGCCGCAAACCAACATCCTGATCAACTGCGCCGGTGTCATCAGCACCAAGAAGTTCGACGAGATCGATGACACCGAGTGGCGCCGCACTATCGATATCAACCTCAACGGTACCTTCACTATGATGAACGCCGTGTACCCGCACTTTAAGGCGGCGCATGCCGGCACTATCGTCAACGTGAGCTCCGTTGCTGGCAAGATCGGCGGCGGCCTGCTTGGCACCGCTGCCTACGCGAGCTCCAAGGCCGGTGTCAACGGCCTTACCAAGGCGGTCGCCAAGGAGGGCGGCAAGTTTGGCGTTCGCTGCAACGCCGTGTGCCCGTCGCTCACGTTGACCGATATGACCTCGATTCTCTCTGACGAGAACTCTCAGCGCATCATCAACGGTATTCCTCTGGGCCGCGCTGCCCAGGCCAGCGAGCCTGCGCAGATGGTGCTGTTCTTCGCTTCCGACCTCGCCAGCTTCGTGAACGGCGAGATCGGTGACTGCGACGGCGGCATCGTCCTGGACGGGTAATACCCCGCGATGATTATTCGGCGACGGCTCCTGCGACTCGGGACCGTCGCCTTCTTTCTGACATAGGCGCGTGCGGCTACGATTCGCATGCATCCAAAGGAGATATATATGAGTGAATCGACTGCGGTGGAGGCGCCGGCGGCAAAGGAGCCGTTCTTTAAGATGTCCTCCATCCCGGGTGCCAATATTTTGGTGCCGCTTTTGCTGGGCTGCCTGCTCAACACGCTATTCCCCGACCTGTTCAAAACGCTCGGCAGCTTTACGCTTGGTATGACCCAGCAGGGCGCAGGCCCGCTCGTGGGCGCTTTTTTGCTCATCGTCGGTACGACGATTTCGTTTAAGAGTGCTCCTGCCGCCGCTGCACGCGGCGCCATCATCATCGCCGTCAAGCAGATCGTGGTCGTTGCCGTGTCGCTGCTCATCCTTTATGTGTTCAACGACAACCTGTTTGGCATCTCTGCTATGGTGATGCTGGCGGCTTGCACCGGCGCCAACAACGCTATGTACGCTGGTCTGATGGGCACCATGGGCAATGAGGCCGAGCGTGGCGCCGTCGCCATCACCACGCTGGTTGTCGGCCCTCCGGTCACGATGATCGTGCTCGGCGCTGCCGGTCAGGCTCCGATCGGCTGGTCGCTCGTGGGCGCCATCCTACCGATCGTCGTCGGCATTATTCTGGGCAACCTCTTCCCGAGCTTTAAGAAGATGATGGCACCGGCACTTTCCGCCGTCATCGTGCTCGTCTTCTTTGCCATGGGCTCGACCATGACCTTTGGCCAGCTCATTAATGGCGGTCTCCCCGGTATTCTGCTCGGCGTGATCTGCTCGGTGGTCTTTGCAATTCCCGTTATCGCGGTCGATAAGCTCACGGGCGGTACGGGTGTCGCAGGTGCGGCCATTTCGAGCTGCGCCGGAGCCAATGTGGCCACGCCTGCTGCCATGGCAAGCGTCAACGAGGCCTTGTATGGCGGTGCGGTGCTCGCGACGGCTACGGCACAGGTTGCTGCCTGCGCAATCGTGACGGCTATTTTGACCCCGCTGGTCACCAGCTGGTGCTACAAGCATTTTGAGGGCCAGGGCAACGGCGATAGCAAGACAACGACCGACAAGGCCGCCGCAGCCGCCTAATGCCAAGCGGCAATCAAAGCTAAAAACTAGCTACGCCACAGGGCGGCCACGGGGGATCCCGTGGCCGCCCTGCAGTTTCTGTAGGGTCTCTGGGACACTTTACCCTGATAAAGCTGGCATAACAGCTAGAGTGAACGTCGTACAAAGGCAAGGAAAAAACCAAACAAATCGGTGAACGGTAGTTGTTCACGCTCGCATTTCCTGCGGATTTGTTAAAAACGTCCTAATGGTATAAAAAAAGAAACATATAATAGCCATGATGAAGGGGGTGGCTATGTTATCCTTCTCAAACGGGTGAAATCTTGGGTTTTGGGTTGTAGTTCCAAGGTGGATAAACGTTTTCCCTACACCAACGTGTGGTGAAGAACGGAAGAAGCCGGTAGTGCAAGCCGAACATTCAAGAATTCAATAAGCAGCGGTGTGAGAGAGCGCCGCATTACACGTAACTAGGAGCGTGGTTACACAATGCAGGAGGCATGGGAAGGCTTCAAGGAAGGCATTTGGACGGGAGAGGTTGACGTCCGAGACTTCATCCAGAAGAACTACACCCCCTACGAGGGCGACGAGTCGTTCCTCGCCGGCCCGACCGAGCGTACCAAGGAGCTGTGGGGCGAGGTTCTCGACCTGCTGCTTAAGGAGCGCGAGCAGGGCGGTGTCCTCGATATGGACACCAAGATCGTTACGGGTATCGTGAGCCACCCCGCTGGCTACATCGATAACGCCCACCGCGAGAAGGAGACCATCGTCGGCCTCCAGACCGACAAGCCGCTCAAGCGCGCTCTGCACGTCAACGGTGGTATCCGCATCGCTTGCCAGGCTGCCAGCCAGCACGGCTATAAGGTCGACGAGAACGTTGTCGAGCGCTACACCTTCGAGCGCAAGACCCACAACGCCGGTGTCTTCGATGTCTACACCCCCGAGATGCGTGCTTGCCGCTCGGCCCACATCATCACCGGTCTGCCCGATGGCTATGGCCGCGGCCGCATCATCGGCGACTACCGTCGTGTTGCCCTGTATGGTGTCGACTACCTGATCAAGGACAAGGAGGCCCAGAAGGCTTCCACCCCGACGGTCATGACCGCCGACAACATCCGCGATCGTGAGGAGCTGCAGGAGCAGATCCGCGCCCTCGGCGAGCTTAAGATGATGGCCGAGACCTATGGTTTCGATATTTCCAACCCTGCTACCAACACGCAGGAGGCCATCCAGTGGATGTACTTCGCCTACCTCGCTGCCGTTAAGGAGCAGAACGGCGCCGCTATGTCCATCGGCCGTACCTCCACGTTCATCGACATCTACGCTGAGCGCGACCTTGCCAACGGTACCTTCACCGAGGAGCAGATCCAGGAGTTCGTGGATCACTTCATCATGAAGCTCCGCATGGTCAAGTTTGCCCGTACCCCCGAGTACCAGGCCCTGTTCACCGGCGATCCGCAGTGGGTCACCGAGTCCATCGGCGGCATGGGTGTTGACGGCCGTACGCTCGTTACCAAGATGAGCTACCGCTACCTGCACACGCTCGAGAACATGGGCACCAGCCCCGAGCCCAACATGACCGTTCTGTGGTCGACCCGTCTGCCCGAGAACTTCAAGAAGTTCTGCGCCAAGACTTCCGTCGCCAGCTCCTCGATCCAGTACGAGAACGACGACCTCATGCGCGTCTATCACGGCGACGACTACGGCATTGCCTGCTGCGTGTCCTCCATGCGCATCGGCAAGGAGATGCAGTTCTTCGGCGCTCGCGCCAACCTGGCCAAGTGCCTGCTGTACGCACTCAACGGCGGTGTTGACGAGGTCTCCAAGAAGCAGGTCGGCCCCAAGTATCGCGCCGTCGAGGGCGATACGCTCGATTACGACGACGTTGTGGCCAAGTACAACGACATGATGAAGTGGCTTGCTGGCGTGTACGTCAACTCGCTGAACATCATTCACTACATGCACGACAAGTACTGCTACGAGCGCATCCAGATGGCTCTGCACGACAAGCACGTGCACCGCTGGTTCGCTACGGGCATCGCTGGCCTTTCCGTCGTGGCTGACTCCCTGTCCGCCATCAAGTACGCCAAGGTTCACCCCGTCCGTGATGAGAACGGCATCATCGTCGACTTCGAGACCGAGGGCGAGTTCCCCAAGTACGGTAACGACGACGACCGCGTCGACCAGATCGCTCACGACGTTGTGCACCAGTTCATGGAGTACATCCGCATGAACGACACCTATCGCAACTCCGTGCCCACGACCTCGGTTCTGACCATTACCTCCAACGTCGTGTACGGTAAGAAGACCGGCTCCACGCCCGACGGCCGCAAGGCTGGCCAGCCGTTCGCCCCGGGTGCTAACCCCATGCACAAGCGCGATAGCCACGGCGCCATCGCTTCGCTGTCTTCGGTTTCCAAGCTCCCGTTCCGCGATGCTCAGGACGGCATCTCCAACACCTTCTCCATCATCCCGAGTGCGCTCGGCAAGGAGGATCAGGTGTTCTTTGGCGATATCGACCTTGATCAGCTGGGCGAGTAACTATTGTTAGTGCTATACTAACAATAACGATTACTGATTAGTGCGCCGGTTTCGGCCGGCGCCTATCGATCGAAGGAGACACATTATGAAGGTTTCTGAAGTTTCCGAGACTCAGGCCGATAACCTGGTCCACATGCTCGACGCTTACGCCGAGAAGGGTGGCCACCACCTGAACATCAACGTCTTCAACCGTGAGACGTTGCTCGACGCTCAGGCTCACCCCGAGAAGTACCCGCAGCTGACCATCCGCGTTTCCGGCTATGCCGTGAACTTCCACACGCTCACCAAGGAGCAGCAGGACGAGGTCATTGCGCGTACCTTCCACGACAAGTTCTAAAGGGATTTAACTCCCGCAGGATCGCCGGGACTGTTTGGGCTATCTCCCAAAACGTCCTCGGACATGCAAAGGGCTCCGCTGCGCGCTTCGCGCGGCGGAGCCCTTTGCGTCCTGCGGAATGTTTTGGGAGGTAGCCCAAACAGCCCCGGCTGGGGTCCTGTGTAGTTACCCTTTAGGCGGAGCTCTCCTAATTATTTGGATGAGTCGTTTACTTACTTATACTGTTACCGTCTTCCCGCTCTTGTTGGGGTATGCTTTGTTCGTATGTAAACGTATGACATGTTGATGGGGGAGGGTGCTATGGCTCGCGAGGGCGCTCGTTCTAAGGATTCGGCTAAGCCTGGCATCAAGGAAGTTGCAGCGGTGGCGGGGGTTTCGCCTACTACGGTATCTCGCGTGCTTAATAATCGCGGCTATATTAGCCAAGAGACCCGCGATAAGGTTCATGCCGCGATGAAGCGCATCAACTATACGCCCAACGATATCGCTCGTGCCATGCTCAACGGTCGCCTGAATCTTATCGGTATGATCGTCCCCTATGTCAGCAGTCCGTTTCATGCCCAAGTGGTTCAAGTTATTGAGCATACCCTGGCCGAAAACGGTTTTAAGATGCTGCTGTGCAATAGCGCCAATCGACCCGAGCTTGAGCGCTCTTATATCGACATGCTTCGACGCAATATGGTTGATGGCGTCATCGTCAACTCGCTTAATATCGGTGCCGAGGCGTATGCCGAGATGGGCTTGAGTCTGGTTGGTATCGACTGCGACCTTGGCGAGGCCTCTGTTCAGATTGCGAGCGACAGCTATGGCATCGGCGAACTTGCCACGCGTCGCCTGATTGATGACGGGTGTTCGCGCATCTTGTGCCTGCGCAACAATAGCCGCATGCGCATGCCTGCCAATAAGCGTACCGATGCCTACCACGATGTTGTGGAGCAGGCCGGTTTGCCCGCGCTTGTCCGTGAGGTCGAGTTCGTTAAGTCCGATGACGAAAAGAGTGCGGTCGTTGCGAAGATCCTCGATGAGAACCCCGATATTGACGGCATCTTTGCGGGAGACGACACGATGGCGGCCATCTGCCTCAACGTGATGAAGCAGCGCGGCTTGAGCGCTCCGGACGATATTAAGGTCGTGGGCGCGGATGGCGCCCGCCGCACTATGACGTTTATGCCTGACTTAACAACCGTTCGTCAAGATATCGATCGCATCGGAGAGCTCGCGGCGCAATCCATCATCGCTCTTGTTAACGGTGAAAAGCCCGAATCGAATACCAAGCTCCCCGTTGAACTCATTGAGGGCAAAACCGCGTAGTTCATCCCGTGCCAAAAGAATTCCTCAAACGCCTCTGTTGACCGTTCGCCGGCATATGTCAACCGTTTGCCGACGACTGGAACTGCGAAAAGACGTATTGGTGTGAAAACGTTTGACATATGAAAACGATTGACATATCTTGCAGTTGTACCGAGTTAGTATCACGTGGGAAGGAAGTCTCGGATGCACAAGGTGTATTACCAGCCTGAGGGAATTTGGGTGGGCGACATCATGCCGTACGGCGAGGACGGCACGTTCTATCTCTATCATCAGCGTGACACGCGAAACCCCGGTCCTTTCGGAGAGCCGTTTGGTTGGGCACTCGCGACGACCAAGGATTTCGTCAACTACAAGGACTTTGGCGAGAGCCTTGAGCGTGGCGGCGACGAGGAAGTCGACCAGTATGTTTATGCCGGCACGGTGTTTAAGGTGGGCGACAAGTACCATGCGCTCTACACTGGTTGCAATCGCGATAAGGTCCGCGCACGCTTGATGAAGCAGGTTCTTCTTCACGCAACGAGTGACGACGCCGTCAAGTGGGAGAAGAACATCGCCGAGACGCTGCTTCCGCCCCAGGAAGGTTACGATGACCGCAACTGGCGCGATCCCTTTGTGCTTTGGGATGAGGAGAACGAAGAGTACATGCTCATCCTCGGCACGCGTGTGGGCGAGGACAAGCGTCTGATGACCGGTCGTCTGGTCAAGTTCACCTCCAAGGACCTGGATACCTGGGAGTTCCAGGGCGACTGGTGGAATCCGGGCCTGTACACCATGTTCGAGATGCCTGATCTCTTTAAGATGGGCGACTGGTGGTATCTGGTGTTCTCCGAGTACAGTGATGGCAACAAGACCCGTTACCGCATGTCTCGCTCTATCAACGGTCCTTGGATCACTCCTGCGGACGATTCCTTCGATGGCCGTGCGTACTATGCCGCGCGTACCGCATTTGATGGCGAGCGCCGCGTTCTCTTTGGTTGGGTTCCTACGCGTGACGAGGGCGGTGACCCCAGCTCTTACCTGTGGGGTGGCACCTTTATGCCCCTCGAGATCGTTCAGCGTGCCGACGGAACGCTCGGCACCAAGCTCCCCGACAGCATGCTTGGCGCCTTTGGCGAGGCTAAGGCAGTCGAGGCCTTTGAGCTTTCCTGCGAGTCGGGCAAGGTCGAGCAGGTGCTCGCCGCGGATGCCGGTTCCACCTATATGCTCGACGCCGACATCGAGCTCGCTGGTGACGCTGCCGGCTTCTCGGTGAAGCTCGCCGAGGACGCCGAGTCCGGTCTTGCCTATGAGTTCCGCGCCAACCTGCGTGAGGGCAAGCTCGAGTTTACGGCGGCCCCCCAGTATCCGTGGTTCCAGGTCAACAACATGGGCCTCGAGCGTCCGTTGTTCTTTAAGGGCGAGGGCACTCATCATGTGCGCCTGGTCGTTGACGACGATATCGCGACCATCTTTGTCGATGATGTTGCGCTTAACGCGCGCTTCTGCAATAAGCAGGGCCAGGGTGTGGCGCTGACGGTCACCGACGGTACGCTCAAGTGCGCAAATGCAACGATCGCGTCTCTGTAATGGCATCAAAACGTCTTATGATTTCGTAAAGGAATGGAGAGGAACATGGACTACAAAGCAGTGTCTCAGCAAGTCGTCGATAACGTCGGCGGGCTGGAGAACATCGAGGGCGCCACGCATTGCGTTACGCGTCTGCGTCTGGTGCTCAAGGATACGAGCAAGTACAACAAGGCCGAGCTCGAGAACATCGATGGCGTCAAGGGCGTGCTGTACAACAGCGGCCAGCTCATGATCATCTTCGGTACCGGTACCGTCAACAAGGTCTACGATGAGTTTATGGCTCTGACGGGCGTTAAGGAGATCAGCGCTTCCGAGGTCAAGGGCGCCGAGGCGGACAAGAAGGGCAAGTTCTTCTCGGTCCTCAAGGTATTCTCGGACATCTTTATCCCCATCATTCCCGCCTTCGTCGGCGCTGCTATCATCATCGGCCTTAAGTCGCTGATCGTTGCCAACGGCCTCTTTGGCATGGAGGGCAGCCTTGCCGACCACAGCGAGTTCCTCAAGAACCTCGCAAGCTTCTTTGCCATTATCGCCACCACGTTTGACTACCTGCCTGTTCTGGTTATGTACAGCGCGGTGAAGCGTTTTGGCGGTAACCCGATTCTGGGCATCCTCGTCGGTATCGTCATGGTTCACCCGAGCCTTATGAACCGCAACACGTTCGTTATGGACCCGACGGGTGCTGAGTACTGGAACTTTGGTCCGCTCTCCATTCCCATGGTTGCCTTCCAGGGCGGCGTGTTCCCTGCAATCCTGACTGCCTGGTTTATGGCCAAGGTCGAGAAGATTGCCCAGAAGTACATCCCCGAGGTCGTTTCGTTCGTCTTTGTCCCGACCGTTACCCTGATTCTTGCTAACGTCGCCCTGTTCACCGTGTTCGGCCCGCTCGGCAACCTGATCGGCGACGTCCTCGGCGGCGTAATCGATATCCTGTACAACAGGATGGGCGTCTTTGGTGCCTTTGTCTTCGCCGCGTTCCTGCAGCCGCTTGTCGTTACCGGTACGCATCAGTTCATCCAGGGTATCGAGGCAAACCTCGTCGCCACGACTGGCTTCAACTACATCCAGGCCATCTGGTCGGTTTCCATTATCGCCCAGGGCGGCGGCGCCATCGGCATGTACCTCATTCATAAGAAGCATTCCAAAGAGCGCAACATCTGCATGTCGTCCTTTATCCCGACGCTGGTCGGTATCTCCGAGCCCGCAATCTTTGCTGCAAACATGCGCTACTCGATCATCCCGTTCATCTGCGCTTGCATCGGTGCAGGCTGCGGCGGTGCCTTCGTGAAGCTCTTTGAGGTGCGCGCCATCGGTCAGGGTCTGACCGGCGTGCTTGGCCTGCTCATCGTCACGCCCGAGACGCTCGTGTGGTATGTGGCTGGCAATCTCATCGCCTTTATCGTGCCGATCGTCTTGATCTTTGCCTACAACAAGGCAAAGGGCGTGCCGACCACTGATGAAGAGGGCGCTGGTGCTGGCTTTGATGTCAGCTTCTAGTTGAGCCGTTCAGCGTAATCTGAGGATAAGTCCATTTGGGGAAGGGCGTTCGACTCGTGTGAGTCGAGCGTCCTTCCCCATAGACGAGAAAGTCAACGGCGATGTTTAATCAAAAAAATAAGGTGACACGCGCGGACTATGAGCAGTGGCGTGCCGGACAGGATGAGACGGCGGGTCGCATCGCGTCCGACCCCGATAGGCTCCTGTTCCATGTGGAGCCTGAGCTTGGCTGGCTCAACGACCCCAACGGTTTGGTGCAGATCGGTGATACGTATCACATCTATCACCAATACGATCCATTCGATGCTGCGCATGGCGGTCCAGTGCTTTGGAATCATCTGACAACAAAGGATTTTGTGACGTACGAGAATCGCGGCCCTGTGCTGTTCCCCGATTCCGATTTGGATTCGAGCGGAGCGTATTCTGGTTCTGCCTTTGTACACGACGGCAAGATTCACTACTTCTATACCGGCAACGTCAAGCATTTTGACCGCGATGATTACGACTACGTGTTGACGGGCCGTGAGCAAAACCAGATTCATGTGGTTGCCGAGAACCCCGACGAATTGGGCGAGAAGCGCATAGCTGTTGGGCCGGTCGATTACCCCGACGATATCGGTACGCACGTGCGTGATCCCAAAATCCTTGAACACGATGGTATCTACTACATGGTTCTGGGCGCTCGTACGAAAGACGACCGCGGCTGCGTGCTTGTCTATACCTCGAGCAATCTAGAGGACTGGAGCTATGCGACGCGCATTGAGTTGGGCGAGAAGTTTGGCTTTATGTGGGAGTGCCCCGATCTGTTTGAGCTCGATGGTGAGCTTATTCTCGTTTGCTGTCCGCAGGGTGTGTCCGCCGATGGATGGCGTTACCGCAATCCGCACCAGTGCGTGTGGTTTCCCATCGAGGCCGATTGGGAGGCGCCGAGTTTTAAGATCGCCGGGCAGGGCATGCCCCCGATGGTCGATGCCGGCTTTGATTTCTACGCACCGCAGTCTTTTGAGGATGCTGCGGGTCGGCGTTTGATGATCGGGTGGTCGGGTTGCCCCGATGCGACGGCAAAAAGCCCGACGGTGGCACGCGGGTGGCAGTGCGCGTTGACGGTGCCGAGAAAACTGAGCATGCGCGATGGTAAGCTCTGTCAGCAGCCGGTGCACGAGATTGAGAGGATGCGCGGCGACTGCGTTTGCGCGACAGGCGGTGAAACCGTTGAGGAGCCGGGCCGCCTGTTTGATCTTGTGGTTTCCTGTGAGGGCGCCCAGGTGATCGAGCTCGAAATCCGCAAGGGTGTCTTTGTGCGCTATGCAGACGGGATGCTTACCCTCGACATGGGTGACGAAGGCTATGGGCGCGACCAGAGGTCGATCGAGCTCAGCGAGCTTCGCGACCTGCGCGTGCTTTCGGACACTACGATGGTCGAGATTTTTGCAAATGGCGGCGAGGCGGCACTTACGAGCCGTACCTATTCGCCGGCGGTTCCGGCGATGGAGCTGCACGCCGAGGGTGCGGCATCGATGAATTTCTACCGCCTCGTGCATTAACCGTGCGTGGAGCACGATTGGATTTGCTGGACGGAATGTGTCGCAGTTGTCGCGGCCAACTACCGCTTACCGCATATAGCGACCGTTTGCGGAATAAGTAACCCTCCTTAATAAACCGTGTGGAATCCTAGATAAGCACGGAGTTTTCCAGGGAGACGCTGTCCTTTGTTGTGTGCAAGGGGCGGCGTCTCTTTGGCGCTTGGACGCCGTTGTGCAACAGTGCGGCGGCGCGTGCCATGTATTGAAAAGCCAATGTCGAGATGGGTCGTGATAATAATGGGCAAGTACGTAATCGTGGTTGAGTCTGGGTCGGATGTGACGCCGGAGCTCTGCGAGCGCTACGGCATCGTGCGCGTGCCCATGCATGTCACGATTGGTGACGAGACCGTCGAGGACGGCTCGATCGATCCGCTCGAGATTTATTCGCGCTGCAACGAGTTTGGCGTGATGCCCAAGACCAGCGGCTGCGCGCCTGCGGATTTTGCTCACGTGTACGACCGCATTCACGCTGAGCAGCCCGATGCGACTATTCTGCATCTCGCGTATTCCGAGGCCACGACCTGCTCGCATCAATCATCGAAGATCGCCGCCAAGGGTCGCGACTACGTGTTCTCTATGGACACGCGCTTTGTCTCGGTAGGCCAGTCGCTCGTTGTCGTCGAGACCGCCAAATACATCGAGGCTCACCCCGATGCCACCGTCGACGAGATCTTTGCATTTACGAATTCCGTCATGGACCGCGTGCTGCTGGGCTTTGTTCCTACCGATCTTGCCTTTCTTAAGGCGGGCGGTCGCTTGTCCAACGTCGCATTCCTTGGCGCCCATCTGCTCAAGATTAAGCCCTGCATTGAGGTGACGGGCGGCAAGTTCGTGGCGACCAAGAAGTTCCGCGGCTCTATGCTCAAGTGCGCCCGCGCCTTTATTGACCACATGGTTGCGAAGGGCGAGATTGACTACTCGCACATTGGCCTGGCGTATTCGGTGGGCCTTTCCCAGGAGCTGCGCGATGACATGGAGGTCTATGCGCATGATCTGGGCTTTAAGGACGTTACCTGGACTCAGGTCGGCGGCGTCATCTCGAGCCATTGCGGCCCGACCGCCTTTGGTGCGGTGCTCACGCTTAAAGCGTAAGGCCTGGCGTCTATCGATTTCTATAGCCTCGGCGGCGGGCGGGTTGCGACAACCTTCCCGCCGCTCTTGCGTGGGGCTAAATAGAACAACCCAATTGACCGCTAAACAGTTTCGCCATCATGCATATGGGCTAGAATGACTCTGGCATTTATGTAGCTTAAACCAATGAGAGGCAAGGTAGCGGGAATGGCTGAGATGACGCTCGAGGGTGTGGACGCTCGTCCCGAGGACTCTGCGTTTGCCCTGGGCCGCGTGCATTCGATTGAGACGATGGGAACAGTCGATGGACCCGGCATCCGCTTTGTGGTGTTTGTTCAGGGCTGCCCTATGCGCTGTGCGTATTGCCACAACCCCGACACCTGGTCGGTTAACGGCGGCACGATGGTGACTGTCGAGCACCTCATGGATGAGTTCCAGAGCAACCATGAGTTTTATCGCAGCGGTGGTATTACGGTGTCCGGCGGCGAGCCGCTCCTGCAGCCCGCGTTTTTAGCCGACCTATTCCGTGCAATGCACAACAACCCCGACGGCCGCGTGCATACCTGCCTGGATAGCTGCGGCTACGCCTTCGACCCCCAGCATCCCGAGAAGTTCGATGCCGTGCTCAACGAGACCGACATGGTACTGCTCGACATTAAACACGCCGATCCCGTCGAGCATAAAAAGCTGACTGGGTGCGATCCCGCACGCATTCTGGCGTTTGGCGATGAGCTTGCACGTCGCAAGATCAAGGTCGTTATCCGCCACGTGGTTGTGCCGGGCATTACCGACACGGTGGAGGAGTGTGAGAAGCTCGGTCGCCTCATCGCTCCATGGCACAACGTGGTGGGCCTGGAAATGCTGCCGTATCACACGATGGGCGTCGTCAAGTATGAGCAGCTGGGGATTCCCTATAAGCTTGAGGGCGTGCCCCAGATGGATACCGCGCGCATGCCCGAGCTGCGCAATGCCGTTATGACCGGCATGAAAAAGCGCCGTGCGGAGCTCAAAAACGCTATCGGATAGCATGCCATTTTCGTTCCCCAAGGGCACTCATTGGGGACAGACTTAAATGAGTGCCCCTGGGCACCTAGTTGATTGCTAAAGAGCCCCGTCCTAAAAAGACTGCTCTCTGGGTTGCGGTGAGATGCGCAACAGAATCGTGCCATTTGGATAAATACGCTTGTGGTTTCTTTAAAGACACCTTAAACGCCGCTGAATATCTTTGGAAAGAATTGCCTGCTCGGTATCATGCTGCTCGTATATAAACGGTGGCAGTCAGGAGACCACGTGCGAAACATCGCATCGCGGGACGAGTGTGTGCCGCAGCATGGCAGCAGATATAAGACGAAGGGCACGTCTTCGCGTGGCCTTGCCGGCGCTCGCATCCGCGTGAGGAAGATTGCCGCCATTGGGATGCTAACGTCGGCGGTTATTATCCTCGGAATTACCGTTAAAACCTACGCCTCGGAGCGAACGGGGCGCCCAGATGCGTCAACGGTACAGCTGCAAAACGAGAAGGTTTCAAAGTCCAAAGCGTCGGCAGATCAAGCTCTGTCGACGGCAGATCTCAAGACGAGACTTTCGAAGGCGGACTTCAACGATATCCCTTCGGGTGATACCGTTCGGACCTTCTCGTTGGTGGATAACAAGACTCCTGCCTTGGAGGATGAGAGCCTTGCCTCGCTCCAGGATGCCCTGTGTCGGGCGCAGGAGCTGGGCGATGTGGGTGTAGTGTTCTACGACCTATCGAGCGGTAGGGGCGTGACGTATAACGCCGATGTCGAGGTGTATGGAGCGAGCAGCTACAAAGCGCTGTATGCGCTCTATATTTGCGAGACGTTGGTCGAATCGGGGCAGGTGTCGCTCGATGGGCCTTTAGCCACGTATGGTGGTTACAGCATGGGCTGGCAGACGGTGCGCAACCTTATCGAGAATGCCGTCGTCAACTCAGACAACGATTCGTTTATCGCGTTACGCGCGGCGTTTGACCATGATGGCTATGAGGATTGGATTGCCAATCTGGGTGTTGATGACGAAACGGCACTGAATCCGATGAGTGATTTTCCGACCTACTGCCCGCGCACTTCTGCGAGGTTATGGCGTGAGATGAGCGAGTATCTGAGCATGGATACCGAGACTTCACAGTGGCTGTCGGGCCTTCTGGCATCAACATCGCGCTCGTTTATTCGCGATGGCATTGCGGACGAGCAGGTTTTGGTGCGCAACAAGGCAGGCTGGATTAGCGAGGATGGTTACTACTCGACATGCGATGCGGGCCTTATCGACATCGATGGCTGTACCTATGTCATGGGTATCATGACATCGATGCTATGGAGTGACCGTTCGAGCGAGGTTACGGCCGCGATTGCAAAGGCTCTGTTTGATACGCGAGCTGCACTGGCTTAGCGTGTTCGTTTGGCGAGGTCAAACAAAATGCTGGTACCATACCTTGGTTGAGAATTTCGTATAGGTTTGGGGAATGGTATGGCTACCATCGCGATTATCGGTGCGCTCGAAAAAGAGATCATGCAGATTAAGGAAGAGCTGAACGACGTTTGCGAGGCACGGGAGGCGGGCTTGACCGTTGTGAGCGGTGAGCTCGACGGCCTGACAGTTGTCGCCACGACGGCGGGCATGGGCACGGTGAACGCCGCCGCTGCAACACAGCACCTCATTAGCAAGTATGCTCCGCAGGCTGTTGTGTTTTCGGGCATTGCGGGCGGTTTGAACCCCAAGCTCCATATCGACGACGTGGTCATTGGCAAACGCCTACGCTATCTGGATACCGATACCGCGCTTATCGCCGAGTCCGCACCGGGGCTCGAGGAGTTTGGCTCGACGCCCGCGCTGGTCGATATTGCCGCCGACGTGCTTGCTGAGCGTGGGTTTGTTGACGCTTCGAAAAATGCAGTCGCTTCGAACGAGGGCACCAAGCAGTTCCTGGTCGGCACGATTGCCACGGGTAACCGCTTTGTGACGGGCGCTACCATGCGCAACGACGCTATCGAGGCGACGCATGCCGATTGTGTCGGCATGGAGGGCGCGGCAATTGCCCATGTCGCAACCAAAAATGGTGTCGATTGCCTGGTGTTGCGCGCTATCAGCGATAATTGTGACGAGGCGTACGATGCAATTTGCGAGCGAGAGTTCGATCTGTTCGAGTACGCGCGTGTCGCAAGTGACATTACGCTCGATATCGTCCGCCGCATTGCCGCTGCGCAATAGCGCGTCTATTTGTAAGAACCTACGACCAAGGAGTGTCCATGGCCGATTCCATTAACTACCAGCTTGCCAAGTTCGTCGCCAGCTATGGCAAGGTTTCGCAGATTCCCGAGTCCACCTGCCCCGAGGTGAGCTTTGTCGGCCGCTCCAACGTGGGCAAGTCGTCGATTATGAACAAGCTATTTGGCCGCAAGAACCTAGTCAAGGTTTCCAGTACGCCGGGCAAGACGAGCAATATCAATTTCTTCGAGGCCGACGATGTGCACTTTGTGGACCTGCCGGGCTACGGTTTCGCGCGTCGCTCCAAGGCCGAGCGCGACCGTTGGGCCGAGCTTATCGGCGACTTTTTTGACTCCGAGCGCAGCTTTAACCTGGTTGTGTCGCTGGTGGACATTCGCCACGATCCCAGTAAACTCGACCATGACATGATCGACTACCTGCAGGGCAACGAGTTCAACTTTATCGTCTGCCTCACCAAGGCCGACAAACTCAGCCGCACCCAGCAGGCCCGCCAAGCAGCAGCCATCAAAAAGCAGCTCAACGTTCCGGCCGAGAACGTAATCATTACAAGCTCCCAAACCGGCACTGGCATCGACGAACTAAAAAAGCGCATCGCCGAGGCCTGCCTCTAGTCAGGCTGCAGCCCTTCAAAAGCTCCTATCTATATCACCTCAGTGATAGTTATTGGTAAACTATCGCTGAGGTGATATTTTTTAGGAGGTCGATATGGAGCTTTGGCACGGGTCGGAGGTTGTTGTCGAGCATCCATCGTTGGATAAATGCAGGCAATTCAATGACTATGGGCGCGGGTTTTATTGCACACCGCATGAGGAAATGGCAATGGAGTGGGCATGTCGGACCGAGTCTGATGGCATTGCCAATCGATATGAGCTTGATTTAGATGGCCTTGCGATTTTGGATTTGGAATCAGGTGAGTTCTCGATTCTCAACTGGCTTGCAATTCTGGCGAATAACAGAGAGTTCAATGTTTCAACGCCAGTAGCACGCGAGGGGCTTCGTTATCTGCTGGATAACTGCCTGATTGATATTTCTCCCTATGACGTTATTCGAGGCTATCGTGCAGACGATTCCTATTTCTCGTTTGCAAGACAGTTTGTCAACGGCATGATCTCGCTCAGGCAATTGCAGCGCATTATGTTTTTGGGGGATTTGGGCATTCAATATGCGCCTATGAGTGAGCGTGCGTTCTCGGCGATTAAGTTCCGCGATTGGAAGCAGGCTTCGGGAGCTGAGTTTTATCCCAAACGATTTGAGCGAGAACAGAACGCTCGACGAAAGTACCTGGATACGGTAAACGGATTTGACTCTGATGGTGTCGACATTAGGGATTTGATGGCAGGGAGGGTTGATTTGAATGATCCAAGAGTTAACGGATCGTGGGCCGAGTAGGACATACCCCGTCTACTACCTCGAGGACGCAATGAACAATCTCGGCGACTGCTTTGACTATGCCGTTAACGATTATGGAGCAGAAGGATCGGAAGTTGCTGAACTCTTTTGCTTGAGCGGCGTAGCTCGCGAGTTCGAATGCGGCAACGCATGGGTAGTGTCGGGAAAATCGGGCGTTGAGCTGTTCGCGCTTATCGTCGAAAGGTCGGGCTATCAATCAAGGCCGATGCCAAATCGAACCTACCGATTCGAAAAGACACCGGAATATTGGACAGGCTGGATATTGGCATACCTTCAGTGGCGCCTAGGAGAGTCTTTCGAAGATTTGCTGCATGTCGTTCCATTCGATGTGCTACGCAGTCTGTACTACCCCTGGCACGAAGCCTCGGAGGAACGCGTGGCTCGCCTCGTCTGCGATATGGCGAAAAAAGCGTCCAGGCAAACCAAGCTTGCGTTAGCAAGAAAGAGGCTCAAGAAAACCCAACAAGATCTGGCATACGAATCGGATGTGTCACTCCGCTCAATCCAAATGTACGAGCAGCGCCAGAGAAACATCAATGAAGCTTCGGTAACAAGCGTAAGAGCCATAGCAAAAGCCCTCCACTGCAACATCGAAGACCTCCTAGAACCAGTCTTCGAATACAAAGAAACAAGCGCCGCCTAAACCAATATATTGCCAAGGTTTGTATCTAGTAAGCGCTCCTTACCAACAAGAGTCCCTACCAATAGATAGCGGCTTAAAGGGCCGAAATCGTATGAATGGCATTGCGACTTCCAAATGGGTGACTGCTGCTTGAAAAGCTATAGAAATAGGGGCCGATTTAACGGCCCCAAGCATCGCATAAATGGCATATACGTTTTATCAACTATTTCTTGTTTTTAACCCATTTGCAGATACGCCAAATAAGCACTCCGACGAGAATCCAAACGAGAGCGATCATAATGTCTGAGCGTGCAGGAATTGGGATCATTGAACTTCCTCAATTGATGTGAGTCTAGTTTGCATAGGTGTGGAGCGTGCTGCCTTCCATGGTCGCTTGCAACACGGCGATACCGGACGTCATCCCCATCGATTCATAGTTGAGTCGATATGTCGCCTGTTTCGAGTTCCATATAAAGGACTCGTTAGTTACCGTACAGCCGATAGTCGTATAGTTTTGTCCCCAAGCGCTGGTAATGAGCGAGTTCGCTATCTTGATCTTGAATTCGCGATAAATAAAAGGACTGTTGTAATAGATAGTCCAAGTTCCAGATGCGTTGTTGTAGTAACTGTCCCATATCAGGCTGGGTTCATTGGTTTTTTTAATTCCTATTACTGCAACGGTCCCATCCTTAAGCTTGATTTGATGAGACTGCTCGGGACCTTTCGTTAAATCAAAATCTTGGGTTGCGCCAGAAATTGCGACAGCATCGCTTTCTGCAGCATAAGCAGTCGAAGGGCTAAACGAGAAACATATCGGTAATATCAAAAGTATCGAGAGGAAAAACGAAGCTCTGAGTGTGCGTAACACTTTGACCACCTCCATACTGCGATGCCAAGTTAAATAGTAGCATAGATTAACAGTTTATTATGTAACCTAAAAAGCCCCTATCTGCCCCTGTCTCTTATACACATCTGACGCTGCCGACGACGGAGAGAGTGTAGAT
>URKT01000010.1 GCA_900548495.1 uncultured Collinsella sp. | reverse complement strand
GACAGTTACGTACCAGTGTAGTGAAAACCCTACAACGATTGTAGAGTCAAGGTTTGTGTTGACGCCGGAGCGAAAAAGTCTCGCGCACCATTATTCCGAGTGAATATGGACACACATCACGAGAACTCGCCGCCGGCGCTAACCTTGCAGAAAACGATTTCGGAATACTTGACACCATTATTCGGCGCGCAATAATACGTGCGTTTGCGAACAACGTTTGATGGGGGTTGAACCTGCGTGCGCAATCTCAAAATACTGTTTTCCTATCTAGGGGCATACCGTCGCGATGCCATCCTCGGCGTGTTCTTTGTGTCGGTCGAGACGGTGCTCGAGCTGTTTATCCCGGTCATCATGGCCAACATCATCGATGTGGGCGTGCCTGCGGGTGATATCAACTACATGCTGCTGCAGGGCGCGTACATGCTGGTGTGCGCTGCGCTTTCGCTGGTACTGGGCTTGGGTTATGCCTGCACGTCCGCCCGCGTTGCCTCGGGCCTAGGCGCTAACCTGCGCGAGGCCGAGTACAAAAAGATTCAGACGCTCGCTTTTGGTAACCTGGACAACTACGACGCCAGCTCGCTCGTCACCCGCATGACCACGGACATCACCGTTATCCAAAATGCTGTGGGCAACGGCTTTCGCCCTATGGTGCGCGGCCCGGTGACGCTTATCGTCGGCCTTATCTACGCGCTGATGCTGTCGCGCCCGCTCGCCACCGTCTTTGCGATCATCTTGCCCGTGCTGGCAATCGTACTGGGCGCCATCACCTATCGCGTCAGTCCGCTCTACCGCCAACTCCAGACCTCGATGGACCACCTCAACGGCGTGGTACAGGAAGACCTCACCGCCGTGCGTGCCGTCAAGGCGTATGTGCGTGCCGAGCACGAGGAGGCCAAGTTCGACACCGTCAATACCGAGCTCGCCGGCACTGCGACAAAGACCTTTGGCAGCGCGGTGCTCAACCTGCCGGTGTTTCAGCTGTCGATGTACGTGGCTGCGCTCTCTATCCTGTGGATTGGCGGCCGCATGATTCTCGCCGGCAAGCTGGGCGTGGGCTCGCTCACGGGCTTTATGAGCTACGTGCTGCTGATCATGAATTCGCTCATGATGATTTCCAACGTGTTTTTGCTGCTCACGCGCGCTCTTACGAGTGTGGGCCGTATCGCCGAGGTGCTCGATGAGGAACCCTTTATCGCCAACCCCGCGGGAGACCTCGCGATTGCGGCGCCAGCGGACGGCAGTATCGAGTTTCGCGACGTTTCCTTTAAATACCGCGCGGATGCAGCCGAGGATGTGCTCCAGCATATCGACCTTCGCATCGAGAGCGGCTCGACGGTGGGCATCCTCGGCGGCACGGGCTCGGGCAAGAGCTCGCTTGTGCAGCTGATTGCGCGCCTGTACGACGCCACCGAAGGCGCCGTGCTTGTGGGCGGACGCGACGTGCGCGACTACGACCTCGCCGCCTTGCGCGACGCTGTGGGCATTGTGCTGCAAAAGAATGTGCTGTTTACGGGTACCGTGCGCGAGAACCTGCAGTGGGGCAATCCGCAGGCGTCGGACGATGAGCTCCTCGCGGCTTGCCGCGCGGCGTGCGTGGACGAGTTCCTTGATCGCATCGGCGGGCTGGACGGCGAGTTGGGCCAAGGCGGCGCCGGTGTCTCGGGTGGCCAGAAGCAACGCCTGTGCATCGCGCGCACGCTGCTCAAGCATCCGCGCGTGCTCATTTTTGATGACTCCACCAGCGCGGTCGATATGGCGACCGACGCTAAGATTCGCGAGCACATCGCTCGGATTCCCGATGCGACCGTGCTCATCATCGCCCAGCGCATCGCGAGCGTCATGGATGCCGATCGCATTGTGGTGCTGGACGACGGTCGTGTCCACGGCGTGGGCACGCACGAGGAACTGCTGGCGGGCGACAACATATACCAGGAGATTTACGCCTCGCAGATGGAGTTTGCGAGGAACGCGGACGCCGGCGACGGCAGCGACGATGGTTGCGCGAATGATCCTTTTTCCTCCGTCGCATGCGGATCGCCCTTGGAAGGGGGTGAGCGCCATGCCTAAGACCGCAGCCCAAGCACGCCCGGCCGACCTCAAGCGCACTGTGCGTCGCTTGCTCTCCTACATGGGGCATGCCAAGTTCTCGTTGCTCGCGGTGGGCGTGCTCGCCTCCGTTGCCGCCATCGCGAGCCTCGCCGGCACCTACATGGTGCGCCCCATCGTTAACGGTTTGGCCACGGGCGGGGAGGAACTGCTTACCAAGCAGGTTATCCTGACGGCGATCATCTACGCCGCGGGCGTGCTCTCGGCCCTGGGCTACTCTCAGATTATGGTACGCGCGGCCCAACGCGTGGTGTCCGATATTCGCCGCGACCTGTTCGCGCACATCCAGACGCTGCCGCTCAGTTATTTTGACAGCACGCGCTCGGGCGACATCATGAGCTTTTTCACCAACGACGTCGACACCGTCTCCGAGGCGCTTAACAACAGCTTTGCCAACGTGATTCAGGCCGCCATTCAGGTTGTGGGCACCACGGCCATGCTCATCATCCTTAACTGGCAGCTCACGATTATCACACTCGTGTGCGATGCGGCCATTGTGCTGTATGCGCGCTACTCGGGCGCGCGCTCTAAGCGCTTCTTTGCCGCCCAGCAGGCATCGCTTGGCGACCTGGACGGATATATCGAAGAGATGGTCTCGGGCCAAAAGGTCATCAAGGTCTTTAACCGCGAGGCGGCGAATGTTGCCGGCTTCACCTGCCGCAACGACGAGCTTCGCCGCACCGGCACCGCCGCCGTGAGCTATGCCAACTCCATGGTGCCCATGACCGTCGTGATTGGCTACGTCAATTATGCCATCGTCGCCGTGGCGGGCGGCATACTCTGCATCAAGGGCCTGGCCGACGTGGGTGCGCTTGCAAGCTACCTGGTCTTTGTGCGCCAAGCCGCCATGCCCATCAACCAGTTTACGCAGCTCGGCAACTTCTTGCTCAACGCGTTGGCCGGTGCCGAGCGCCTGTTTGCGGCTATGGACCTTAAGCCCGAGGTGGACGAGGGCTGCGTGGAGCTGGTGCAGACGGGCGATGCCGCATGGGCGTGGAAAATTCCCGAGGGCCAGGGCGTGGGCGTCTACGGGCACCTGCATGACGTGGCAGCCGTTGATGAGTCGGGCCGCGCGGTGGCCGCCGACGGCACCGAGCTCACGTGCGGCTTGGTCCCGCTTGCCGGCGACGTGCGCTTCCATGCCGTGGACTTTTCCTACGTGCCGGGCACCCGTGTGCTCACGGATCTCAACCTGTTTGCCAAGCCGGGGCAAAAGATCGCGTTTGTGGGCTCCACGGGCGCCGGTAAGACGACCATCACCAACCTCATCAACCGCTTCTACGAGGTCGATGACGGCGAGATCACGTACGACGGCATCGACGTCAAGCACATTGCCAAGGCCAGCCTGCGCGGGTCGCTCGGCATTGTGCTGCAGGACACGCACCTGTTTAGCGGCACCATTGCGCAGAACATCCGCTTTGGCAAGCTCGACGCGACCGACGAGGAAGTGCGCGCCGCTGCCGAGGCCGCCTGCGCCGACTCGTTTATCCGCCGCCTGCCTAGAGGGTACGACACACCGGTCACGGCCGATGGCGCCAACCTGTCGCAGGGCCAGCGTCAGCTGCTCGCCATCGCGCGCGTGGCCGTCGCCGACCCACCGGTGCTCATCCTGGACGAGGCCACGAGCTCCATTGACACGCGTACCGAAAAGCTCATCGAGCGCGGTATGGACCGCATCATGCGCGGTCGCACCACGTTTATGATCGCGCACCGCCTGTCCACTGTCCGCGACGCCGACGCCATCATGGTCCTCGAACACGGCCGCATCATCGAGCGCGGCACGCACGAAGAGCTGCTCGCCCAGCACGGCGAGTACTGGCAGCTGGCGCATGGCTTAAAAGAGTTGGATTAACCCGTTCGAGCACGATGCTTTGACCCCTCCGTGCTCCTCACCTCGACTCAAACCATCACAACATTCGACACTTTTCGCCAAAAACGGGAAAAGCATCGAATGTTGTGATGGTTTTTCTGCCACTCGACCGGGTGGAATCGCTTTCTTGCGCACGAAGGTGTGCGGACCCGTGGGCCGGGGAATAAGGTTGGTTATCCGACTCCATTGGAGGGCTCATGGACCTGCCGATCGTCCTGTCCCATAAGACTGCCTGGCTGTACCACAACGTGGCGCGTCCGTCCGAGCCGCTCTCGCGAGCAAGCAGCCTATACGATGAGGACTCGCTTGCTAACGAGGCGGAGCCGACTGCGGGCCTGCCCAAATTGGGACTCGATGCCAAGGGTCTGAGGGCTTCAACGGCAGCTGGGATCGTTACCGACTATCTGGTTTCGCTTGGTATTCCACGAGAAGAGCTCGATCATATCGACACGCTCGTCAACTTCGATTTTGAGCGCTCGACGCCGGCTGGATTTAGGTGCCACGTGTTTGGAGCGCCGATACCTCCAGGCCATCTTATCGAGGTGGCAGAGGGCCTTCTAGTGGTTGATGAGGCCATGTGCTTTGTCCAAGCGGGTTCGTGGATGAGCGAGCCCGAGCAGCTGGAATATGGCTACGAAATCTGCGCCCGATACCATTTGAATCATCTGTCGACAGGCGATTATATCGAGATGGGGCAGAGGTATACCGTTGCCGACTTGATTGCTTATTGCAATGAGAACCGATCTCGTCAGGGGGCTATACGCGCGGCCGCCGTGCTCAAGCGCGTGCACGATGGCGCGCGGTCGCCCATGGAGACGGCCACCGCAATCATGGTCGTAGCAAAACGTTCCCAGGGAGGGCTGGGATACGCCAAGATCGAGCTCAACCATCGGGTCGATGTTCCCAGCGAGTTCAAGTATCTCGCAAAGGCCGGGTATTTCGAGATCGACGTATATGCGCCAGCGAGTGGTACGGGGATTGAATACAACGGTTCGGACCATCTTGATAAACAGCGCAGCGCGTCGGATGCGGAGCGTATGACCGTACTGAGCGCGCTGGGCTTTAGGATGATCGTCCTCACCGGGACCCAGTTTGCCAATCAGCTGCAATTGCACCGGGCGATGAACGCCATCGCGCTCGCTATGGGCCTTAAGTGCGACCGAAGCGAAGCGTTCCAGAAACGTCAAAACGACCTGCGAGAATTTGTGATTCGACACTGGGACGGCGGCCTTTAGGGACGCTTTGGTCCTTCTACGGGGTGCCGTGGGCAGGCAAACCATCACAACATTCGACGTTTTTTGCCAAAATCGGGAAAAGCATCGAATGTTGTGATGGTTTGTGCTGAGGATGGGCTTGGATAGTCCGTTTTGCTCGAAGCGACCTGTCCTGTCGTACGGGTGTCGGCATGATTCTCTCGTGGGGTATTATGTTTTCCGAAGAATAAAACGCCGCGTGAGGGGAGGGCCGCGTGGACGGGTACGTGCAACATGACGGTTTTGGCCGCGACATCAACTACCTGCGCATTGCCGTTACCGACAAGTGCAATTTCCGCTGCATCTATTGCATGCCGGCCGATGGCGTGGCGCCCCGCGCGCACGACGAGCTGCTCAGCGCCGAGGAAATCGCCCGCTTTGTGCGCTTGGTGGCGGGGGAGGGCATTCGCCGCGTGCGTCTGACGGGCGGCGAGCCGCTGGTCAGCCGTCGCATCATTCCGCTCATTCGCGACATCCGCGCGATTCCGCAGATCGAGGACATCTCGCTCACCACCAACGGCGCCCTGCTTCCCAAGTTGGCGCCGCAGCTCAAAGATGCCGGGCTTAACCGCGTCAATATCTCGCTCGACACGCTCGACCCTACGCTCTTTGGAAAGATCACGCGTCTAGGTCGACTCGAGCAGACCATGGCTGGCGTCGACGCGGCGCTGGCTTGGGGCTTTGAGCCCGTTAAGGTCAACTGCGTTGTTGTGCGTCGGCTCAACCAGGATGTGGCGGCCCTCGCGCGCTTGACCGTCGACCGCCCCATCCACCTGCGCTTTATCGAATACATGCCCATTGGCGACGAGCACACGAGCTCGCATTGCGCTGTGGATCCGCATGCTCCCGCGCTCAATCCCGAGCTGTGGGATGCGAGCGATACCGTGCCGAGCGACGAGCTGCGGGCGCGCATCAATGCCGGGGCCGCCGCAGCGGGGCTGGGCGAGCTCGAGCCGCTCGACATCAACGACGCTCCTGCCGGCGCGGGTCCTGCGCGCTATTGGCACTTTCCGGGCGCGGCGGGAACGGTCGGCTTCATTAGCGCCATGTCCAATCATTTTTGCGCGAATTGCAACCGTCTGCGCCTGACGGCCGATGGCAACGTGCGTCCGTGCCTGTTTAGCGATGCCGAGTATTCGGTGCGTGAGGCGCTGCGTCGTGGTGATGATATGCAGGTACTTTCGATTTGGCGCGATGCCGTGGCCCACAAACCGCAGGAACACGCGATAATTGAGGGTACGCAACGATTTATGTTCCAAATCGGAGGATGATCATATGGCCAAGAGCAGGTACGCCGATGCCACCAAGGCCGCTCGCAGGGCCGCGATGTCTGCCCACAAAGCCACGGCTACTGACAGCGACGCCGATGCGTCCGCGCAGCCGACTGCCAGTGCTGCCACCGAGCCCGCCCGCGACGCCCGTCGCGACGAGCTGACGCACGTGGACGCCAAGGGCGAGGTACGCATGGTCGACGTGTCCGACAAGGCCGAGACCCATCGCATTGCCATCGCCGAGGGCACCATCCTCATGCATCCCGAGACGCAGGCCATGGTGCTGCAGGACCGCGCCAAAAAGGGCGACGTGCTTGCTTGCGCGCGCGTGGCGGGCATCATGGCCATCAAACGCACGAGCGACATCATCCCCATGTGCCACCCATTGCTCATTACCAAGAGCAAGTGCGACATTGCGCCTATCGCTGCGGCGGGGACGCCGGCCGAGGACGTGCCCGAGGGCTGGGCGCCGGCGCGCACGGACGGGCAGGTTGGCTTTCACGTGCTGGTTACGGCGGGCGTGACGGGCAAGACGGGTATCGAGATGGAGGCCCTGACCGGCGCGAGCGCTGCGTGCCTAACGATCTACGACATGTGCAAGGCGGTCGATCGCGGTATGGAGATCGTCGACGTGCGCCTGCTGCACAAGGAGGGCGGCCGCTCGGGCGTATGGGACCGCGCAGAGCGTCAGGCCGCTGCTGTTGAGGCTGTGGGAGCCGCGGGCAACGCACCCGCGAGCGCACCCGTCGCCGTCGCGCCCGCAGCTCCGGCACCGGCCGTCCCCGCGATCGCGTTTATCGGCTACCAAAACTCGGGCAAGACCACGCTCGTCGAGAAGGTTATTGCCGAGCTCACCCGCCGCGGCCTGCGCGTGGGTTCGCTCAAGCATCATGGGCATCACGGCTTTGATATCGACGTGCCCGCTAAGGACACCTGGCGCCATCACCAGGCCGGATCCAAGCACGTGGGCCTTATCTGCGCCACGCGCTGGGCGGAGTACGCCGACACGCGCGAGGAGGACGAGATGCCCGCGCGCGAGCTGCTGTCGCGTTACAACGATGTCGACGTGGTGATTATCGAGGGCTACAAGACCGAGGGCTTCGACAATATCGTGGTCGCGCGCTCCGGTGTCGACCGTCTGCGCGGCAAGAGCTCGCTCGACCTGGTCGATGGCCATACGCTGGCCCTTGCCTGCAATGAGGCCTTGGCGCGTCAGGCCTTCGATGCCGGCTTCGCGACCCGAGCCATCAACATCAACGACGCTCGAGCCATCTGCGACCTGATCCAAGACCACCTTTAAGGCTTGGCGCTGCGCCGGCTCGCTGCGCTGCCATAACCTGCCAAATAGGAACAGGGTTATTTTGGTAGGTTTTACCTGGGCAAACGTCACTTCCACCACAAAGGGGCCAGGCACCTTTGTGGTGGTTTTTGCTTTGGTAGATGTGTGGGACATGCCTTACAATCTACCAAGTAGTTCATGACGGGCGAAAAACGGAGAGAAGGGGCTCTTGATGCGTCCTTAATGTTTCATGCGGATAGATTGATTCGACAGACGGTGGCGAATGCCCGCCGTCCGCATTCGTATGAAACAAGGAGTCTCCATGCTCGTCTCTCTTTTCTCAAAGCCTCAGTCATCGCTGTCCGTGCAGGCCAAGCGCCTGGTGGCGATGCGCTTTCTCATCTACACCGGTTTTCAGACCAGCTACTTTATCGGCGTCATCGGAACGCTCACCTATGCAGACGATGCCTCGGTCGTGGCGACATCGCTGGCTGTCCTCTTTATGAACGTATTCGTGATCTTGGGATCCTTTGCGGGTGGCGCGGCGCTCGACGCCTGGGGTCCGCGCCGTCATTTCTTGCTGAGCATCGTGGGCACGCTGGCAACCGGCGCGGCAATCCTCGCCTTTGGTAGCGCGACCGGCGTCATCCTGCTCGGCGCGGTGTTCCTAGGCTTTACGATGGGATTCGCTCAGCCCATTGCCACGTCCTATCCGGCCTACCTCACCAACGACCCCGTCGAGCTCAAAGACATCAACTCCGCCATTGCCATGTTCTCAAACGTGAGTATCATCGTCGGCCCCACGCTGGGCGGCTTTGTCGCGGCTGCTGCGTCGTCGCGCGCGGTGTTCGTGCTCATGATGATTTTTACCGTACTGGCGTTTATTGCCGGCTGGGGCTTTAGACCGCAAGCAGTTCGCGTCGCCGCGCGTGAAAGTACTCCCGCGGACAGCAGTACAACGGCAATCACTGCCAGCCAAAGCCCCGACCCCAACACATCTTCCCGCGTCACCTTCGCGACCAGCATCAAGACAGTCTTTACCAACAGCGTCCTTGCCCTGCTGTTCTGCATTATTTTCCTTTCAAACTTTGGCTACGGTGCCTTCGACCCGCTGGAGTCGTTCTTCTACCGCGGTGTCCTGCACGTCGGTGTCGAATGGATGGGCTGGCTCTCGTCGGCCAGCGGTGTGGGTGCGGTGCTGGGCGCCGTGGTCGCGCTCCGCTTGCCGCCGCACCTGGTCAACCTTAAAACGCTGCTCGTGGCGCTTATGTCCGTGGGCCTGGGAAGTTTGCTCTATGTGGGAACACCGTACGTGGGTGTAGCCCTTGTCGGCCAGATTGCCCTGGGCGTGGCCTGGGGCGTCGTCAACCCGCTCCACAACACGATCGTGCAAACGACGGCCCCGCTCGAGCAGCTCGGTCGCGTGAACTCGGTCATGGGCTTTGGCAACATGTTTGCTGGCGTAGCCCCGCTGGCGATTGCCCCCTGGCTGGCGGCGACGTTTGGCGTGCAGCAGACGCTCGTTGGTGCGGGCGTGGTCGTGACGGCGGTTCCCGCGGCGTTGCTGCTGTTTGGACGCCGGCATTTGGATCGTGCCGCAAAGCAGTAAAAACCATCACAACATTCGATGAAAATCGCGATTTTGCCGAAAAACGTCGAATGTTGTGATGGTTTGCGTTCCGACCAGGCCACCCTTCGGGTTCGGCCACCACAAAGGGGCCAGGCACCTTTGTGGTGGTTTTTGCCTTGACGGGCTGCGCCTGCGCCTTGGTATACCATGTACGCCATTTCCGACCACATTCAGCACCGCCACACAACCCAGAAAGGCCCCCATGGACACCACCTTTAGCCACATCAAAGCCGTGTTCTGCGATATCGACGGCACGCTGCTCACGAGCCAGCACACGGTGTCCCCTCGCACCGTGGCGGCAATCCGCGCCCTGCGTGAGCGCGGCGTGCTCTTTGGCCTGTGTACCGGGCGCGACGCCCACGCGACCGAGGCTATGTACGAGCTCTGGGGCATCGAAGACCTGGTGGACGTGCTCGTGGGCTGCGGTGGTGCCGAGGTCATCGACCCCGCGCACGACATTAACGAGCTGAGCTATCCGCTGCCGGGCGAGACCATCGCGCGCATCTGCGAGCACATGGCAGGCCTGCTGGCAACGCCCGTCTGCCCCCGAGACGGCGTGCTCTACGTGCCCGAGAGCAACGCGTGCGTCGATCACCTGTCGCGCGTCGACGGCGTGCCCTACCAGGTGGTCGATTTTGCCGAGTTTTTGCGTGAGCCGCAGCCCAAGGTGATGTTTACCATGGCACCCGAGGTAATGCCGCGGGTGATTGAGCGGGCGTCGACGTTTGCCGATGACACTGTTAAGGCGACGTCTCTGCAAACCACGCAGTGGCTCTACGAGTTCATGGACCCGCGCGTGTCCAAGACGCGCGGCCTTGTGCGCGTGGCGGAGCTCAACGACATGGAGCTCCAGGACATCTGCGTGTTTGGCGATGCGGACAACGACACCTGCATGGTGGCTGACGCCGGCGTGGGCGTGGCCATGGCAAACGGCAGCGACGCCACCCGTGCCGCCGCCGACTTTGTAACCGCGAGCAACGACAAAGACGGCATCGCGATCTTTATCGAGGAGCATCTGCTGTAGCGCCGGGGGAGAACCACCGCAAAGGGGACGGGCTCCTTTGCGGTGGTCTCAGGCGATTTGGGCGAATTGATGCCTAAAATCTGCGCGAAAACCCAAATAACGTTGTCTGAACATTACGCTTCTAACCACCGATGAGTTAAAGATATTCCCATCAATTTGGCAGTCTATTCCTCCCGGTTAATGACCTACCGTTCACGGTCGATTTTCGACCGTTCACAGGATGTTTGCTCTTGAGCAAAATGTTGTGCAAATAAATAAAATGCTATTAAAAAACTGATAACTAACTTAATTACCAGTAGAAACAGATATTTCAGAGCGAATAAACGAAAGCAAATCTGAGTAAATGTCAAGAGAATTGAGAACTGGCTACAAAAATGTCGGTTTTGTTGCCCGGATGTTTAAACAATAGTTACAATAGTATTACTAAGCGAGCGCAATTACAGATTGCGCAGATACGTTTGATAGTGAAAGAGCAAGATCGCGGTCTCTTGGGGAGGAGACATCGATGAAAGCGAATTCAGAAAAAACTAAGCAGAGTAAAAAAGCGACGCGCCGTGTACTGGCAGGCGTTTTGTGCGGAGTCTCCGTGTTGAGCCTGGTACTGTCGCTCGTCATGCCTCCGATCTCGCAGGCCATTGCCAACGACACCCAGACAGTTTCTACCGAGGAAGCTGTAACGGGGAGTTCCTCAAGTGAGTCCGCTGCTGTAGATAACACCAGCGAGGATGCCGAAAACCAGAATAGCGCCGCCACCTCTGCGAACGCGGCTACTACTGTGAACAAGGGCATCTACAAGCCCACGTCTATCGGTATCGGTACGAATATCGATATCTCCACCCCCGATCCCGGCGTGGCCACCTACGTCGGCCGCGACATGTACATCGGTGGTAAGCCGAACAAAACTAGCACTCTTGATGCGAATAACGCCCCCACCGGCTCATATGCCGCTGAGGCGGAGGGCCTTACCGTGGTCCACGGCAAACTGGCCATGAATCCTATCAAGGAGAGTTGGGGCGGCCAGGGCTTCCGTTTCGGCACCGTTGGTTTTGGATCGCAGTTTCGTCCCAGGGAGGGAAGCACGGTGCTTGCGGTCGCCGGCATAAACAGCTTGATTGAGAACATGAATACCGGTCAGGGAACGACCTCAGATGCTGCGACGGTTGGTGCTTGGACCAAGGGTGCTTGGGTCGGCAAGGCGACAAAGACTGACTCCCACCCTGGCTATGACTATACCGCGCAGATCGCCGGTCCCATTACCTATTCCTATTGGGATTCGAATGCTAACAACGGGCGCCAGTCTGTCGTGAAAAAGCAAGGTAATTGGTTCGAGGGCTCGGATGCTCTGAAGAGCGACCTGTTCAATCAAAATGTTGATTTGACTAATGTTAACGGTAACGATTATTCGAGCTACAACGGTGCAGATGGATACCTCTCGAAGCTATCGAAACAGCTCGCCTCGTTTGCAAATACCGGCACAGTTACGGATGGTTCCGCAATTAGCGACAACAGCTACGCAATCAACAAGTACGATAACAAGGGAACAAGCTATACACTCACTTTCGATGGTAGTGAGAAGTCTGTTTCCGGTGCGCTTGATACCAGAATCCCGAACTATAAGATTTGCAACACCGAGCGACTTATCACCTTTACCGGCGATGGAACTTCTATGCAACAGGTCTTCACCATTGCCGGTTCCGAGCTCTCCAACTTGAAGGATGGCGTCTACTACCGCGGCGTCGACTTTAAGTTCACCAATGTCCCCGAAGGCGCATCCATTGTCGTGAACGTTACAGGTGCTGGTCCTGTCGAGTTCCACAATGGCTGGCGCTTCTGGTGGGGCGATACAGAAATATCTCGCGGTTATGAGAGTAACGCCGATAAAGACCTTCGCGCGAAATACTCGCTGGCCTCCCAGTCCATCATGTGGAATTTTGTCGATACCACGAGCCTCACCATCCGTGGTGGCATTGCGGGCGAGGGTAGAAGCGACTGGGGCAATGGCGGCGGGGACGGCAAGTGGACCGACGATGACCCCGCCGCTGCTATGCTCGGATCGATTCTCGTTCCCAACGGAAGCTTCGACGACCATGTGACCACCAACGGTCGTGTGTACGTGGGCGAAGATTTCATGATGAACAACCCTAAGATCGCGTACAACTTCACAAATCTCGAGGGTAACTCGGCTTCCGTCATCGATATGG
This sequence comes from uncultured Collinsella sp., assembly GCA_900548495.1. Classification (GTDB taxonomy): domain Bacteria; phylum Actinomycetota; class Coriobacteriia; order Coriobacteriales; family Coriobacteriaceae; genus Collinsella. Next base: position 23,303 of record URKT01000010.1, on the reverse strand, counting down.
ATCAGGAGCGTCACAACTTCCCGTGGTCTGGGTCGTATACACCGGACGGCTCTGCCATTGCGTGGAGCAAGGTCGACGCTGCGGACGGCATGACGCCGCTTTCTGGTTCCTCGTGGACGATATACGGCACTGTCGATGATGCCAAGAATGAAACGTATCCCATCGTTACGGTAACGGATGGCGGTGCCAATGATTACTCTTCGGATGATGGCGAGCTTCAGTTCAACTATTTGAATCAGAAGGCCAAAATTGGCGATCCCAACGATAAAGACTACTTCACGTACTACATTCGCGAGGTCAAGGCGCCGGCTGGTTATCAGAAGTCGGACACCATCTACTACGCAACCATGAACAACACCGGCGAGCAGGTGAACTATGTTCAGGGTCATGTGGACACGGTGAACGGAAATAAGCTCGTTTCATTCGATGATTCCAACACCACGGGCGCCATCTCCAACACCAAGATCACCGGTACGGTGTCTTGGACCAAGGTTGAGGAGAGCGACACGGGACACACTCCTTTGGCTGGTTCCGAGTGGGCGCTTACCAAGGTAAAGGATGCCGATGGTGCCGAAATTCCGGACGCTGCATCCCTGACTGTGATTGATAACGATACGAATGCGGAAGCTGTCAGCAACAAGTGGGCAGATTCTGATCCCGCCGATGGCAAGTTCAAGCTCGAGGGTCTGCTGCCGGGCACGTACACGCTCACGGAGACCCAGGCGCCGTTTGGCTACGAGCTGAACCAGACAACCTACGAGTTCACGGTGTCCAAGGCGGACGGTTCCATTGCGTGGACCGAGGGAAAGAAACCGAGCATTGTTGAGGGCACTACGTACATCTCCGATTCTCTCACCACCACGTCCGTGGAAATCCCGGTGACTAAGTCCGTCCGTAATACGGACTGGCCGAAGGATTCCAGCGGGAAATACGTTGCGTTCGACTTCAACATCGAGGCTACGGGGGATTACGCAACCAACGTGCCCATTCCTAACCCGGCAGACCTCTCCATTGCACCCGCAGCAGGGGAGACCGACGCCGCCAAGCCCAACAACATCACGGCGACCTTTGGCGCCATGACGTTCAACAAGTCGCACCTGTCCGATACCCGCGGTACGGCGGGTGACTACGCCAGGACCTACACCTACACGGTGAAGGAGATCGCGCCTACCACCGGTGCCATCGATAAGCTCCGCTACTCCAAGGCCGAGTACCAGGTTGCCGTCACGGTGAAGGCCGTCATGAATGAGACCACTGGCAAGTACACCGGTCTTACCACCTCTACCACCGTTACGCAGATGAAGGATGACATGGGCAACACCCTTGGCGAGAACGGGCAGGGCGTCGCGGTTCAAACCTCCGCCGGTGCGGACCCAACCATCATTCCCGTCTCCACCTTCACCAACACCTACTCCACCTCTTTGCCCCTTTCTGGTATGTCGGGCGTCACTCTGACGTACCTTGCCGGCGCGGCGGTGCTTTGCGCTGCTGCGGCCTGGATGCACATTCGTCGCAAGGCGAATGCGAAGGGAGGTAAGCGTCGTGAATAAGAAAGTTTGCTCCTTCCCGATCTTGTTTGCGTTGCTTGCCCTCGTGATCGGCACCTGCGCGGTTGTGTTCCCCGCATCCGCGCAGGCCGCGCCGACCTCGACCGGTTCTATCACGGTGAGCGGCACCGTGGCGCGCAGCTACGACGCCTACCAGATCTTTAGCGCCAACGTCGTCGACGGCGACAGCGACTCCAAGATCGCCACCGATCTCGCCTGGGCAAGCGACGCCGTGCGCGACGCCGCGCTGCCTGTGCTGCACAGCGCCGGCATGCCCAATTCCCAGACCACCGCGCAGGAAGCTGCCGAGTGGCTCAACACCGATTCCCACCTTACGAGCGCGCTGAGCGCACAGCTCGCTCGTTCCCTCCAGAGCTCTGGCGCCGTGTTTGTGGCCCTCAACGCGGGCACGGCGGCCGAGCTGCCCTGCGGCTACTGGCTCATCGTCGCCGACGACGACGCCATCGCCCAGGACGAGGCCGGCACCGCGCCGATCATGGCCCTGGTCGGCGGCAGCGCCGTCACCGTCAAGCCCAAGGCGGCGACGCCCAAGGTCGCCAAGCACGTGCTGGAGGACAGCACCGCCGCATGGCAGAAGGCCGCCGACGCCACGGTCGCCGACGACCTGTACTGGCGCCTCTCTGCCACGGTCCCGGCGGGTCTTACCGCCTACGACACCTATACGGTGCGGTTTGTCGACACCATGAGCGCGGGACTCGACCCCTCCAAGGTCGCCGCGAGCATGCGCGTGTACGTGGCGGCGGGCGCGGACGGCGGCTTCGACGCCGTCCAGACCGGCAAGGACGGCCGCGCCGGCACCGACCCTGCGAAGGGCTGGACCGACATCACGGCCCGGTGCAGGGGCTCGGTCGACGGTAAGACCTTCACCGTGCGCACCGGCGACCTGATCGCCGCGCTCGGCGGGGCCGACGCCTTCACCGCGGGCGCCCGCGTGGTCGCCGTGTACAACGCGCCGCTCAACAGCGCATGCAACCACGGCATCGCGAAGGGCAACCCCAACGAGGTCTACCTGCGCTACCCGCGCTCTCCCTTTACCGACCAGTCCGGCGACGCGGACTTCACCCGCACGCCGAGCGATGACGCGTGCGCCTACACCTGGGATCTCGCGCTCACCAAGCGCGGCAGCGACGGCGACAAGCCGCTTGCCGGGGCGGTCCTGAGCATCGCCGACGACCGCGGCCGCACGCTGGCGGCCGACGGCACGTGGGATGCTGAGGGCAAGGCCACCGTCACCACGGGCGAGGACGGCCGCGTGACCGTCTCGGGCGTGGATTCGGGCAAGCTGGAGGTCCGCGAGCTCAAGGCGCCCAAGGGCTACACCGCCTTTGAGGGCACGCGCTCCGTGACGGTCAAGGCCGAGGGCCTGGACGTCGACCAGGTGGCCGCCGCCAAGCCCAAGCTCACCATCACGGCCGAGTCGCCCCTGCGCGCCGACAGCGCGGACGGGTCGACGGGCAGCCTGGAGGCGTCGATCATTAATACGCCCAACGGCACGCCCCCTAGCATTACCACCGGAGGCTTTATGCCCTCGACTGGCGATATGGCAATGTACGCCGCGGCCGCCGCAGCGGTCGCCGGAGCCGCGCTCATTGTGGTCGCGCTCCTGGTCAAGCGGGGAGGTGGCAGCCATAAAGAGTAGCTGGCAGCCCCACAGAGAGCGGGGCGAGACGTAGCGAAGTAGATGCTAAGACACAGACAGATGATGACCGATCGAATGGGAACCAAACGGAAAACGGAGGAAAAGAAGATGAGCATGAGTAAGAACATCGCACGCCTGGCAGTAACCGCCGGCCTCACAGCAGCGCTGAGCTTCGGCGGGGTTATGGCTCCGGTCACGATGGCGTTTGCTGCGGGCGACGCGAACGGCTCGGTGACCATCGGAAAAGCGTCGGGGAACGATACCGAATTCATGGGTTACAAGATCTTTGACGCTGATGTGGCAAAGGATGAGAACGGCCAGACGCTTGTGAGCAATATCGCATGGGCGAACGGCAAGGTTGAAGCTGCTGTTAAGGAAGCGATTGAGGAATTCGATACGGACGCCAATATCGCAACCGCCCAGGATGCTGCAGATTGGATTAGCAAGAACGTGATGCACACCGGTAAAACGACTAGCGTAGCATCTGACTCTGCTGCATATAAGATTGCGGCTGCTGTGGCTAAGGTGACCGATCTGGATGATCCAAGTGATTGCGCGGCCACTTTGAATGGTGTTGCCAACAACCTTTCACACGGCTATTGGCTCTTTGTGACTGACGCCCTTACTGTCGCAGGCACCGAAACCGCCACCGCCCCTATCTTCGCTGTCGTCGGAGATGAAGCGGTTTCAATTACCGAGAAGACCAGCATTCCCACCGTCGATAAGCAGGTGCTCGAGGGCACGACATGGGGAAAGGCGAGTGACTCGTATATTGGCGAGGAGGTTGAATATAAACTGACCGGCTCCGTCGCGAGCAACATCGACACCTTCACCAAGTACGAATATTCGTTCCAGGATCATCTTTCTGTTGGACTGGAGGCTATCAAGGACTCCGTTAAGGTGACAATTAACGATAAAGTTATCCAGCCTGCAGATGGCTACACGGTAGGCCTTGACGAGACTAAGGACGCTTCTGGGAACCTCACTGGCGGTCATGACCTGACGATTTCCTTCTCTGATCTTAAGGCTGCTGCAACAGCCGCAGGCGTGACGCTTACGGGCGACTCTAAGGTCGTTGTGACCTATAAGGCAAAACTGACCGATAAGGCGGAATATAAAGGCACTGGTAACACCAATGAGGTCAAGCTTGTCTACTCCAATAATCCCATGACTGAGGACACGGGCACATCTGAGTCGGACAAAGTTGCTGACTACGTCTTTGGCCTCGATGTTACCAAGACTGCTTCGGATGATTCGCAAAAGAAGCTCGTTGCCGGCTTTAAGGTCAAAATGACCAAGGAGGGTACCACTCCTGTTACTGGCGATAAATGGCTGACGGAGACTGGTGGATTCACTAGCGATTCAGGCAAGGCTGGAGTGTTTAGGACTAAAGAGACTGACAGCAAGGTCTTTATCCCTGGTCTTGTTGCAGGTGAGTACGAGATTACGGAGTGTGAGACGCCCGCGGGTTATAACTCCATTAGCTTTACCATTACGGTGACGCCTACATACAATGAGACGACCGGCGAACTGACAGGACTCAGCGTAACCCCCAGCTCTGATATGGTCACTTCTGGGCTCGATGGAAACGTTACCTCGACCAGGATTCCCATCACCATCGAGAACAAGAAGGGCTCTGGTCTCCCGCTGACCGGTCTCAACGGCGTGACCTTCACTTGGATCGCTGGTGGCGCGGTGCTGTGTATCGGCGTGGCTCACCTCATCCGCAGCCGTAAGCAGGCTGAGGAGTCCGAGCAGGAGTAACGCTCACTCACCCATCCCTTTGGCAGGTGGGATGTGATGGCCATGAGACTTGCGGACACTTTTCTCGTCCATCGACGTTCTTGCTTTGCCGTTCACTTTTCGGGGCAGACTCCGCGCTGGAGTCTGCCCCGTTCTTTTTGGACATAGCAGCCGGGGCGCCGTTGCCAGTAGGATCGGGCGTGTGATTATCGAACAAATGTTTGCAAATATTGCGTTTACCAGCTGTAAGTGCGAGTGCTCGCAGTAAAATATCCTTGCGACGCATTCCGTGCGCGGGCGGCCGACGACTCGATCGGAGGTCCCCAAATGCTGAAATTCCTTAACGCGCTCGCCGCCCTCGCGGCGGTGGGCACGTTCGTCATCGCGTTTCTTGACTCGTATGAGGTTCGGTTTAAGGTCCGTAGGCGCACGCGCGGTGCGGACGGTAGAAGGCATTTGCGCCGCAACAAGCGCAAATAAGAATGCCCGGGGTTAGAGGCCCGGGCATTTAACAAAACCAGAAAACTAGGCCGCCCGCGCTTTCGAACACTTACGCGGGGTGCGTCGTTTTCTATTGACATTGTATCCCGAATCGCCCCGCCGATTCGGGACATTTTGAAAACTCAAATGTTGGCCTATGCTCGCGCTGCGCAATGCTGTCTCGCTGCGTTGTCCGGCGCGGAAGCTCGTTAATCGGCTATTATTTGTTTAGACAACCTGAGCTGTAGAGGAGTGACCGGCGATGGTGCAGGGCGCCAAACATATGAAGAGCAATAACGCCGCGGTCAACGGCGGCTCAAGCCCTCAGCCCAAACCTCAACCAAAGCCCAAGCGCCGTCGCAAGCGACTGCCGCGCTGGGCCGACCGGCTCATCACCATCGTCATTATCCTTATTGGCGTGGGCCTTATGACCTGGCCGTGGATTTTGGACCGGCTCGAGGCCTCGGGCGTGTTCAACCAGATCAGCACGGTGTCCAGCACCGTGGACGCGCTGTCTGCCGAGGAGCGCGAGCGCATCCTGCTCCAGGCGCGCTCCTTTAACGAGCAGCTGGCGGGCGAGGCCACCGAGCTTCCCGCCGACCAGATCGAGCCCTACGCTCAGCAGCTCATCTTTGACCGCGACCCTATGATGAGCTGGGTCGAGATCCCCTCCATCGACGTGAGCATGCCCATCTACCACGGCACGAGCGAAGAAGTCCTTATGGCGGGCGTCGGCCACCTGGAGGGCACGAGCCTGCCGGTGGGCGGCACCTCGACGCATTGCGTGCTCACCGCGCACTCGGGCATGCGCAACCTGAGCATGTTCGACGACATCCATTCGCTGAAGCCCGGCGACCTGGTGCTGCTGCACACCATGAACAAGACGCTCGCCTACAAGATGGTGGACTCCGAGGTGGTGCTGCCCGAGGAGATGGAGTCACTGACCATCGAGCCCGGCGCCGACAAGGTGACACTTGTCACCTGCACACCCTACGGTGTGAACGACCATCGCCTGCTGGTGCATTGCGTGCGCACCAAGTACAGCAAGAAGGACGTCGACAGGCAAAAGTCGCTGGCTGGCCGCCACTGGGGCAAGCGCGAGTTTGCCGTCCTCATTGTGGTCGTAGCCATTGTGCTGTTGCTGCTGGACATCGTGATCCACGCGGTCCGCAAGCGCCGCAAGGCCAAGGCCTCGGCATAGGACATTCTCCAGAACCACCACAATGGGGACAGGCACCTTTGTGGTGGTCGGGGCTTCCAAACCATCACAACATTCGATGAAAATCTCGATTTTGGCGAAAAGCGTCGAATGTTGTGATGGTTTTCGTTGCGGGCGGGATGGTTTTCGTTGTGGGCGAGACGGTTTTCGCTATGGACGGTGCGGTTTCGCTCCAGAACCGCCAGCCCGCCGCCTGCCAGCCCGCCACCCTCGTTACGTTTTCGCTGCATTTGGGTAAAGCGCCTGCTCCAAGCCGGCGTTGCCTTGTATACTAGAGCGGTTTATCTGTTATGCGGAAGGGAGCGCCTATGGCACTCAGCGAGAAAGACGTGCGCGGCATCGCCGAGTACGCAAAGATCGCACTGACCGATGACGAGCTCGCCCAGATGACGTCCTACATGAACGACGCCGTCCAGATGCTCGAGCCCGTCCTGCAATATGACTTGCCCGACGTGGAGCCCACGTTCCATCCCATCGGAAGCCTGTCCAACGTGATGGGCGACGACCTGCGCGAGCCCGAGCGCGACCTGCCGCTCGACGTCGCGCTCGAAAACGCCGGCAGCGCGCGCGACCGCTACTTCCGCGTGCCGTCCATTTTGGGAGAGGGGGAGAGCGAGTAATGAAGCTCAATCTCGATCGATTCACCGCCGCGCAGCTGGCTGCGCACGTTGCCGCCGGCGATTTCTCTGCTACCGAGGTCGCGCGGGCCTCGCTCGAGGCCATCGAGGCGCGCGAGGGCGGGGTCCAGGCATTCCTGCAGGTGGCGCCCGAGCTCGCGCTCGAGGCCGCTGCGCGCGTGGATGCCGACCGTGCCGCAGGCAAGCCGCTGCCCCCGCTCGCGGGCGTGCCGCTGGCCATCAAGGACAACATGAACCTCGTGGGCACGCGCACCACCTGTGCTTCCCGCATGCTCGAGGACTACCAGAGCGTCTACACCGCCACCTGCGTCCAGCGTATGCTCGATGCCGGCTGCCTGCCCATGGGCAAGGCCAACATGGACGAGTTTGCCTTTGGTAGCTCTACCGAGAGCTCGGCGTTCCACCGTACCAACAATCCCTGGGATACCGAGCGCGTGCCCGGCGGCTCCTCGGGCGGCTCCGCTGCCGCCGTCGCCGCGGGCGAGGTCGCGCTCTCGCTGGGTTCGGACACCGGCGGCTCCATCCGCCAGCCGGCGTCGCTGTGCGGCGTGGTGGGCTTTAAGCCCACGTATGGCGCCGTGAGCCGTTACGGCGTGGTTGCCTTTGGCTCGTCGCTCGACCAGGTGGGCCCCTTCGGCCGCACGGTCGAGGACGTCGCGCTGGCCATGAACGCGCTTACCGGCGCGGGCCATGATCCGTACGACTGCACCAGCCAGGATTGCGCCGTAGACTTTACCGAGCATCTCAACGACAGCATCGAGGGCAAGCGCGTGGGCATCATTCCTGCGTTTATGGAGGCTGAGGGCCTGACGCCCGAGGTCAAGGCCGCTGTTCAGCGCGCTGCCCAGGAGCTGCAGAACCAGGGCGCCGAGCTGGTCGAGGTCGACCTGCCGCACCTGGACGCCGCCATCGCTGCCTACTACGTCATCGGCCCGGCCGAGGCATTCTCCAACCTGGCCCGTTTCGACGGCATTCGCTACGGCTACCAGGAGGAGGGCTGCGCCAACCTGTCCGACCAGAGCTCGCTTTCGCGCGCCCACGGCTTTGGCGCCGAGGCCAAGCGCCGTCAGATGCTCGGCGCCTACCTGCTGAGCTCGGGCGTGTACGACAAGTACTACTACGCTGCGCAGAAGGCCCGCACGCTCATCACGCAGGACTACGACGCCGCGTATGCCAAGGTGGACACCATCCTCATGCCCGCCTCGCCGCGCACGGCCTTTAAGTTTGGCGAGATCAGCGACCCCACGCAGATGTACCTCTCCGACCTGTACACCATCTCGCTCAACATTTGCGGCAACGGTGGTATCTCGGTGCCGCTGGGCCTGGGCGAGGATACTCAGCTGCCCGTTTCTGCCCAGCTGGTTGGTCCTGCCTTTAAGGACCGTCAGCTGCTCACGTTTGCCCGCGCCCTGGAGCGCGGCTTTTCCGATGCCGCCACGGGTGCGCCCGCGCTTTCCGTCGCGCCCGATTTTGCCGGGAAGGGAGGCGAGCTGTAATGAAGGAGCTTTCCGAAGTCCTGCAGGATTGGGAGGCCGTGATCGGCCTGGAGATCCATACCGAGCTCACCGCACTCGATACCAAGATGTTCTGCAACTGCAAGCTCAGCCACGATGACGAGCCCAACGCCAACGTGTGCCCGGTGTGCCTGGGCCTGCCCGGCGCCCTGCCGGTGCCCAACAAGCGTGCCATCGAGAGCATCGTCAAGGCGGGTCTCGCCACCAACTGCGAGATCCAGCGCCACTCGATGTTCTACCGCAAGCACTACTTCTATCCCGATATGGCCAAGAACTTCCAGACCACGCAGGGCCCGGTCGCCTTTGCCATGTACGGTCACCTGGACCTGGACGTGACCGGTCGCGGTGCCGCCGAGCGCCCCGACTGCGCGTTTGGCGAGGCCGAGGCCCAGAGCCTGGCGAGCGCCTCGGCCAATGCCGAGGGCCTGTCCACGTCCATGACGTCGACCATGCGCGAAGGCAATCAGCGCGCCGGCCACCTGGCCAGCTATGACGCGTCCAACCTGCAGATGCCCGAGCGTCGCGAGGACGGTTCCTACACGGTGCCCATCCGCATTCTGCGCATCCACATGGAGGAGGACGCCGCCAAGATGGTGCACGTGGGCGGTGCCGAGGGTCGCATTACCGCCGCTGCCGAGTCGCTCGTCGACTACAACCGCTGCGGCACGCCGCTGATTGAGCTCGTCACCGAGCCCGATCTGCGCACGCCCGAGGAAGCGCGCCTGTTTATGGAGAAGCTCCGTCGCATCTTTGTGACGCTGGGCATTTCGGACTGCTCCATGGAGAAGGGTTCCATGCGCTGCGACGGCAACGTGTCGCTGCGCCGCCGCGGCGAGACCAAGCTGGGCACCAAGACCGAGCTCAAGAACCTCAACTCGTTTAAGAGCCTGCACGACGGCCTTGCCTACGAGATTTGCCGTCAGGCCGAGGTGCTCGAGGAGGGCGGAATCATCTATCAGGAGACCCGCCACTGGGAGCCCAGCCGTAAGCGCACCGTGGTTATGCGTGTGAAGGAGACGGCCGACGACTATCGCCTGTTCCCCGATCCCGATCTGGCGCCGTTCGATCTGGACGACGAGTTCATCGACCGCTGCCGTGGCGAGATTCCCGAGCTGCCCGATGCCAAGCGCGCCCGTTTTGAGACCGACTTTGGTATTAAGGCGGCCGATGCCGAGCAGATCGCGGGCGACCCCGAGTTTGCCGAGTTCTTTGAGGCTGCCGCTGCCGGTATGGCTGGCAAGGAGGCCCAGACGGTCGCAAACCTGCTGGTCAACGAGATGATCGCCTACCTTAAGAGCGCAGGCGTGTCGCTCGCCGAGTCCGGCATCGCGCCGGCTCAGGTAGCAGCGCTGGCCAAGCTGCTGGTGACCGATGCCATCAGCTCCAACCAGGCGCACGAGGTCTTTGAGGCCATGGCCCAGACCGGTGACGACCCCAACAAGATCGTCGACGAGCGTGGTATGCGTCAGGTGAGCGATGCCGGTGCGTTGCAGCCGATCGTGGACGAGGTGCTGGCTAACTGTGCCGATCAGGCGCAGCAGTATCGTGACGGCAACCAGAAGGTTATCGGCTTTTTGGTGGGCCAGTGCATGAAGGCGAGCCGCGGCAAGGGCAACCCGAAGCTCTTCAACGAGTTGCTGAGAACGTCGCTCTCGTAGCTGCGAGGCCGTGGAAGCCCCGAGTCGCCGGGGTGTTTCCTCCAAATTTCAAACAGTCCTATGCAAGACGAAGGCCACATTAAGTGGCCTTCTTTGCGTGCGGAACTCATTTTGAGCAAGCACCCGCCCTGCCGGGGCCCCGGGTTTCGTGGCGACTCAGCCTTTCGGGTCAGGTGGGCTGGATTGAATTTGGTGAATGAGGGCGCCGATGGCGCCCTCATTCTTTATATATGTTGGGAACGCCAGGCGGTGGGGGTGGTGCCGGTGTATTGCTTGAAGGCTTGGGCGAAGGCGGCCTGTTGAGGATAATCGAGCCGCTCTGCCACCTGCGCTATCGTAAGCGAGTTGTCGGTCAAAAGGTCCTGTGCCCGCTCCATGCGGCGCCTTCGTATGTAGGCGCCCAGGGACTCGCCGGTTTGGGCTTTAAAGGTGGCGCATAGCTTGGAGCGGCTTGAGAAGAGCGCCTCGGCCACCTCGTTGATGCTCACATGTCTGCCCTTGTCGAGCGAGCGCTCCACAAGGCTCGCCGCCTCTTGGGCAATGGTAACGCTGGCGCGCGTGTCTGTCGCTTGCTGCGCTTGCCTGTGGGCCGCGCGCGAACAGGCGAGCTCCGCGACCATGGTCTCCACGATGCCCTGCATATAGACATGCCCGCCTACGGCGCGAGCGCGGTCCTCGTTGATTCGGCGTAGTGCGTGGCAGATGGCAGACGCTGCCTCCTCGTGCCATGACTCGGCAAACGCCTCAAAGACCCCCGCGAACTCGGCGGGATAGCGATGCTCCAACTCGTCAAAATAACCGGGCAAAAAGAGCACCGAGCGCGAGTGATAGAGCTGCCCCGCAAACAGCGGGCTTAGCTCCTCACCGCAGCTATCTTGGACAAAGCTGCAGATCGCGCTGTTTGGCCACGGTCCATGCAGCGGCTTGAGGTTCGCAGGCGTTATGCCGGCTTCGGGCATGCACATGAGCGTGGGCGCGCTGACCTCGCTCACACACGCGTACGGTTCGGGTGTGTACTCGGCCAAGAGCATGTTGTGCGTCGGGGTAATGAAATGCTCCATGACGATGCAGGTGGGGGAGAGGGGCATGATCCATGCGCGTCCGTGCGCCCGATCGTTTGCCACCTCGCCGGTAAAGACGGCGCCCTTGCCGGAAAGCTGCAGACCAAACTGCTCAAACTGCGGTGCGTAGAGCTCGGTTATATCGGTTGCTGCCCGCCGCATTTTCAAAAGCGTCCCCTTCCTTTGCAGAAACGTCCACGCCTGCCTCGATTGTGTGTCTTGGCTAACACGCCCATGATAAGTTTCTTACGGTTAACTCTCAAGCCGTTAGAAAGGAATCTCATGGCAAAGGGATCGAAAAAGGAAGGTGGCGGTATCGGCGAGCTGCTTGCATATGCCGGCGACCGCAAATTCCTAACGTATTTGGGCATGGCCCTCTCGGCGTTCTCGCAGCTGTTGAGCTTTGGCCCGTACGTGTGCATCTGGCTTGTTGCGCGAGACCTGATTGCCGTGGCGCCCAACTGGAGCGAGGCCGCCGACATCGCAATGTATGGTTGGTGGGCTGTTGGTTTTGCCCTGGCAAGCATCGTGGTCTATTTCGTGGGACTCATGTGCACGCACCTGTCCGCGTTTCGCTGCGCATCCAATATCCGCAAGGCTACGAGCGAGCATCTGCTTAAGCTGCCGCTCGGCTACTTTGACACGCACGCCACCGGTGAGCTGCGCCGTATCGTAGACGGCTGTGCCGCCTCCACCGAGACGCTGCTCGCGCACATGCTGCCCGATATCGCCGGTGCCACCGCCATGGTCGTGGGCCTGCTTGTGCTGCTATTTGCCCTCGATTGGCGTTTGGGCGCGGCATGCTTAATCTCGGTCGTCGTTTCGTTTTGCGCCATGGCCGCCATGATGGGCGGCAAGGGCGGCGAGTTTATGAAGGCCTACATGGGCGCGCTGGTCAAGATGAACAAGACCGGCACCGAATACGTACGCGGTATCCCCGTGGTCAAGGTATTCCAGCAGACGGTCTACTCCTTTAAGGCCTTCCACGATGCGATCGCCGAATACGCCGACATGGCGCAAAGCTATGCGGGCACGTTCTGCCGAGGTCCACAGGTGCTCAACCTTACCGCGCTCAATGGTCTTGTGGCATTCCTTTTGCCTGTGGCGCTGCTGCTGGCGCCGGGCGAGACGGACTTCGCGCACTTTATGGTCAATTTTACGTTTTACGCGATCTTTTCGGCCGTGGTGCCGACGGCCATGACCAAGCTTATGTTTGTGGGCGAGGCGTCTCAGATGAGTGCCGATTCGCTGGCGCGTATCCGAAGCGTTATGGATTCCAAGCAGCTCTCCGTGCCTGCCCAGCCCAAGCATCCTGTTGGTAGCGATGTGCGCTTTGAGGACGTGAGCTTTACCTACGAGGGTGCCGAAGCGCCTGCCGTCGATCATGTGAGCTTTAGCGTTCCCGCAGGTAGCACCCTTGCGTTGGTGGGTCCCTCGGGCGGCGGTAAGTCAACCTGCGCAAGCCTGATTCCTCGTTTTTGGGATGTTTCCGCAGGTCGAGTGCTCGTAGGCGGTGTGGACGTTCGCGACATGGACCCGCACGAGCTCATGGACCAGGTTGCCTTCGTGTTCCAGACCAACCAGCTGTTCCGACAAACACTTGCCGACAACGTGCGCGCCTCCAAGCCTGGAGCCACTGACGACGAAGTGCGCGCGGCCCTCTCCGCGTCCCAGTGCGACGATATCGTGGCCAAGCTCCCGCAGGGCATCGACACCATGCTCGGCGCCGGCGGGGCGTACCTTTCGGGTGGCGAGGTCCAGCGCGTGGCACTCGCCCGCGCAATCCTTAAGGACGCGCCCATCGTGGTGCTCGACGAGGCCACAGCCTTTGCCGACCCCGAGAACGAGGCGCTCATCCAGCGCGCCTTTAGCAAACTGGCGGCGGGTCGCACGGTCATTATGATCGCGCACCGGCTTTCGACCGTGGTGGGGGCCGACAAGATCGTGGTGCTCAACCAGGGTAGTGTGCAGGAGGCTGGCACCCATGCCGAGCTGCTGTCCCAAAACGGTCTATACGCCAAGATGTGGGCCGAATACGAACAGGCCGCGAGCTGGAAGATCACTGCTGCCGCGGATGTCGCCGCTGCGAAGGGAGGCGAGGCCTAAATGTTCGCCTCATTCCAAAAGAAGTATTTCCTATCCGATAAAGGCGTCGCCGGCGTAAAACGCGGCATTTTCTGGACCGCGCTCACCAATCTCATTGCCATGGCCGGCATGGGCTTATTGTTCCTGGTCATGGCCGGTTTTGTCGAACATCTCGCCACCGGTGCCGACCTGCCGGATGCCCTGCCGATTGTGGGCGGCCTCCTGGTCTTTTTCGTGTTGCTCTTTGCCTCTAACTGGCAGCAGTATTACTACACCTACTGCATCTTTTACGAGGAGTGCGGCAAGCAGCGTATGGAGATTGCCGAGCGCTTACGCAAGCTGCCGCTGTCGTTTTTTGGCCGTCGTGATCTGGCCGATTTAACCGAGACCATTATGGGCGACGTCCAGGCCATGGAGCACGCCTACAGCCACGTGCTGGGAGAGCTTTGGGGTGCCATCATCGCAAGCGCCATTGTGTTCGTGGCGTCGCTGTTCTTTTGCTGGCAGCTGGCGATCGCGGCGTTTTGGAGCGTGCCCGTGGCCTTTGCCGTGCTGTATCTGACACGCGGCCCCATGACCCCGGTGTTCGACCATGTGCGTGCCGAGAAGGTCAAGGTTACCGAGGCGATCCAGGAGACGCTCGACTGCGTGCGCGAGATCCGCGCCACCAACCAGGAGGCTCATTATCTTGAGGGGCTCAACGCCGTGATCGATGCCGAGGAGCGCGAGACCACCAAGGGCGAGCTCGCCAATGGGCTTTTGGTCAACTCCGCCTTTGCCATCCTGCGCCTGGGGATTGCCACCACGTTGGTCACGGGCGCTGCGATGGTCGCCTCCGGCCAGGTCGACTTTTTGATGATGTTTGCCTTCCTGCTTATGGTGAGCCGCATCTATGCGCCCTTTGATCAGGCGCTGATGCTGATGTCCGAGCTGTTTGCCGCCGAGTCGTCGGCCAAGCGCATGCGTTCCATCATGGAAGAGCCCGTGGCGCGGGGCAGCGAGCAGTTTGAGCCCGTGGGCCACGATGTGGTGTTCGATCATGTGGCATTTGGCTATGGTGCGGGCGAGGACGGCCGCGCCGGCGAGAAAGTTCTTACCGATGTGAGCTTTACCGCCAAGGAAGGCGAGGTCACGGCACTGGTCGGTCCTTCGGGCTCCGGTAAGTCCACGGTGAGCCGCCTGGCCGCGCGCTTTTGGGACGCCACCGAAGGCACGGTCACCGTGGGCGGCGTGGATGTTGCGAGCGTGGATCCCGAGGTGTTGCTGCGCGACTACGCCATTGTGTTCCAAGACGTGCTGCTCTTTGACGACACGGTGATGGGAAACATCCGTCTTGGTCGTCGCGATGCCACCGATGAGGAAGTGCTTGCTGCCGCGCGTGCCGCCAACTGCGACGAGTTTGTGAGCCGCATGCCGCAGGGCTACGACACCATGATCGGCGAGAACGGCTCCAAGCTGTCCGGCGGTGAGCGCCAGCGCATCTCTATCGCCCGTGCGCTGCTCAAAGACGCGCCTATCGTGCTGTTGGACGAGGCGACGGCGAGCTTGGATGTGGAGAACGAGACCGTGGTTCAGCAGGCGCTCTCCCGTCTGCTTGCAGGTAAGACGGTTATCGTTATTGCCCACCGTATGCGTACGGTGGAAAATGCCGACAAAATCGTTGTACTCAAGGATGGTGTGGTTGTCGAGCAGGGCACTCCGGCGCAGCTCAAGGCGGCAGGTGGAGAATTCGCCCGCATGGTGGCGCTGCAAAAGGAAGCAGCTACCTGGCAGTTGTAAGAAGGGGCAAAGGGACAGTCCCTTTCTCACATTGGCAATCGGTTACTCCGCATCGTTAATTTTCAAAAGGTTAGCCATGGCTGACCTAGATAGTTAGATAAAATTGAGATATTTCAAAAGCGTGCTCGAGCAAACTTGTTTACTCGGGTGCTGAAGCACCATGCCGCGTCCAATGCGGCAAAAGGGAGAAGCAACATGAAGAAGTCGACGTTCAATACCCTGCTTGTCGGTGGCGGTTTTCTGCTTGGCACGGCCGGCATCAAGCTGCTTACCAGCGCTCCGGTCAAGAATGCCTGCGTGCAGGGTATTGCGTGCGGTATGCGCATCAAGAACGGCTACCAGGACATGGTCGAGCAGGCCAAGGCTAATGTCGACGACATGGTTGCCGAGGCTGCTTACATCACCCAGAGCGAGGCCGCTGCTGACGAGGCAGCCGAGTAACGCTCCCAGGCACAAACTATGAGATTCTCGATTATTAGCGAGATCCCCGGCAGGACCCGTCTTCAATTGGCGGGTCCTGTGCCAGAGAGCGATCTCGATGCACTTCTAAAGCTCAGTGGCGAAATCGATGGTGTGCGCAAGGTGCGCGTCTACGGCCGCATCGGCCAGATGGCGCTCGAATACGACGAGCCGCGCCGCGATGCCGTACTGGCCGCCGTCGGTGCGCTCGACGCTCAGGCCATTGCCGACGCAAAGACGGGTTACGTGATGCAGCTTGAGCCGCGCAAGCACAAGCTCGTTATGGATCTTGCCACACTTATCGGTGCCCATTACGCACGTCGCTGGTTCTTGCCGACGCCTCTGCGTGCGGTGTTTGTCGTGGCCGGTTACATGGCATTTTTGCGCGCTGCCCTTCATGAGCTCGCGCAGCCGCGCCTGACCGTTCCCGTGCTCGACGCTTCGGCCATCGGTATCTCGTTTGTCAAACGTGATGTCGACACCGCGGGCCAGACGATGTTCCTGCTCAACGTGGGCGAGCTGCTCGAGGACTACACCCGCGCCATGAGCGAAAACGAGCTCATCAACTCGCTGCTCGACGTGCCCGACAAGGCGCAAAAGGTCGTCGGCGACACCGAGGTAAGCGTTGCCGCCACCGAGCTCGAGCCCGGCGATCTGGTCGCCGTGCGCACCGGCATGTCCATCTGCATCGACGGTGTTGTCGAGCAGGGGAGCGCTATGGTCAACCAGGCGACCCTGACCGGCGAGCCGCTGGCCGTCGAGCGCAGCGTGGGCGACGACGTGTTCGCCGGTACCGTCGTGGAAGACGGCGGCATCTTGGTGCGTGTGCGCGCCAATACGGCGCAAACCAAACTGCGCTCAATCGTCTCGCTCGTGCAGACGGCCGACTCGCTCAAGTCCGAGGGCCAGTCGCATATGGAGGACCTTGCCAACAAGATCGTCCCGTGGAACTTCCTGCTCGCGGGCCTGGTTGCGCTTACCACCCGCAGCCTCATCAAGACCTCGGCGGCGCTGATGGTCGACTACTCGTGCGCACTCAAGCTCACGGGTTCCGTTGCCGTCATGACTGCCATGAGCGATGCCGCCAAGATGGGCGTCATGGTCAAGGGCGCGAAGTACTTTGAGTCGTTTGCCAAGGCCGACACCATTGTGTTTGATAAGACTGGCACGCTTACCGAGGCACAGCCGCGTCTTGCCTGCGTGCTCACCACCGATGGCTGGAGCGAGGACGAGGTCCTGCGCCTTTCCGCTTGCTTGGAGGAGCATTTTCCGCATCCGGTGGCGCGTGCCGTGGTCAACGCCGCCCGCGAGCGCGGGCTCGAGCACCGCGAGCGCCATGCCGCCGTCGAGTACATCGTGGCGCACGGCATCGCTTCGTCCATTGAGGGGCGTCGCGCCATCATCGGTTCCGCGCACTTTGTATTCGAGGATGAGGGCGCGCAGCTCGAGTCCGACATTAAGGAGCAAATCGAGCTCCAGATGCAGGGCCTGTCGCCGCTGTATCTGGCGGTCGATGGCAAGGTCGTCGGCGTGCTCGGCATCGAGGATCCGCTCAAGCCCGGGGTCCGTGAGGCCATCGCCGACCTGCATGCGCTGGGCGTCAAGCACGTGGTCATGCTCACGGGTGACTCCGAGCGCACGGCCGAGCGCATTGCTCGCGAGGCAGGTGTCGATGAGTTTAAGGCCGAGCTGCTGCCCGAGGACAAGTACGCCTATGTGGAGCGGATTAAGCGCGAGGGGCGCCACGTTGCCATGGTGGGCGACGGCGTTAACGATTCGCCGGCGCTGGGCCTGGCCGATGTGGGTCTGGCCATGGGCGGCGGAAGCGACATCGCCAAGGAGGTCGCCGATATCATCCTGACCGATACGGATCTGGCCGCGATCGTGCGTCTGCGCCGCATGAGCCAGGGCCTCGTTGATCGTCTGACGAGCTCCTATTCTAAGGTGATGCTCACCAACTCAGCGCTCCTGGCGCTGGGCATTACCGGCGCGATTACCCCGCAGGCGTCGTCGCTGCTGCACAACGGCTCGACGATTGCCTACAGTCTGAGCAACGCGAAGGCTTACCTGCGTTAGCAGACGTGTTCGCCCACGTTATCTGGCCTGCGCCCAGACGGCATCGGTGTCGTCTGGGCGCAGGCCTTTTGCGTTTGACCATGTGCTAGCTTCTCTATATAGTGTTGCTAGCAGGGCTAGCAATTGAAGGGAGCGGGATCGACGTGGGTGCTGTTAGCGGCATGGCGCAGGTGAACGTTCGCGTAGATCGCCAGGTCAAGAACCGTGCCGAGGAGGTGCTGCGGCTTTCGGGCGGATCACTGCCCGAGCTCATCAAAAAGGTGGTAGCTAAGGTCGCGCAGGGTGGCGGGCAGTGCGAGGAAGTGCTTGCGGCCGTCGACGACCGGCAGCAGACCGTCGCGCCCGATACTCCGTTCGCCGCATCATGGGCGGCGGCGGATCAGCTTTACGCGGACCTGGACATCGCTACGTCGCCCGTATCCGACGATCGCGATTGGGACACAATCTATTCCGAGGCTATGGACGATCGCTATCGCCAAAAGGGGATGATCCTGTGAGCGGAGCCCCTCTTAAGATCATGGTGGATGCCAACGTTTGGGTCGATTCGTTTTGCGCCGACCATGCCGAGTCGCTCGCTGCTCGTGCCTTTATTGGGCAGGCGGCGGAGGCAGGGGCATTGATGTTCTTTCCGGTGCATATCGCCAAGGACGTGCTGTACGTTGTCCAACACGAGCTGAAGCGTAGCGTTCTTGCCAGTGGGGGAGCGCTCGACGAGGCTTCTGCCCGCGCGATTGGCGATGCGGCGCTGGCGTTTGTTCGGAACATGACCGAAAACGCCACGGCCGTGGGTGCAGATGCGTCGGACCTTTGGCTGGCCGACAAATACTTAGCGCTCCATCGCGATTACGAGGACAACTTGGTACTCGCCGCATGCAAACGCGCCCAGGTTGATTACTTGGTGACCAACGATCGAAAACTGCTCGAACATGCCAATCTTGCAGCAAAGACACCTCGTCAAATGATGCCGATTCTTGCTTTGGCCAAACGCGGCGGCACGGCTATCGGTTGACGCGAGCTGTTCGCGGGCCCCTTGGACGACGATGCGCCAAGGGGCCCGCGTCTGCTATTTACAAAAGCTCGGCCTTGATGGTGGGACTTTCTGCGAGCTGCTCGGCTGCCTTTTCGTTGGAGCTGTCGAGTGCTGCCAGACTGCGGTAGACCCACTCGTTGACCTGGGTGTTCTTGACGCCTGCGGTCTGCATAAGGGTGCCTACCTCGCGGATTGCTGCGAACAGATCGGCCTTGGGACCCGCGAGCTCGACCTCGATACCGTGGTAGGCGGCCACGCCGCGGTTCTCACTCACGTGGTCGATAAAGCCCTCGACGGTCTCAAGCTGCTGAGTGAGAGCTGCATCATCGTCAACGTCCAGCGCGACGAGTGCGTTCGATACCGTGAGGGCGGGATGTCCGCAGGGGACAAAGCCCTCGATGACATCCATAGCTTCGGTAATGGTTGAGCCCAGGCCTGCGAGGGCATTGACGAGTTGCTGCTTGGTATCCATAACGGTCCTTTCGACGGGTCAATTTTGCTTGGCGAAAATATACGTGACGCGATCGGTAACAAAAGTGCGAAGTGCGGCGCACATTGAGGTCTTCACAGCTCGTGCATAGAACAGCTGTCCGCTTTCAGAACGTGGTAAGATAACACTCCACAAGCGGGGCTCGCCCCGTATGTTCCTTGAAAAGTCGACGGTTATCGGGTGTTTGCAGGCCCGATACCATCCAGGCTTTCCCAACATTCGGGGGCGACTGGTTTCGACACGATAGCTCTGAGAGAGGAAGCAAGCCGAGGTCTCCTCGCCTCGTTAAACAGGGGTACCGTCAAATTGAATTGACAACAACTCTTCTTTTGAGCCTATGGCTCTCGCTGCTTAATTTATAGCGGCGCGTCAACCCGGTGATTTCCCCGACACCGGTGCGACGTCATGTTAGGGGAATGCTCCTGCGCACGTAATCGGTATGGCGCAGGCTAAGACCGAACCGGTTAGGACGCCGCGAGCGTGTCGCTGCGCGCAAAGCGTCCGAGACAAAACCAGCGACTGAGCTTGGAGATGCCAATCAGGGGGCTTTCGTGGACCGGAGTTCGATTCTCCGCGCCTCCACCATAAGTAACAGGCAGGTAGATATTCGTATCTACCTGCCTTTTTATTATCTGTCCGTACCGCGGAGAATCGAACTCTATGCAGGGCGCGAGCGTTAAGCAAACGCGAAGCGTTTGTAGCGAGCGGGCGAGGACGCCGGCAGGCGGCCGAAGCCGGTGCGTATTTGCGAAGCAAATACGCGGATTCTCCGCGCAAAGCTTCAACCCTATGCAGATGCGATGCCGATCGGACTGCAGCCTGCCATGCCCCGCATCAACGTCGCCCCAGGCGGAAAATCCATCCCAGAATTCCGGCTCAGACTGGGATGCGGTTTCCGGATGACGTTTCAAGCGGAAACTGCATCCCGGAATCGACGCTCGGAATAGGATTCATTTTCCGGAAGACGCCTCAAGCGGAATGTTCATCCCGGAATCCGCGCTCAGAACGGGACGCGCTTTCCCAACGGCGGTCCAAGCGGAAAGCGCATCCCGTAATCCCGCCTCAAACTGGGACGCACTTTCCGCTGCACCTGCCGCCTCGAAAAACCTGCGCGCCCTCCATTCCAAAACTGGGTAGAAGAAAGCCAAAACGCAATCGCAGGAGGTCAATATGACTGCAGAAGATAAGGCAAAGAACGCCGGCAAGGTCGCGCTCGTCTTGGAGGGTGGCAGTTTTCGTGGGCAGTTTACCGCCGGCGTGCTCGACGTTCTCATGGAGGCCGGTGTCGAAATTCCGGCGGTGTACGGCGTCTCGGCCGGTGCGCTCAACGGCGTCAACTACAAGTCGCACCAGATCGGCCGCACCAACCGAGTCAATTTGACCTTCTGCAACGACAGCCGCTACATGGGCGCCGCGTCGTTTGCGTCCACGGGTTCCATCGTGGGCTACGACTTTATCTTCAACGACGTCCAGGACCGCCTGGATCCTTTTGATAACGAGACGTTCGACGCGAGCCCCATTGAGATGTACGCCGTCGCGACGGACATGCTCTTTGGAACCGCCACGTACCTCCCGGTCAAAAGCGCCGTGCTCGATCTCGACGCCGTGCGCGCCTCGACCTCGTTGCCGCTGGTGACGCCGCCGGTCGAGATCGACGGGCACAAATACGTCGACGGCGGCGTAGCCGATTCGGTCCCCATCGAGCATGTGCTGGAGGAGGCGGGCTTCGATCGCGCGGTTGTCATTGTCACGCAGGACCGCTCGTACGAGAAAAAGCCCTACGAGTTTATGCCTGCCGCGCGCGCCCGCTATGTCGACTACCCCTATCTGCTCGAGGCTATCGAGACGCGCCACGACCGCTATAACCTCCAGCGCATGCACCTGTGGAAGTATGAGCGCGAGGGCCGCGCGCTGGTCATTGCTCCGCAAAAGCCGGTCGAGGTCGGCCATGTCGAGCACGATCCGGCAAAGCTTTTGGACCTGTATATTCAGGGTCGCCAGGAGGCAAAGCGCCTGCTCGCGGAGATCCAGGAGTTTGTTGAGCGCTAGCGCTGCAACGTCACGGCTCGTGGATGACATGTGCAGAAACTCTGGTCGGAGCCAAAATACCTGTTGACTCGTACGGCGAGCGGGGTAATATGGACGGGTTACTTGCAGAGCCCCGTGAATCTCTGTAACAACACGTACTGTACATGGAGGAGTCTAAGTGATTTCGAAATCGACTCACTACGCCAAGCAGGGCGAGGTCCAGCGCAACTGGGTTCTCGTCGACGCCGATGGTGCTGTCCTGGGCCGTCTTGCCACCCAGATCGCAATGATCCTGCGCGGTAAGAACAAGCCCCAGTTCACGCCCAACAGCGACTGCGGCGACTTCGTTGTCGTCATCAACGCCGATAAGGTCCAGCTTACCGGTAACAAGGCCGACACGAAGACCTATTATCGCCACAGCGGCTACAACGGCGGCCTCAAGGCTGAGAGCTTCCGCCAGGCTATGGAGAAGCACCCGGAGAAGGTCATCGAGCGCGCCGTTCGCGGTATGCTGCCCAAGACCACCCTCGGCCGTGCCCAGATGACCAAGCTTAAGGTCTACGCTGGTGCCGAGCATCCGCATGCTGCCCAGAACCCCACGAAGATTGAGCTGGAGGCTTAAAGATGGCTGAGAACACCGTTGTCTACCAGGGTACCGGCCGTCGTAAGAACGCCGTCGCCCGCGTCCGTCTCGTCCCCGGCACCGGCAAGGTGACCATCAACAAGCGTGATGCCGAGCAGTATTTCGGCCGTCATCAGCTCGTTGAGAACGCCCTTGCTCCCTTCAAGGTGACCGACACCGCCGGTCAGTTCGACGTTATCGCTCTGTGCGATGGCGGCGGCATCTCCGGTCAGTCCGGCGCTCTGCGCCTGGGCATCGCTCGCGCTCTTCTGAACGCTGGCGATTACCGTGCTGACCTCAAGAAGGCCGGTTTCCTTACGCGCGATGCTCGCGTGGTCGAGCGCAAGAAGTACGGCCTCAAGAAGGCCCGCCGCGCTCCCCAGTTCTCCAAGCGCTAAGGTTTTATCTCCTTTCGAGATACAATGTACAAGCGGGGCCTGCCGATTCCTCGGCGGGTCCCGCTTTTCTTTTTCGACTAGGGTGGGCGGTTGTATATCGCCTGCTAGGGAAGGAGCGATCCTATGCCCCAGAACATCTTCGGTACCGACGGCGTTCGTGGCGTCGCCAATGCCGGCCTCTCGTGCGACCTCGCGTTTCGCCTGGGCCGCGCGGCGACCAAGTTCCTTGGCCCGGACATCTGCATCGGCCGCGACACGCGTCTTTCGGGTACCATGCTCGAGAGTGCTCTGACCGCTGGCATTATGGCAGAGGGCGGCCGTCCGCATTGCTGCGGCGTTATCCCTACGCCGGCCGTGGCGCTGCTCACCGTCCAAAACGAGCTCGACGGCGGCATCGTCATCTCTGCTTCGCATAATCCGCCGGAGTTCAACGGCATCAAGTTCTTTAGCCGCAAGGGCATGAAGCTTCCCGATGCTGTCGAGGAAGAGATCAGCGCCTGGGTCATGTCCGAGGAGGCCATGGCTGCCGACACGCTGCCGACCGGCGCCGGTGTGGGTCACATCATCAAGATGAAAGACGCCCGCAAGGCCTATGTCGATCATGCCATCAGCACGCTCGACGGCCTTAAGCTCGATGGCCTGGTTGTTGCCGTCGACTGCGGCCACGGTGCTTCCTGCCAGACCACGCCCGCTGCGCTGCAGCGCCTGGGCGCCACGGTCCATGCCATCAACACCGATTACTGCGGCACCGACATTAACGTTGAGTGCGGCTCCACTCACCTCTGTCTCTTATACACATCTGACGCTGCCGACGAC
>URKT01000009.1 GCA_900548495.1 uncultured Collinsella sp. | reverse complement strand
TCCTTGGAAGCCTCGGAGGCAGGGTCGCCGCCGACGTTGACGTTCTTGGCGCTCAGGGCGATGTAGCCGTAGCCGCGGTAGTCCTTCAGGCGGGTGGTGATGACGGGGCCATCCTCGCCCTCGACGCCGTTGATGTCGGCGATCTGGTCAGCAACCTCCAGAGAGTAGGAAGGATCGGAGATGTCGATGGTGCCGGCCTGAACGCCGGTGATCTTATCGGCCTCCTGGGTCTCCTTCATGTTGACGTGGGCGACCTTGGGTGCGCCGTCATAGTAGGAGGGGTTGGCATCCAGATAGACAACGCCGTCGCTGTACTTGGAGAAGGTGAACATACCGCCGCCCAGAGGAGCGCTGGTCTTGGAGCGGACGCCGCTCAGATCACCCTTGACAAAGCCGAAGGAGTTGTTGTCGTAGTCGTACAGGCTCTCATCGCCGTAGTAGTGCAGGGGGGCAATGGGCATCTGCAGCTGGTAGATCATGGTGGTGGACAGCTCGGTGGTGGTCAGCGTCATGCTGTAGTCACCGGTCTTGACGATACCGGCAACGCTGGGAACGTCGTCACCAACGGCGACACCGGTGGTGGCGTAAGCGTAGACGTCCTCGGGGATCAGGTCAGACAGGGCGGAACCGGCAGTCTCGGCCTCCATGGCAGAGAAGTTCCAGTCGTAGTTCGCGCCGATCAGCTCGAACATATCCTTCGCGGTTGCGCCTGCAGGCAGCTCGCCAAGGTTCCAAGCGGCGGCGGCACCGGCAGCATCGTTAGCGTCGGCGGCAGCGCCGTTCTCAACGCACTTGTCGATGATCTCCTGGGCAAACTTCACGCCGCCGTCATTGACAGCATCCCAGAAAGCCTTCTGCTGTTCTTCGGTGAAGTTGGTGTAGTCGGTGTTGTCCTCGCCGGCCTCAGCGATCAGCTTGGACAGGGTGGACATAGAATTGCGGTACTCCTCCAGACCAACGATGGGGGTGGAGTACATGGTTACAGAGCCGTCATACGTAGGATCGAGGAAAACATACATCGAGAAGATGACGTCGTCGATGGTGACAGGCTCGCCGTCAGAGAACTTCAGGTCGTCGCGCAGCTTGATATCGTAGGTGACGGTGCCGTCGTCATTGGTGTGCACGCTATGTCCATCGTCCTCAAGCGTATCGATATGCAATCCGCCTGGCCCCACGTGGACCTCTTTACCCTTGCGCTCGTTAGCCACATGGATGCCACTCCAACCAACATGAACCTCTTCGCCCTTGTTGGGATCAATAACGTGGATGCCGCGCGCGAGGGAAATATCGACAAGTGGCTTATCGCTGCAATCAGCGTGCTCAGTAGAAGCCTCAGCCTCTTCAGCCTTATCTGAAGCTTTGGTGCCGGCGTCGCTGCCCTGCGCCTCTTCATCAGCTTGCGAGTCATCAGCGCTAGCCACCGCCTCCCCATACAGCAGCTCATCCAGCGACACGCCATACAGCGCGGCGAGCGCAATAAGGTTATCGGTATCGGGCGAGGATTCGCTGCGCTCCCATTTACTGACAGCCTGACGACTCACGCCCAGCTGGGCGGCAAGCGCCTCCTGAGAAAACCCGGCAGCCTTGCGGCGATCAACGAGCCGCTGCGCCATCGCAAGATCCATAACAGTTCCTTTCATGTGGTGACCGTAATCGAATGAGCCGAGTATGCCGAGAACAACCGGTAGCGACCACCATTTCTAGTTAGAATCTGCCCCAACCCTACCGCAACTACCGGTAGCAACCCCTAACGACCAGCCATTTCAGGACAAATGTCAGTGCAGGTAGCAGCCAAGAGCTCCCACTCAGTAAGTTGCGGTGGAATAGTTCCTAGTTTCAGCCATTTGCGGGCTATGCAGGAACTATTTCACCGCAACTTAATTTCAGACCAGGCACCCGCAGCAAGAAGACGAATAACCTCGGCGAGTATGTAAACGCAGGGCCCTCCGACCCCGCCCGACGATTTCGATTGGCGATCTTTGACGGAGTCAAGGGAGGAGCCAAATCGAAATACGTCGGGCGGGGTCGGAGGGCCCGATGGGATGAATTTCGGCTGAGGCTATTCGTCGCCGAAGCTGATGCCCAACGCCTTGGCCTCGCGTACCAGGTCGCTCTGGGGATCGACGTACTTGAGCTTGCCGGCGACCTCCTCGAGCGGCATGTGGCACATCTTGCCGTCACGCAGAGCAATCATGTAGCCAAACTCGCCGCGTAGGCAGCCGAGAGCCGCCTCGACGCCGCACTGGGTCGCAAAGATGCGGTCCTGGGCGTCGGGCTGGCCGCCGCGCTGCGTGTGGCCGGGGATGGCGACGCGGGTCTCGCGACCGGTCTTGGCCTCGATCTCCTTGGCGATGTCGTACACGATTGACGGGCTCGTGCGCTCGGCGAGCTTCTTCTTGTACTCCTTCTTGGACAGCGCCGCATCCTCCTTGGAGATGGCGCCCTCGGCGACGGCCACGATGGTAAAGCGGCTGCCGGTCTCCATGCGATGCTCGATGGTCTTGATGACGTTATCCATGTCGTAGGGGATCTCGGGAATCAAGATGACATCCGCGCCGCCCGCGACGCCGGCGTACAGCGGAATCCAGCCAACCTTGTGGCCCATGATCTCGATAACGAACACGCGGCCGTGGCTCGAAGCGGTGGTGTGGATGTCGTCGATGCACTTGGTGGCGACGTCGATGGCGCTCGTAAAGCCAAACGTCAGCTCGGTGCCCCAGGTGTCGTTATCGATGGTCTTGGGCAGGGCGATAACGTTGAGGCCCTCTTCGCGCAGGCGGTTGGCGGTCTTGGTGGAGCCGTTGCCGCCCAGCATAAACAGGCAGTCGAGCTGCAGCTTATGATAGGTGTGGACCATCGCCGGCACCTTCTCGACACCATCGGCCTCGGGGGTATCCAGACGCTTGAACGGCGTGCGGCTCGTGCCCAGGATGGTGCCGCCGCGGGTGAGGATACCGCTAAAATCGGCGGGCGTCATGACGCGGAACCTGCTGTAGATAAGGCCCTGGTAGCCGTCCTCAAAACCGTAGATCTCGATAGGTTCTTCGCTATTGGTCATAAGCGTTTTGACGATGCCGCGCATGGTGGCGTTGAGCGCCTGGCAGTCGCCGCCACTGGTAAGAAGACCGATCCTGAGCATGATGAATCCTTCCGGGCAAGTTATAACATGCGCATAAGTTTACCCCCGCACACTGTTGATACGGGGGTAAAACGTGTTAGCTCAAGCGTATGGAAATGTAAGCAACGTCAGGGAACGTAAGGTCGACGGGCCTGGCTCCTTACAGTGCGAAGGCATCGACGTTGCCCCAGTGGCGGCGCAGCGTGATGGCGGCAGCGGGCTCGGTATTGTCAAAGACGACCGACCACTGCGTGTTGCTGGTGATGTCTTCCGGATTGGGCTTTTGCGCCGCAGCGCGTAGGGCCTTCCAAGCGACTGCCTCGTCTTGGGCGCCGACATGGGCGTCAAGGACATCGGCGATTGCGACGGCGCGCTCTTTACCATGGCCCAGCTCGCCATTCTTTTGGTTGGGCAGCACTTCGTCGCCATAGCAGGCGTAGAAGTTCGTGACCTGGCGAACAGGGGTCGCTTTGAAAGCACGGTCCGGATCGCGCGGATCCCACTCTACTACGCGCGCGTCACCGGCGGCGTCGTTGATAAAGAAGTGGTAATCGCGTCCTGCCATGGCGTGCATGTCGTAGGCGGAAAGCAGGTCGACAGCTTCTTGCGTGGTGGCGGCACGGTCGAGCACCAGACGGATGGCGAGCGAGGTATTGATGACGGGGCGTTGCGCGTCCTGGTCACAGGGCTTGGAATCCAGAGTGAGTACGGCAATGGACACGCCGCATTCGTTAACACCGTCGAGCTGGGCAAACGGGCCCATGAGTGCGGCGGCACGTCCGGCGACGGAGTCAAGCGGAGTGTTATCGCCCAGGTTGTTAAGGGCGGCAAACCCGATGGAGGCATAGCCGCCACGTGGGTGATTGCGCACCAGCAGCGCCGAGGTGTCGTCCTTAAAGTCGTAATTGCGACCGGTGCGCACGCGGCCTTCGGCATCTACGGCGACAAAAGCGCTGCAGGCAAACTGGGGCGCCTGGACATGTACCGGCACACCGGGCAGCACCTGCGCCACCACGGCATCGATGTAGGCCTGGTCGTCGCGCACGCCAGCGGCGATGATGCGATCAAGATCGTAGTCGTAGGCGATGTCGATTGCGTACAGGTCATAGCCATCCGCGTAGCCGGTCAAGCGTTTGAGCGACGCGGCGGACTTGATTTGCTTGTGATAAACGATACCGGTGGCAGCGGCAAGGCCGACGGCGACTCCCGCGACACCGCAGGCGATGGCAATGTTACGTGGCTTCATGACGACTCCTCTCGTCCTGTTAGCGTAATTGTCGCAAAAGGTGCACGGGCATGATGGCTCAACTTGGTGAGTGGCGCGGAATTAAGCACGGAATGAAGAGTGCGGCGCTGGCGTGGCGGGGTATGCTGGAGGGGACCATCAACCCAGCGAAAGGGGAGAGCATGACGGATCAGGAAACGCCCGAGCGCGCGCACGTGACGGCCGACGATATCGAGGCCGCCAACGACCTTATCGACTTTATCGAGGCATGCCCCAGCATGTTCCATACGGCGGCGACCATTATAGCCGAGCTCGACGAGGCGGGCTTTACCTACCTGCCCGAGAACGCGGCATGGGACATCGAGCCGGGCGGGCGTTATTACACGCAGCGCAACACCTCGAGCGTCGTTGCCTTTAAGGTGGGCGAGGACCTGACTGCTACGTGGGGCGAGGACGGCGTTGCCGGCGACTATCATTTTCAGCTCACGGCGTCGCACAGCGATTCGCCGACGTTTAAGGTCAAGGCTGTGCCCGAGCTCGACGGCGCAGGCGAGACGCTGCGTCTGAACACCGAGGCCTACGGCGGCATGATCGACTACACCTGGTTCGATCGTCCACTGGCGCTCGCGGGCCGCGTGCTGGTGCGCGAGGGCGACCGTATTGAGAGCCGCCTGCTTGCCACCGAGCGCGAGGTTGCCATTATTCCGAGCCTTGCCATCCATATGAACCGTGGCGTTAACGAGAGTTTTGCTCCCAACCGAGCCGTTGACCTGTGCCCGCTCATCAGCGCCGGTGAACTCAAGCAGGGAGATTTTGACGCTCTGATTGCCGATGAGCTGGACGTTGAGCCCGAGCAAATTTTGGGCCGCGATCTGTTCCTGGTCAATCGTCAGGATGCGCGCATTTGGGGCTGGGCCGACGAGTTTATCTCGACGCCCAAGCTCGACGACCTGGCCTGCGCCTACACCTCGCTGCAGGCATTTTTGGGTGCCGAGAACGCGCACGATGTTTCGGTCTTCTGCTGCTTTGATAACGAGGAGGTTGGCTCCGAGACCAAGCAGGGCGCCATGTCGACGTTCTTGGCCGATGCACTGCGCCGCATTAACGGCTCGCTGGGCTTTGACGACGAGTCGTATCATCGCGCCCTTGCCGCCTCGATGCTCGTGAGCTGCGACAACGCACATGCCGTGCATCCCAATCATGCCGAGAAGTGTGACGCCCGCAACCAGGTGGTGCTTAACGGCGGCATCGTCATCAAGGAAGCCGCTAACCAGCACTACTGCACCGATGCCTTTAGCCGCGCGGTGTTCCAGGCCATCTGCGATGACGCCGACGTGCCAACGCAGGCTTTCGCCAACAAGAGCGATATGGCCGGTGGCTCCACGCTCGGCAATCTTTCCAATATGCAGGCGAGCATGCATGCTGTGGACGTGGGCCTGCCGCAGCTTGCCATGCACTCGAGCTACGAGACCGGCGGCGTGCGCGACGTGATGTACGCCATCCGCGCCCTCACGGCCTTCTACGAGCGCAACCTCAACATCAACGGCGCCGAAAGCGTGGAGCTCTAAAACCTACCAAAAAGGGATGTTAATTTTGGCAGGTTTTATCTGGGCAAATGCTTCAACGCCAACGACAAGACGGAACTGCTAGGACTTCATAGGCAGAGCCTGCGCTAGTCAGATCCCGCAGGTCGAATAAAAGTCAGCGAGAGCCCGCCGTTTGAGCCAAGGTGCCGTGAAATGAAAAGGCGCTGACCTTCTGGTCGCGCCTTTAAAATTGAACGGCAGATTGGCCAAACGGCGGGCTCGCAGCGTCGGCTCATTACGCCGTTTGTAAAACGGCGTAATTCTTAATGTTCGATCCAGCAGCGCAGGGTCTCGCCAGCTTGCAGGTGACGCAGATTCTCTGCGGCAATGTCGACCACATTGTTGAGCGTGGCTGCCAGGTGGAACCAGCCGGAGACGTGCGGCGTGATGAGCATGTTAGGCGCATCCCACAGGGGGCTTGTCTCAGGCAACGGTTCGGGGTCGGTGACGTCGACCGCGGCGCCGGCGAGATGTTCCGACTCCAGGGCGGCAACCAAGTCGTCGGCGACCACAAGGTCGCCGCGGCCGCCGTTGGCAAAGAAGGCGCCCGGTTTCATCGCGGCGAAGAACTCGGCGTTCGCCAGGCCGCGGGTCTCGGGTGTGCTCGGCATAAAAGATGCGACGACGTCTGCCTCCGCCAAGCGCTCAGACAGGGCATCCATGCCGTCCATGTCCTCAAACACAATGGGGTAGACGAGCGGATGGCGCTTGATGCCGCGGACGTGCGCACCCATGCCACGGCAGAGCGTGGCAAAGTGGCCGCCGATATCGCCCGCGCCCAGCACCAGCACGTTGGCGTTTTTGAGCGAGGTAACCGGCCCCAAATCCTTCCAGCGATGCTCACGCTGCAGATCGTGATAGCCGGGCAGACGCTTCATCATAGACAGCACCATGGCAAACATGTGCTCGCTTACGGCCTGGCCGTAGGCGCCCACCGAGCAAGACAGTTTGGCGTCGGCCGGCACGGTGCCGGCGGCAAGGTAGTCGTCATAGCCGGCGGTCTGCAATTGCAACAGCTGGAGATGTTCGCATGCCGTGAGCATGCCAGGGTCGATGTTGCCCAAGATCACGTCGGCATCGGCGACCTGCTCGCGCGTGGCGGCGTCGGAGCTCGTGTAGATAAAGTCCTCGCCCGGAGCGCTCGACTCAAGAATTGCGCGATGACGGTCGTTGACAGGCAACAAAACCAGGATGTTCACAAGCAGTCCTCTCAGCTCGACCTGCCAAAAAGGGACAGGTTAATTTTGGCAAGTTTTATCAGGCAAAACGCTCAAATAAAACGCCGAATGCAAGACGGGCGTGCCCGTCGGCATCCGGCGCATCCACGGCTACCAGCTCAGCAGTTCGTAACCATCCTCGGTCACCACGAGCTGTACCTCGCACTGGGCCGAATCACTGCCGTCCTTGGTGCGTACGCACCAGCCGTCGCCCTTGCTAATCTTAATGTCGGGCGCTCCGGCGTTGACCATGGGCTCGATGGTAAAGACCATGCCCGGAGCCATGATGGTGTCCACATCGGGCGCCTCGGTGGTAAAGCCCACAAACGGGTCCTCGTGGAACTCCTTGCCGATGCCGTGTCCGCCGTACTCGCGCACCACGCTATAACCGGCGTCCTCGACCGTCTTTTGCACGGCCTCGGCCATCACGGACAGCGGTAGCCACGGCTTGACGGCGGCCAGACCCGCCTCCACGCTGGCGCGAGTGACGTCGACCAGGCGCTGACGCTCGGCCGAGACCTCGCCGATGCAGAACATGCGGCTCGAGTCGCTAAAGTAGCCGTCCAGGATCGTGGAGCAATCGACGTTGATGATGTCGCCCTCGTGCAGCACGTCCGTATCACAGGGGATACCGTGGCAGACCACATCATTGATCGAGGTGCACACGCTCTTGGGGTAGCCCTCGTAGTTGAGATCGGCCGGCGTGCCACCGTGCTCGACGGTGTAGTCGTAGATCATCTGGTCAATCTGGTTGGTGGTCATGCCCGCGGCGATGTGCTCGCCTACGTAGTCGAGCACGCCCACGTTGATGGCGGCGGAGCGCTTGATGCCCTCGATGTCGGCGGGCGTCTTGTAGAGCGTGCGGGGTAGAACTTCCCAGCCCTCCTCCCACAGGCGCTCGAGGCGCTCGTCGAAGGCGCTGTGACATTTCTTATATTTTTTGCCGCTGCCGCACCAGCAGGCGTCGTTGCGGCCGGGTACGGGTCCTTTGTCATACATGGCTAACTTCCTTTCATCCGCAGCTAGTATAGCCCACTCACGCGTCCATAAAAGTTGCGGTGATATAGTTCCGATTTAAGCGGTTTAACAGCATAAACAGGAACTATATCACCGCAACTGATGGAGTGGGATGGCGGGCACTAGCTGCTGCGTGGTTTTGCTAGTAGCTCACCTGGCAAGGGATGCCGAGGGCGCGCACGCGTGTGGCGATCGTGTCGAGCACTTCGGGCGCCGCTTTGGCAAGGCCGGCGACCGGCGTCTCGCGCGCCACCGTGTAGATGGTCGCCTCCTGCGGACGAATGCGCTCGAGCACTGCGAGCCAGGGGGCAACGTACTCCTCGCCGGTGTTGTCGATGAGCTTGCCCTGATACTCGCCGGTCAAAAAGATCGTCTGGATAATAACGTGACCGTAAAAGCTCGCGAACGTTTCGACCTGGTGCTCTACATCGTAGGGGCCAACGGGCTGGTCGAGCAGCTGGATAAACGCCGGGTCGACCGTGTCGAGCTTGAGGATGTTGTCGTCGACCATCATGAGCGCGTCGTGCACCTCGGGGCGGTCGGCGCGCGTGCCGTTGGAGAGCACGGCGATCTTGGAGTTTGGGGCAAGCTCGTCGCGAAGCGCGACGGCGCCGGCGATGGCCTGCGGAAACTCCGGTGCGGCAGTGGGCTCGCCGTTGCCTGCGAAGGTGATTACATCGGGGAGCTCGCCCTCGGCTGCCATCTCGCGCAGCTTTGCCTCGAGCGCGTCGAGTACCACGGCAGCTGTGTTGTACGGCTCATGGCAGGGGCGCTCGGCGTTGAGGCCGTTTTCGCAGTAGATGCAGTCGAACGTGCAGATCTTGCCGCTGGCCGGCATCATATTGACGCCGAGCGAAAGGCCCAGACGACGGCTGCGGACGGGCCCAAAGATGGGGCTGGCATTCAAAAACGTAGACATAGGCATATGCTCCTCAAGACAATTGTGCCTAAGCATAGCATCGGCTCCAAAGCAAGGTGCGGGCCCTTGCTTTACAAGTTTCGTTTTTTCACGTCGCTCATTATGCCGTGTCATGAAAAGCCTCGGGTCGGGTACAGTTAATCTGTTAACAAGGCGTAAGGCAATACGGGTCCATCCAACCGCACTGACGTGCAACTGGATGGGCGTTGATGATGGGGGCACAACATGGATTTTACGGTCGAGAATGCAGGCACCACGATTGCCTGTCGCGAATATGCCGGCCCGGATGTGTCACCTGATGCTACTGCCTTGGTGTGCGTGCACGGCGCTTGTGTCGACGGCACATTTTTTGACGGTATCGCTTGTGAGCTCAGTCGCAACTACCGCGTAATTGCCTACGACCGCCGCGGCTGCGGTGACAGCAGCGATGCGGCAGACGACAGCTATGATCTTGCCGCTCAGGCCGCCGACCTGCAAGCCGTGATCGAACACGTTGGCGCTCCGGCAAATGTGCTTGCGCATAGCGCCGGTACGTTGGTGGCGCTGGAGCTTCTTCGCACCGAACCCCATCTCGTCGCCCGTGCGATTCTGCATGAGCCGGCTGTGTCGGCCGAAGGCGTCGGTATGGGCGCAGCTTCGGTTTTGCTCGATATGATTGCGGCTGGAAAGGTTTCAAGGGCGCTCCGGCTTTTCTTGGGAGCTCTCGGCGACTTGGACCCCGAGGCTCCTGGGACGACCGAGGCAGAAGCCAAGCATGCCCTACGCAATGGTCGTTGCTTTATGGCCAATGAATACGGAACAAATATGACATATGCTCCCGACTGGGAGCGCGCCCGCGCGTCAAAGGCAGTGTCGGCCGTGTTTTTGGGCGAGCTTTCGGTCGATACACCCCGCGAGGCTGGCACGCGAGCGGCTGCCGAATATCTCGATTGCCCCCTTGTGACGATCCCGGGTGCGCATAACGGTCTGCGCGATCGCCCCGTTACGGCGGCAAACGCCGTTCGCGATGTCTTGGAGCTTTAGCACGCTCGATGACCTGCGGGGAGAGGGACTGTTAGCGTTTCGTCATTGTTAACGAATGCGCCCATAACCGCGCGCCCGCAGCTCCATTACCGCCGTTTGCCAGGTCATAAAAATGTAACGATAATCGCGCGTTTGCCTTCAGCTGTTAGATGTTACCCTTGTACCAATTGATATGCACCGTTGCCGTGCGTAACGATAGGAAGGGCCCCATATGCTCAATAATCACGAGGTCAATCTAACCGACGAGGAGGCTGCCGCCGAGGTCGCCCGCGTCGCGAAGACCTACCCCGTGGTGCGTTTGCTGTCGGCCGATCAGATTAAGAGCGAGCCTAACTGCCTGCTCGCCGGCAATCGGTGCCCTTGTCTGCGTCAGTCGAGTCTTGAGGCCTTGGCAGATTCCGATGAGGTGTCGGAGCAGCTGCTCAATGATGGTACCGAGTACCGCGCTCGCCTGCGCCCTCTGAAGGTTGAGGGCGAGCCTCACGTCCTGCTGATGGTGCGTCCGATCGATGAGCAAGAGGCTGCAGAAGAGGACCTCGTCTACACCGATGTGCTGACGAGTGTGCGCAATCGCCGATATTACGAGGAAAAGCTCCGTAGCGCCCGCATGAATGCCGGCGTTGCGGTGATCGACCTTGATGATTTTAGGGTCTTCAACGATACGTGTGGCCGTCATGCCGGCGACCTTGCGCTCGGTGCTGTGGCGACGGCCATACGCAGCGGAATTCGTTCGACTGACGAGCTTGTACGCTATGGCTGCGACAAGTTTGTGGTCGTCATGCCCAATATTCCCTCCGATGACTTCACCCGTCGCCTGCACCAGGTGTCCGATGCCGTTCATGCCACGATTGTTCCGGGCCATGAGTACGTGAGCTTGACGGCATGTATTGGTGGCGTTCGCATTCATGGCGAGACGGTCGATGAGGGAGTTGGCCGCGCTGTCCAGTTATTGAGCCGCGCTAAGGCAAAAGCCGGTACGGTCGTGACCGACGCCGATTCCATCGAAGCCTTCCAAAGCGAAAAGCCTTTGGTGCTTATTGTCGATGACTCCGACATGAACCGAGCCATTCTCAACGAGATGCTCAAGGACGAGTATTGCATCCTCGAGGCCGACAACGGTCGTACGGCGCTCGACATGGTCGACCGCTATGGCGATGAGTTGTCGCTCGTGCTGCTGGATATTGTCATGCCGGGCATAAGCGGCTTTGAGGTGCTGGCCGATCTGTCGCGCCGATCGGGTATCGACAATCTGCCTTTCATCATGATTTCGAGTGAAGATTCCGATGATATGGTTTTGCGCGCGTACGAGCTGGGCGCCTCGGACTATATCAACCGCCCGTTTGACTCCCGTGTCGTGCGCCGCCGTGTAAGCAACACCATCCGCCTATACGCCAAGCAGCGCCGCCTGACGAGCCTGCTGTCCCAGCAGTACAACGAGCGCGTCAAGAACAGTCGCATGCTCATCGACATCATGGCCGGCGTCATGGAGCTTCGCAATGGCGAGAGCGGCAGGCACGTTACGAACATCGAGAAGCTGACCGAGCTGCTGCTTGGCTGTCTGGTCCAGCGTAGCGGCACGATCTCCCTCGACAATGAGGAACGCTCCACGATTGCCCTGGCTTCGGCGCTGCACGATATCGGCAAGATGTCGATCGACGATGCGATTCTCAACAAACCCGGGCGCCTTACGCTCGAGGAGTTCGAGATTATGAAGACGCATACTACGATTAGCGCCGACATGTTGCTTGAGCTGGGCCGCCATCACGTCGGCAATGCGCTTATGGAATATGCGTACCAGATTGCGCGTTGGCATCACGAGCGCTGGGACGGCAGGGGTTATCCCGATGGCCTTAAGGGCGACGAGATTCCCATTGCCGCACAGGTGGTCTCGGTGGCCGACGTGTATGATGCGCTGACGAGCGTGCGCGTGTACAAGGACGCTATCCCGCACAAGGAGGCGATCCAGATGATCCTGGACGGTAAGTGCGGCACCTTTAACCCGCTGTTGCTCGACTGCCTGCTCGAGGTGCAAGGCCGTATTGCCGAGACATTGGCACGCCCCGCCGACGTCGTCGCGTTTCCCACGATTTAGTTTGACCAAAGGAGTTTTAATCCATGATTTCCATGCGTGAGGCGTATGAGAAGATTGGCGCCAATTATGATGACGCGTGCGCTCGGCTGATGGGCGAGGAAATGCTTGCCCGCTTTGCCCTCAAGTTTTTGGATGACGAGAGCATGGACAAACTGGAGGCCGCCATGGCGGCAGGAGACGCCGAAGGTGCGTTTATGGCAGCGCACACGCTCAAGGGCGTGAGCCAGAACCTGGGATTCGATAATCTGTACGAGCCGGCGGTCGTGGTGACCGAGGCGCTGCGCGGCGCCGATGCCGTCGACGGCGCTCGAGAGGGAATGCATGCGCTGCAGCAGCAATATGCGGCAACGATGTCGGCCCTGCGCGAGGCGGCTGAATAAGAGGCTGTGAGCCTTGGGCTGTGTGCCTGCCGCGTATAGGCAAAAGGGCGCCCCGTCGGACCATGTGGCCGGCGGGGCGCCCTTATCTGTTATGCGGTTCGCGAACTAGCGGGTTTGCTTTACCTTGGCAGCAGCCTCGACAAACGACTTCCACAGGTTAAAGTCGGTCTCGAGCGTCTTCCACGTGTACTCAGGGTGCCATTGTACGCCCAGGCAGAACGGCTGGCCTTCGACTTCGATGCACTCGGGAACGCCGTCGGTTGCTTTGGCGACCAAGCGCGTGCTTTTACCCAGACGGTCGACGCAGCAGTGGTGTGCGGAGTTGGTCTGGATCAGCCTGTGCCCGCCAAGCGCGCGCTCCAGCAACGAGCCCGGCACGACCTCGACGGGATGCACGGGGTCGTTGAGCACGTGGGTATGGCGCCACTGCGTGCGGCCCTCGCGAGCGCCCAGGCTCGGCACGTCCATGCACAGGGTGCCGCCAGTGGCGACATTGAGCAACTGCGTGCCGCGGCAGGTGGTAAAGAGCGGCTTTTTGGCGCGGAGCACCTCGCTGACCAGCTTAAACTCAAAGCTATCGCGGATCTCGCAGCAGAGGGTGGGGTCGTAGGGGCGCTCGTCGCCCCAGCGCTTGGGGTTGACGTCCGGGCCGCCGGGAATAGCGATGCCGTCGGCGATATCGACGTAATGACGGATAACCTCAATGTCCTCGGTGATAGACATCTGCAGCGGCAGGCCGCCGGCGGCAAGAATGGCATCGACAAAGACACTTGCGATTTCCTCGTTGGGGGAGAGCGTCTCGCTTAAAAACGGCTTTGCCTCTTCCCAACGCGGCGCGACGAGGATGAGCGGACGGTCGGCGGGGTCGACGTCGACATGCGGGGTGTAGGACGATGAGGTGCGGGTTCCGATCATAGGTGTAACTTTCGAGTTTGGATGGGCATGGCTGGCGGGTGGGCGGTCTGGTTAATGGCCCTTGATGGAGTTGAGGAAGTCCTGGGCGCGCTTGGTCTGGGGGTGGTCGAAGAACTCGTCGGGCGTGCTGGTTTCCACAATCTGGCCGTCGGCCATAAACACGACGCGGTCGGCCACGCGGCGGGCAAAGTTCATTTCGTGCGTGATGACGATCATCGTCATGCCCTGCTGGGCCAGACGGACCATGACCTCGAGCACCTCGTTGATCATCTCGGGGTCAAGGGCGCTTGTGGGCTCGTCAAAGAGCATGGCCTTGGGTTGCATGGCAAGCGAGCGGGCGATGGCCACGCGCTGCTGCTGGCCGCCTGAGAGCTGTGCGGGTACCTTATCGGCCTGTTCGGCCACGCCCACGCGGCTCAGCAGGTCCATGGCGCGCTCACGAGCCTCCTCCTTGGACACGCCCAGCACATCGACCGGCCCCAGCATGACGTTCTGCAGCACCGTCATATGTGCAAACAGGTTGAACTGTTGAAATACCATGCCCAGCTCGGCGCGCATGCGGGCAAGGTCTTTGCCTTCCTGCGGAAGCGGCTGACCTTCGATGAGGATCTCGCCCGAGTCGATGGTCTCCAA
Organism: uncultured Collinsella sp.; assembly: GCA_900548495.1. Taxonomy (GTDB): domain Bacteria; phylum Actinomycetota; class Coriobacteriia; order Coriobacteriales; family Coriobacteriaceae; genus Collinsella. Next base: position 22,904 of record URKT01000009.1, on the reverse strand, counting down.
GCGGTTGATGGTGCGGCACATGGTCGACTTGCCCGAGCCCGAGGGCCCGATCACGACGACGACCTCGCCGCGGTCGACCGAGAGATTGATGTCGTTGAGGACATGTAGATCGCCATAGTGCTTATCGACGTGTCTGAGCTCGATCAGCGGCTGATTGCCGGTTGAAGAGGTGCTCTGTGCCATGGTGCTCGGCTCCTTATGATTCGAAATGGTAAAGCGTTAGCGGATGATGGTCGCACCGGTCTTGTGCGAAACGTAGACAGCGGCCTTGTTGATCGCGACGTTGATGAGGATGTAGATGACCGCGATAACCAGGTAGACCGACACGAGGGCGTCGTAGTTGGTAATGAGCACGCGAGCGTTTTGCATGAGGTCGGGGTAGCTCACCACGTAGGCGACGGTGGTGTCTTTGACTACGACCACAAGCTGCGAAATCAAGGACGGAATGATAAACCGAATAGCCTGCGGCAACACGATTTTAAAGGTGATTTTAGCCTTGGAGAGACCGAGTGCCTGGGCCGCCTCGACCTGGCCGCGCGGCACGGCGTTGACGCCGGCGCGGAAGATCTCGGCAAGTACGCCGGCTGCGGCGAGTGCGACGGGAAGCGTGAGCATCCAAAACGACGGCAGCGAGATCTTGTACTGGGGCAGCACCAAAAAGAAGAAGTAGATGAACAGCAGGCTCGGCACACCGCGGAAGAAATCGGTGAGCACGCGGCAGACCAGCTGCAGCGGCTTGATGCCGCTGGTGCGGCCGAGCATAAGGGCTAAGCCCAGTACCAGCGCAATGACGCCGGCGGTGAGTGCGACTTTAACGGTGCCCTCAAAGCCGGCAAGCAGGAACTTCCAGGTGGTGAGGTGCGTAAAGAAATACCAATAGTGGACCGAAAGCTGGCCGGTCACATAAAAGCGCTGCAGTACCAGGGCGACGAGCGCGGCGACGGCAACAAGCGAGATGGCGGTGCCGATGCGAATCTTGGCGCGCATCTTGGGGCCGGGAGCCTCGTAGAGCGCATCGCGCATGGTGAGTGCAGGGGAGGAATGCTTGCTCATCGGAGGATCCTCACCTTCTTATCGATGTAGTTGCCAATATGGCTCACCACAAAGGCCGTGCCCAGGTAGCCGAGCGCCGAGATAAAGAACGCGGCGACGCCGCCGAGCGAGCGCGTGTTGATATAGCTCACCACGCCGGTGAGCTCTTGCGGCTTAAGCGGCACCTGACTGCCGAGCGCGGTGGTGAGCATGACGGCGATAAAGAGGTTGGTCATGGGCAGCACGCTCGAGCGCAGCGCCTGCGGAATCACGATCTTGGCGAGGATGCGGCTGAAGCTCATGCCCAGCGAGCGGGCGGCTTCGACCTGACCGACGCCAACGGTGTTGATGCCGCTCATAAAGTTCTCGGAGCCAAAGGCCGAGCCCAAAAGGACCGTGGCGACGATAACGCAGGTGCGGTAGGGCAGGACGACCTTGAGCGGCGGCAGCGCATAGACGACGATGATGAGCAGCGCGATGCCGGGGATGTTACGGAAGACCTGGACATACAGGTCGCCAAAGACGCGCAGCGGCTTGAGCGGCGACACGCGCATCACAGTGACGGCAACGGCCAGCACCATGGCGATGGCAAACGACTCAAGCGTCATGCCCCAGGTTGCTAGCAGGGCGTCGATATAGTTCTGGCCATAGAGCGACCAGAGCTCGGAGAGACTCATGCGGACCTCCCGCCGATAAGGAAAGGGGCTCCCGTGTGTACGGAAGCCCCGACAACTCAGTGAGGAAACAGTTTACCGCAATAAAGCGCATCATGCGTTTCCGTATGGTTTCGTTGCGGTCGTTACCAGGCTCGCTGCCTAGGCGCCGATCTCGGGCAGCTCGGGAACATTGGTGTCGCCCGTACGGTCGCCGATGCAGATCTGCCACAGCTCGGTCCAGGTGCCATCATCCTCGATCTTCTTAAGGAAGTCGTTGACAAAGGCGACGCCGTCGGAATCGAGCGGCAGACCGATGCCATAGGGCTCCTTGCTGCCGAAGGGCTTGCCGGCGATCTTGTACTTACCGGGCTCGCGGACCAGGGCGCTCTGCTGCATGTTGTTGTCGATGACGTAGGCGTCAACACGACCCTGCTGGAGTGCCTGGCGGGCCTCCTCGTCGGTCTTGAACTCCTGCTGGCTGGCCTTGGGGGCGAACTCCTCCAGGATGGCAGGGCCGTTGGAGCCGGACTGGACGGCGACGTTCTTGTCGGCCAGGTCGTCGACGCTCTTGATGTCGTCGTTATCGGCGAGCACCAGGATAGCCTGCTGGGTGTAGTAGTAGGGACCGGCAAAGGAGACGAGCTTCTTGCGCTCATCGGTAATGGTGTAGGTGGCAAAGACAGCGTCGACCTGGCCGTTCTGCAGGACCGACTCGCGGGTGTCAGAGGTCACCTGGGTGATCTCGACCTTGTTCTCGCCCAGGATGTAGTTGGACAGAAGCTGCGCGATGCCGGCGTCGAAGCCGCGGGTCTGACCGTCTTTCTCGTTGAGGAGGGAGAAGAGCGTGGAGGTCTGAACGCCACCGATCTTAAAGACGCCGGCGTCCTTGACGGCCGTGGCCCAGGTGCTGGCGGCGATAGCATCGTCATCGGCCTTGGGGCCGTTGTCGACGAGCTTGTCGAATGCCTTGGCGTCGAGCGTGGTGGAAACCTCGGTATCCTCGGAGCTCTTGGAGGAACCGGCGGCGGAACCCTTGTCGGCATCGGCGCTGGTGTCGGAGCAGCCGGCAAGACCAAGGCCGGCGACGGTTGCGAAGGTGGCGGCAACGAAGCCGCGGCGGTCGAGAACGACCTGCTGGGAGAGGTTCTTGCTCATGGTAGAACACCTTTCTCAATAAAATCCCTAGCGGTTGAGTAGAGTTATACCCTATCGCGCTCAAATGGGTCAACACGAAATAACTCAGAAACATACTTACCTTATGGGTAATTCTACCTACCAAAAAGGGACAGGTTTATTTTGGCAGGTTTTATCTGGGTAAACGTCGCTTATTGCAGCTGAGATAGCGCTTTGAAAACCACCACAAAGGGGACAGGCACCTTTGTGGTGGATCTTGCAGATGTGGCGGCCTGCCTCGCTGTTTTGTCTCGATCTGTAACAGATAGACGGGAATTCGGACTCTAGATGTTACAGATTGAGATAATCGCGTCGTGAAAACAAAAACCTCCGCAGGGGTGCTTCCCTTGCGGAGGTTTTCTTACTCGTTGAGTAGTCTCACGGCTTCGGCGGCCATATTCTCGACCGTCATGCCGTTTTGAGCGAGCAGTTCGTTGGGGTCGTAGCGGTCGGGGAAGCCCTTGGCGATGCCGAAGGTGCGCGTGCGCAACGGCGTGCATGCCAGATAACATGCCACGCGCTCGCCCCAGCCGCCGTCCAAGACGCCGTCCTCGAGGGTGACGACAACGCGATGCTCGGCGGCAAGGCTGTCGAGGAACTCGCGGTCGAGCTCGGTTGCAAAGCGCGGGTTGACGAGCGTGGCCTCGATGCCGTACTCGGCAGTCAGACGGTTTGCCACGCGCTCACCCAGCTCAAAGAAATCGCCGAGCGCGAGCACGGCAACGTCGCGGCCCTGACGCACCACGTTATAGCGAACGGCGCTGTAGTCGGCGTCCTCGGCAGGTGCCAGATCGGGGCGGCTTGCCAGGCCGATGCCCGGTACGCGGATTGCCACGGGATGCTCGCGGTGGTCGAGCGACCAGCGCAGCATGGACAGATATTCCTCCATGCAGGCCGGCGCCAAGTAGTGCATGTTGGGAAGACCGCCCAGCATGGAAATATCAAAGAACGAAAGGTGCGTCTCGGACGTGGTGCCAAAGATCGACGCACCAAACACCAAAATGGTTGCCGGGGCGTCGTTGAGGCACAGGTCGTGCCACAGCTCGTCGTAGGCGCGCTGCAAAAACGTGCCGTACACACCAAAGACTGGCTTGGCGCCCGAGCGAGCAAGCGCGGTGGCAAAGGTCACGGCATGCTCCTCGGCAATGCCCACATCGACGAACTGTTTGCCGGCGGCAGCGCGAAGCTCGGGTGTAAAGCCCATGATGTAGGGTGTGGCGGCCGTGATGCCCACGACCTGCGGATCGCGCTCGATGGCGGCGCTGAGCGCCTCGCCCGTAATGTCGGCATAGGTGCGCGGCGCAGGCTCGCTCGGATGGCCCGGGCAGAGCTTGCGCCCAGTTGCCATGTCAAAGGGGCCTACGTGGTGCCAGTGCTCGGGGTCGTTCTGGGCCGGCTCAAAGCCCTTGCCCTTGGCGGTGGAGACGTGCAGCACGATGGGGTGGTCGATGTCGCGCAGTTCCTGCAGCGCGTCGACTAGGGCCAACACATCGTTACCGGCGTCCAGATAGCGGTAGTCGAGCCCCATCGCGCGGAAAATGTTGCGCTCACAGCCGCCGTTGCTGGCGCGCAGCTCGGCCAGATTGCGATACAGGCCGCCATGGTTCTCGGCAATGGACTGGTCGTTATCGTTGACGATGATGATCAGGTTGCTGTCGAGTTCGGCGGCATTGTTGAAGCCCTCAAACGCCAGGCCGCCCGAAAGCGAGCCGTCGCCAATGATGGCGATGACGTTGTATGCATCGCCCGCCAGGTCACGAGCGTGCGCCAGGCCGCAGCCCAGGCTCACCGACGTGGAGGTGTGCCCCATGGCAAACAGGTCATGCTCGGACTCGTCGGGATTGGCAAAGCCAGAAGCCTCACCATAACGCTCCGGATCGATATAAGTGTACGCGCGCCCCGTCAGCGCCTTGTGGGCGTAGGTCTGGTGCGAAACGTCAAAGACAATCTTGTCGATGGGGGAGTTAAACACGCGATGAAGCGCAACCGTAAGCTCAACGACGCCCAGGTTGGGGGCAACGTGTCCGCCGACAGCGGCGGAGCTTTCGAGGATGGCGTGGCGAATCTCGCCGCAGAGCAGCGGAAGCTCGGCGCGGTCGAGAGCCTTGACGTCCTCGGGCGTTGTCGTTTGCGTAAGCAGCATCGTTGTGGGTTACTCCATGCGAATCGAGCGCCGGCGCTCCCTCGGCCGACACAATTGCACAAGACAGTCTCGCACATTTTGGCGTTTGATATGTGACGGCGGCGCGGTAATTCGCCAACTGGTGGGGCAAAACGTTTTGTCCGATGCCATACTGATAGATTCGATGATGATTTTTTCAATACGTGCAGGCCGTGGCTTGCCGCCGTGAGCCGCTGGAAGGAGGCAGCATGTCCGATGCCGTTCGTGCCGAGAAAATCGCGTGCGAAGTAGACCATGCTGCCCGTCAACTGGCACAGGCGGGCCGTCTGGACCTGACGCGCGAGTTTATCCAGCATGGCGATGTGACGGTGTATGCGCATGTGATCTCGGTGGCGCGGGCGAGCCTGTCCTTTGCCGAGCGCTTGGGCCGTGCAGGCATTTTGGTCGACCGCGCCTCGCTGCTGCGCGGAGCCTTGTTACACGATTACTTTCTCTACGATTGGCACGACCCCAACCCGAGTCATCGCCTGCACGGATTTCGACATCCGTTTTTTGCCCTGGCGCGTGCCGAGGAAGATTTTGAGCTGACGTTGCGCGAGCGGAATATCATCGTGCGGCATATGTTTCCGCTGGTGCCCGTGCCGCCGACGTGTCGCGAGGCGTGGATTGTTTGTCTGGCGGATAAATGGTGTGCTCTGCGTGAGACGGTCGCCGGCCGCCTGCCGCGCAAGGACGAGACGGACGATAGCGTGAGTAAAGCATCGAGTGAAAAGAGGAGAGGGTAGACGGTGGGGACCGCGATCGACATGTCCTTTGACGGCGCGACGCTTGCCGCCTGCCCGCTCTCGGCACTGGTGCTCTCGTTTGCCTTCTACGGTTTTTGCGGCTGGGCATGGGAATCGACAGTCTGCGCCATGCTCAACCACGGACGCTTTGCCAACAGCGGCTTTTTGCTGGGACCGTGTTGCCCTATCTATGGCGCGGGCGGCATTGCCTGCTGGCTGCTGTTGCGCGGGATTCCGGATGCCCCGAGCCAGTTTGTCGCTGCAGCGCTCGTATGCAGCGTGATTGAGTACAGCGTAGGCGTGCTGTTGGAAAAAACAACGGGCGCTCGCTTTTGGGACTATTCGCATCTGCCGTTTAACCTGCACGGACGTATCTGTCTGTACTGGGCCTGCGCGTTTGGCCTGGGTGCGTTGTGCATTTGCCGTTTAGTGGAGCCGGCATTGCTGGGGCTGCTTGGCCATCTGCCGGTGCTGATTGTGCGGCTGTCCGCCTTTATCGTCGCGGTCGCGATGATGGTCGACGCGGTGTGCTCGTTGGCGAGCTGGCGGCGTCTGTCCGATCAGCTGGAGCGCGTGCGCGCCGACCTTGCCGATCGCATCAACGAATCGCTTGCCGATGCCTCGGACTCAATGCTCGAACGTATTCCCGATTCTACGATTGACTCGGTGGCACAGACGCACATCCGTAGCCGTGCCGTTAACGCGTGGCTGGCCGAGCTGGGTGACGCCGCGCTCGATGCCCTGCGCGAGAAGGCTTTGATGCCGACGTTTATCTCGGATGGTGCTCGCGGCCTGGCGCTCGCTGCCCGCCGCGTGGCCGATGCCGCGCCGAACATGCCGCGTCCGTCGCTCAGTCGTCGCCTTGCCGGCAAGCGCATGAGCCGTCCGGTGCCAAGCGTGTCGCTCAGCCGCCGCGACCTACGCTTCTTTAACGCCTTCCCGCGTCTGCGCATCAATCGCTACGAAGGTGTCATTCGAGCAACTAATCTCCGCGACCGAGCCCGCGAGCTGTTCCGCCACTAGCCGGGACGGGCGCGCTCACGGCTTCCTTGCTCGCGTATTTCCCGTCCGTTTCGCGTCCGTTGCCGCGCCGTTTCCAAGATTGCGGCACCGTTTCCATTCGACAACGCAGCGTTTAACAACGCCGTATCTGGTCTACACCAGTTGCCCCTCGGCCGCATTATGGGCGCCGACAACGTTCATGCGACCAAGGGAGAGCGAATGTACGATACAGGATCGACAACGTTTATGCTCGTCTGCACCATGCTCGTGTTTTTAATGACACCGGGTCTGGCGTTTTTCTATGGCGGCCTGTCCAGGCGCAAAAATGTCATCAACACCATGCTCATGTGCTTTGGCGCCATTGGTTTGGTCGGTGTACTGTGGATTGTTGCCGGCTGGTCGCTGGCCTATGGCGGTAACGGCTCGAGTCCGTTTATTGGAGGCCTTGACCAGCTGCTGTGCCTGCCGGTGCTCGGCCAGGTGCTGCAGGCGGCTGAGGGCAATGCCGCGGATGGCGCCGTCTATCCTCGGATCATTAACATCGCCTTTCAGATGGCGTTTGCCATGATCACGGCCGCTATCGTCACGGGCAGCCTGGCCGGCCGCGTTAAGTTTGGTGCCATGACGGCCTTCCTGGGCATTTGGCTGCTCGTGGTCTATGCGCCGCTCGCCCACATGGTCTGGGGCGGCGAGGGCTCCTTTATCGGCGACATCATCGGCGCACTCGACTTTGCCGGCGGCGACGTGGTGCACATCTCGTCCGGTCTGACGGGCCTGATTCTTTGCTTAATGCTCGGCCGTCGTCGCGGCTTTGGCATGGTGAGCTATCGTCCGCATAACGTGCCGTTTGTGGCGCTAGGCGCCGGCCTGCTTTGGTTTGGCTGGTTTGGCTTTAACGGCGGCAGCGAGTTTAAGGCCGATGCCGTGGCGGCACTCGCCATCCTCAACACCGTGACGGCCAGCGCGGCAGGCATGGTCTCGTGGCTTGCCGTCGAACGCGTGCATACCGGCCGCCCCACGCTGGTGGGTGCCAGCACCGGTTTGGTTGCGGGCCTTGTGGTGGTCACGCCCGGCGCGGGCTTTGTCGAGCCGTGGGCAGCGCTGGTTATGGGCCTGATCGTGTCGCCCGTCTGCTACTTGGCCATCAGTCATCTTAAGACCAAGTTCGGCTACGATGATGCGCTCGACGCGTTCGGTTGCCACGGCATTGGCGGCATCTTGGGCGGCGTGCTCACGGGCCTGTTCTGCGTGCCGGAGCTCTCGTGGACCGGTAAGGGCGGCCTGCTCTACACGGGCGACGTGTCGTTGCTCATCTCGCAGATTTTGGGCATTGTGGTGACGGTCGCTATTGTGCTGGTGCTCGATTTGGTGATCGCCGCGGTGGTCAAGGCGCTGTTCCACGGCAGCCTGCGTGTGGACGAGGCCGACGAGGCGCTGGGCTTGGATGCGAGTCAGCACGGCGAGAGCGCATATCCCTCGTTCTCCGGACTCGATTAGCAGCTTCCCCAAGCACCGCACCTTGCCGCTCAATCGTCGCTCACGTACTTAAGTACGCTTCGCTCCTCTTTCGCGGCAATCTGCGGCACTTGGGAAACCTGCTAAGACCAGTCAGTTGAACTTTTTGATCTCTGAGGTTGGTTTGCGGCATTTGGAAAACCCGTGCCACATGAATGAGCAATTCATTTCTTTATTAAAGAGAGGAATTCACTATGAAGAAGATTACGGCGATCGTTCGTGCTGAGAAGCTTGAGGTTCTTAAAGATGCGCTGTTTGCTGCTGATGTTCGCGGTATGACTATCAACCAGGTGCAGGGCTGCGGCTCACAGCATGGCTGGAAGGAATACGTGCGCGGCAACGAGTTGCTTGTCAACACGATTCCTAAGGTGCAGTTCACGCTCATTTGCGCCGATGAGCACGTCGACGGCATTGTCGACATCATCTGCAGCGCCGCCCGCACCGGCGCCGTCGGAGACGGCAAGATTTGGGTCGGGCCGGTCGAAGAAGTTATCCGCATCCGTACTGGCGAACACGGCCCTTCTGCGGTTTAGGACAATCTTTCGACTGACGGGCGTGCCTCTCTTGGGGCGCGCCCGTTCTCGTCTACAATATCGTGCAGACGAAGGAGAGGCATGCCCATGATCAAGATGTTTGCGAGTGACTTAGACGGAACGCTGCTGAACGCCCTGCACGAGGCAGATGGGACCATCCGCCGTGCCATTCGCGAGCTGACCGAGGCTGGCCTGCATGTGGTTCCCGCGACCGGGCGCTCGACGCTGCCGATTGGCGAGCATGGTTTTACGGGCCTGGCGCTTGACGCCTGCTGCTCCAATGGGTCCATCGTGCGCGACAGCCATGGCGAGGTGCTCAAGACCTGGACCATCGACCCACAGGTCACCGAGGAGCTGCTCAAGGCGTTCCCGGACATTTGCTTTGATTGCTCCACGCCCGATGGCATGTTCTCGAGCGGGTCGTTCGAGATGCACCAGGCGGGCTTTAAAAAGGACAGCCCCATCAAGCGCATCGTGATGCGCGGTATGCGTGCACGTGGCGGGTATCACGAGGAGCAGTATTTCGACCAGTCGATCGGTGACATCCTGCGCCATGACGTGTGCAAAATCAACTGCCGCGTGACCTCGCTCGAGCTGGAGCGCGACCTTAAGGCATATTTGGCCGAGCGCTCGGACCGTGTAGTCAACGCGCCGTTTGACCCGGTGATGTTTGAGATCACGGACGCGGCGTGCAACAAGGGCGAGAGTGTGTCCTGGCTGGCGGGCTACTACGGCATTGCCGAGGACGAGGTCGCGGTCTATGGAGACGGCGGCAACGACATTGCCATGCTCAAGCGTTTCCGTCACAGCTACGCGACCAAAAACGCTAGCGATGCAGCTAAAGCCGCCGCGAGCGCGACTATCGGCAGCTGCATGGTCCACGCCGTCCCCAAACACATGCTCGCCACCATGCGCAAGCAAAACTCCCGCACCGTCATCGAATAATGCGACAAAAGGACTGCCCCTTCGTCACATCCCAAATATTGCCTTTACGTGTTGATGCACACGGTGTGCAATAATACTCGCACTGTGCAATAGCGCACAGGCTGAGTAACAAGGAGGACGCTTGTCCCAGCTCGAGAAATGCGATCGCCGGTCCCTTCGCTCGCAGCGTGCCCTTCGCCAGGCACTTGCCAGCGAGCTTGCCGAAAGCGGCGACCTTTCGCGCATTAATGTCGCGTCGCTCACCGAGCGCGCTGGCCTTACGCGCCGCACGTTCTATTCGCACTACCGCGATATTCCCGACTTTATCAATCAAATCGAGGACGGCTTGCTGGCCGAGATCCGTGAGCGCATTGAGCTCATCACCGCAGCTCAGCTGCCTGATCTCTATCACAACATCGATGAGCTCGAGCCGGCGCCCGGTTCGGTTGAGCTGCTGCGTTATCTTGCGGCCAATCGCGACTTAATCGGTGCGCTGCTGGGTCCGGGCGGCGACCAGGCCTTCATTAAAAGGATCATCGACACCGCGCGTGAGGCTGTGGTGCCGCGTGCGCAGACGGGCATTTTGGGCCTGGCGCTGGGCACGTTCTTTGACTACTACGTCACCTACGTCGTGAGTGCCGAGGTCGGCATGATTCAGCGCTGGTTTGAGCGTGGGCTTACCGAATCGCCCGAGGCCATGGCGCGCATTATGACGGTGCTCGCTTTTGTGCGCCCTGGTGACCTGTATGGCCAACCCATCGATATCAACGTGCCGGAATACGGCATGAAGCTATTGAACCTACAGCTCGAGGACGCGGCCGACACCGCCGCGCCCGTCGAGTCCAACAACTAAGAGGAGAGACAATGAGCAAACTCGTCGAGGGCATAAAGGACCGTATGGTCGCTGCCGCGCGTGAAGCTGCACCCTCCGTGGTGGATGCCGCGCAGAAGGCCGCGACCGCGGCTGTCGAGAAAGTCGCTGAGGCAGTTGCCGATGCCAAGAACGCGGCGGGGGAGACGTCCGTCGCTAGCGAGCCCGCCACCGCCGCCGATTCCGTAGCCGCCGGCCAGGCCCCCGAAGGCGCGATCTTCAACTCCGAGAACGCCCGCGGCAACCTGCACCTGGGCATTGACGTGGGCTCCACCACCGTTAAGCTCGCCGTGCTCAACGACGACAACCAGATCGTCTACGCCAAGTACCAGCGCCACCACACCGACGTCCGCGCTTGTGCCCGCGATCTGTTCGAGGGTGCTGCGACCGTGCTGCCGACGGCTCAGATGACCTGCGCCATTACCGGCTCGGGCGGCCTGCTGCTGTCCCAGTGGCTCGACCTGGAGTTTGTCCAGGAGGTCATCGCCAGCAAGCGTGCCGTCGAGACCCTCATCCCTGCCACCGATGTCGCCATCGAGCTGGGCGGCGAGGACGCCAAGATCATCTATTTCGACAACGGCATCGAGCAGCGCATGAACGGCACCTGCGCCGGCGGCACGGGTGCGTTCATCGACCAGATGGCAACCCTGCTGCACACCGATGCGAGCGGCCTCAACGAGCTCGCGGCCAACGCCACCACCATCTATCCCATCGCCAGCCGCTGCGGCGTCTTTGCCAAGACCGACGTCCAGCCGCTGCTCAACGAAGGCGCCCGCCCCGAGGACGTGGCCGCCTCCATCTTCCAGGCTGTCGTGACCCAGACCATCTCGGGCCTGGCATGCGGCCGTCCCATCCGCGGCAACGTCGCCTTCCTGGGCGGCCCGCTGCAGTATCTCTCCGAGCTGCGTCACCGCTTCTACCTCACGCTCAACCTGGACGAGGAGCACCGTATCGTGCCCCAAAACGCTCACCTGTTTGTGGCGAGCGGCGCCGCCATGGCGCACGAGTCCAACAAGCTCAGCACGTTCCCGCAGCTCATCGAGGCCATCGATGCCCTGGGTGACACGCAGGGTGCCGAGGTTGAGCGTCTGGATCCGCTCTTTGCCACCGACGAGGACTTTGCCGAGTTCAAGGGCCGCCACGACACCGAGGTCGTCCCCAAGGGCAAGCTCGAAGGCTACACCGGCCGCGTGTTCATCGGTATCGACGCCGGTTCCACCACCATGAAGGCCGCGCTCGTGGGCGAGGACGGTCAGCTGCTGCACACCTGGTACGGCAACAACAACGGCGACATCCTGGGCACGGCCAAGGTCATCATGGCCGATTTCTACAACCACATCCCCGCCGACTGCACCATCGGCCACGTGACCACCACGGGCTATGGCGAGGCGCTGCTCATCGAGGCCCTCAAGGCCGATTCCGGCGAGATCGAGACCGTTGCGCACCTGCGCGGCGCCAAGGCGTTCCTGCCCGGCGTCGAGTTCATTCTGGACATCGGCGGCCAAGACATGAAGTGCCTACGCGTCAAGGACGGCGTGATCGAGCACATCATGCTCAACGAGGCCTGCTCGTCGGGTTGCGGTAGCTTTATCGAGAGCTTCGCCGTCTCTATGAACATGGACGTGCGCGCGTTCGCCGACGCCGCCATCCATGCCAAGGCCCCGGTCGACCTGGGCAGTCGCTGCACGGTCTTTATGAACTCGCGCGTCAAGCAGGCGCAAAAGGAAGGCGCCACGGTGGGCGACATCGCGGCCGGCCTGTCCTATTCCGTCATCAAGAATGCCCTGTTCAAGGTCATTAAGCTGCGCGACCCCAAGGAGATCGGCAGCCAGGTGATCGTCCAGGGCGGCACCTTTATGTCCGATGCCACGCTGCGTGCGTTTGAGCAACTCACCGGCGTTCACGCCGTGCGCCCCGACATCGCCGGCTGCATGGGTGCCTACGGTGCTGCCCTGCTCGCCCGCGATCGCGCCGGCGCCGACGGCACTTCGACCATCCTTTCGGCCGAGGCCATCGCGCACCTCACCGTGACGCAAAAACACGTCCGCTGCGGCCGTTGCTCCAACAACTGCCAGCTCACCGTCAACGATTTTGGCGGCGGCAGGCGCTTCATTACCGGCAACCGCTGCGAGAAGGGCGCCGGCCACAAAAAGCAGAAGACCGAGGCCCCCAACCTCTTCAAAAAGAAAAACGAGCTGCTCTTTAACCGCGAGGTGTTGAGCCCCGACGAGGCCCCGCGCGGCACCGTCGGCATCCCGCGCGCACTCAACATGTACGAGAACTACCCCTTCTGGCACGCGTTCTTTACACGCCTGGGCTTTAGCGTACAGCTGTCCGACCAGTCGAGCAAGAAGACCTACCAGGCGGGCATCGAGTCCATGCCGTCCGAGAGCGTGTGCTACCCGGCAAAGATGAGCCACGGCCATGTGATGAACCTTATCGACCGCGATGTCGACTTCATTTGGATGCCGTGCGTGCGCTGGGAGCGCAAGGAGGATCCGACCGCCGGCAACTGCTACAACTGCCCCATCGTCATGAGCTACCCCACGGCGTTGGCGCTCAATATCGACGAGATCCGCGAGCAGAACATCGAGTTCCTGTATCCGTTTGTGCCCTATCACGATAAGACCGAGCTCAAGCGCCGTCTGTACCAGGTGCTCGCTGTCGACCGTGTGGCCGATGCGCAAGCCGGTCGCGGTCGCGTGCGCGGTCCCAAGATCACGCGCTCCGAGGTCGATGCCGCCGTCAACGCTGCCTTTGAGGCCGACGCGCGCTTCCACGAGGACATCCAGACCATGGGCGAGGAGGCCCTTAAGTGGGTCGAGGATCACGGTGGCCACGGCATTGTGCTTGCCGGCCGTCCTTACCACAACGACCCCGAGATCAACCATGCCCTGCCCGAGCTTATCTCGAGCTTTGGCTTTGCGGTCTTTACCGAGGATTCGCTTGCGCATCTCGTGAAGCCCGAGCGTCCGATTCGCGTCGTCGACCAGTGGATGTACCACAGCCGCCTGTACGCGGTCGCCCGTTTTGTGACGATGCGCAACGACCTGGACCTGATTCAGCTCAACTCTTTCGGCTGCGGTCTGGACGCTCTGACTACCGACCAGGTGCAGGAGATCCTGGAGGCCAGCGGCAAGATCTACACCGTGCTCAAGATCGACGAGGTGTCCAATCTGGGCGCCGCGCGCATCCGCATCCGCTCGCTCATGGCCGCGCTCAAGGACCAGGAGGCCGAGCGCCTGGCAGAGGCCATGGCCGCGGGCGAGGCCTACGAGCAGGGCGATGCCGCGCCGGTGGCGCCCTCCACGGACGCTCCCGCGTTCGCGAGCCGCAAGTACACGTTTGAGGCTCAGCGCGAGAGCGCTTCGACCGCGTGGCCCAAGGTGCCCTTTACCGAGCAGATGCGCGAGGAAGGCTACACCATCCTGTGCCCGCAGATGGCGCCAATCCACTTTGACCTGGTCAAAGAGGTGTTCCGCGGTGCCGGCTACAACTTGGAGCTGCTGCCCTCGACCGATCACGACGCCGTCGAGGCCGGCCTGCGCTATGTGAACAATGACATTTGCTATCCGTCCATTTTGGTGACGGGCCAGATCATGGAGGCCATCGAGAGCGGTCGGTACGACCTCTCCAAGACGGCTGTGGTTATCAGCCAGACCGGCGGCGGCTGCCGTGCCACCAACTACATCGCACTCATCCGCAAGGCCCTGCGCGAGAGCGGCCACCCCGAGATTCCGGTGATCTCGCTTTCGGCAGTGGCGCTCGGCGAGGACAACCCCGGCTTTAAGATTACGCCGGCGCTGCTTAAGCAGGCAGTCTACGCGGTGCTCTTTGGCGACGTGATGATGCAGATGCTCTACCGCTGCCGCCCGTACGAGGCCACGCCCGGCGCCGCCAACGCGCTCTACGAGGAGTACATGGCGCGCGCCCGCAAACTGGCGCCCAAATTCAACCGCCACAACTACACCAAGCTGTGCCGCGAGGCCATCCGTGCGTTCGACACCATGCCGCTTGCGGGCGAGGGCACCAAGCCGCGCGTGGGCGTGGTCGGCGAGATCCTGGTCAAGTTCCATCCCACGGCCAACAACCACGTGGTCGACGTTATCGAGCGCGAGGGCTGCGAGGCCGTAGTACCGGGCCTGCTCGACTTCTTCCTGTACTCCATGAGCAACGCCGAGCTGCAGAAGGACGAGCTGGGAAGCTCTGCCACTACGCGCGCGGGCATGCAAGCGCTTATTAAGCTCGTGGACTGGATGCGTACGCCGGTGGAGGAGATGCTCGAAAAGTCCCGCCGCTTTGAGGCGCCCGAGCGCATCGGCACCATGGCCGACAAGGCCCGCACGGTGCTTTCGGTGTGCAACAACATGGGCGAGGGCTGGTTGCTCACGGCCGAGATGCTCGATCTGATTGACCACGGTGCGCCCAACATTATCTGTACGCAGCCCTTCGCGTGCCTGCCCAACCATGTGGTGGGCAAGGCCGTGATCAAGGAGCTGCGCCGTCAGCACCCCGAGAGCAATATCGTCGCGGTGGACTACGACCCCGGTGCGTCCGAGGTCAACCAGCTCAACCGCATTAAGCTCATGATCAGCGTGGCCAAGGAAAACATGCGCGCCGGTAAGGGCTTTAAGCTCGAGAAGGTGGCGCCGCTCGCGATGGACGAGGTCACTGGCCAGATGCGTGCCCATGACGGCTGCGTGAGCTGCGGGCCGGCCAGCGAGGAGGCCGTTGCATCGGTCGCCAAGCGCCTGGGACGCGGCATTAAGAAGTAGCTGGCCTGCTATGGGCTAGATATAAGACAAACGGGTGGCAGCCGCGCCGGCTACCACCCGTTTTTTGCTGGACATGGAACCCTGAGATAATGAACAGGTGTTGCCGTTCGCCGCAAATTACCGTCCGTTTATAGAACCCACCCCCAGCGCGCAGTCCCCTTACGGTTGAATAAATACATATCTATGGAGTTACGTAAGAGAGGACCGTCCCATGAGCTACAAGACCGTTTGCGTTGCCGGCGGCGGCGTGTTGGGAAGCCAGATTGCCTTTCAGGCTGCCTACTGCGGCTTTGATGTAACGATTTGGCTGCGCAGCGAGGGCAGCATCGGCCGCACCCAGCCCAAGATCGATCATGTGCGTGAGGAGTACATCGCTGCTATCGAGGGCATGGCGGACGGCACGGGCGAGTGGTGCGCCGGTATCGCCGATAGCGGCCAGCCCTTCGACAAGGAGGCGGCACTCGCTGCCGTCGAGCGTGCCTACTCCACGCTCAAGCTGGAGCTCGATCTTGCCAAGGCAGTGGCCGACGCCGACCTGGTCATCGAGTCTATGGCCGAGGACACCCAGGCAAAAATCGACTTCTACAAGAAGCTTGCCCCGGTTCTCCCGCAAAAGACCGTCGTCGTGACCAACTCCTCCACGCTGCTGCCGAGTACCTTTGCCAAGTACACCGGCCGCCCCGAGAAGTACCTGTCGCTGCACTTTGCCAATTCCATCTGGAAGAACAACATGACCGAGGTCATGGCTCAGGACCAGACCGACAAGCGCTATTTCGATGAGCTCGTCGACTTTGCCAACGACATCCGTATGCTGGCGTTGCCCGTCAACAAGGAAAAGAACGGCTATCTGCTCAATTCCATGCTGGTGCCGTGGCTGCTTTCGGGCCTGGACCTGTACGTCTCGGGTGTGAGCGATCCCAAGAGCATCGACCTCGCATGGACGCGTGGCACCGGTGCCCCCAAAGGCCCGTTCCGCGTATTCGACACGGTTGGTATCCAGACGGCCTACAACATCGTCATGCAGTATCAGAAGGTCCCGGGCTTGGTGAGCCCGCTGCTCAAAAAGATGATGATGCCCTACAACTTTAAGGCTATGGCGTCCGTCCTCAAGAAAATGCTCGACGAAGGTAAGCTGGGCGAAAGCTCGGGCGAGGGCTTCTTCAAGTACTAAAAAATGATCCGTCGGGGACGGAGGAAAACGGATCATTTTCGGCCGCCAGCAGTGAGAAGATGGACCCAGAAATAGAAAGGAGTGGCAATGGGCCGGTTCGGGCTTTGAGGACAAGTTACTGCAGGCCCAAGGCGATTTTTCGCTCAACGCAGGCCAGCACAGTGTGACCTATCTGCCAAGTTCTGACACGGCAGCGACTGGTCGCTACCAGGTGCTGCTATACGACAACAACTTTGGTGCGACCGAGCGCTATCCCAAGTTCGACTGGGGCCAGCTGGGCGCCGCGGTGGTGACCGACTACAGCAAGGGAACGCATTCGTTTGGGCGCATCTTTACGGTGGATGAGATCGCGCGCACCTACGAGCTCGAAGACCAGATCGCGGTGCCGTTCTCGGGCTACGTCAGCAGCACTCAGCGCGTCGGCAATTCGAACAGCATGCTCGTGGCATCGGGCCAGGCCAAGACCTTTGCCGAGTACGACCGCTACGGTCTGGCCATCGCCACCTACGAGATGGAAGCCGAAAAGTACATCTACCGTGTGTACAAGTACGAGCTGTAGGGCCGCGCTTAGGTTTGACCAATGGAGTATGAAAACACGCCGTTCGCCGATGCCCCCTCCGCGAGTGGCAGCCATATGGTTTGATATCAGAAACATATAGTTGTCGCCAGCCTGCTGGCGACCTTCCCCCTGATATCGGAGGTTCCAGGTATGTTTCGCGCTCCGTTAAGCAACTATCGGCTGGGCTAACATGGGTCGCCGTACTATTTCGATAACCCTTGCAGTGGTCTGCCTGGCTGTGCTCCTGGGCGCTACAGGGCTGTTTGCTATAAGCCGAGAAACGTCCTATATGCAGGAATGCGCTTCCGAAGGGTTTGCCATTGACGGTTACTATCGGGACGACAAGACGAGTCTGGAAACCCTGGCCTTTCTTGAAGAGGATAACCATCGGTGGCAACTGGTCGACAAAGACGACAGCTGCGTTGACGGGCAGTTTAAGCGTACGGACGATCCCAATATCTTGGTATTAAAGAAGGAAAACGGCGAAGAGTTCGGCACGGTTCACGTTGCATATATATCGCGCCGACGCAATCAAGGGCAGATTTACCTAATTAGAAATACTAAGGTGACCCGATTTTATCTTGTGAGCACCGATCCGGCGTTTACGGTGGAGTCTGGCGAGGTCGATTCGGACAGTTGATTCACGGCAATAAAAAAGCGAGCGGGGCGCGGGTGTGAACTGCACCCCGCTATTTGCTCGTGTCCGTATCGCACCTGCGCCTCGTCGTAACTTGCGTCCGTGCGAGCATTCATCCCGCGCTCTGCATCACTTCACATCGAACTCCACGCGATCGAGTCCTGGTACGTTGAGGTCTATGAGCTTGCGGGCGACGTGGCGATCGTGCGCCCCGAGCGCCTCGCTTGTCGTCACGTGGGCGACAACCTCGCGCTCGACGATGCCCTCTTCCTCGCCCTCGGCAGCTGAGGTCTCGACGGCGACGGTGTAATCCTTAAAGCCCGGCAGCACCGCGGCAAGTTCGCGCGTAGTTTCGGTGACACCGTAGCCGTCCTGCACGCCGGTCTGCGCCGAGCCAATAGACCCCGCCGTCATAACGATGCAGGGGATGGCAAAGACTACCGTACCCACAATGATGCGGCGGCGCACCTTGCGCGATAGCTCGTCGACCTCGGCATCTTCTTCGGCGGTTACAATGCCGTCGCCGTTGAGGTCGCGCTTGAGCGGCACGCGCAAGATAAGTAATACGGCTTCGGCCGCGAGTGCGATAAAGACCACGTTGATGCCAAACTCGTAAAGCGCCGAGAGAAACAGCGACCCGCTTGCGATGGCGATGCCATAGCCCGCCGCGCACAGAGGCGGCATGAGCGCGGTCGCCACGGCCACGCCGGCGATGAGCGTGGCGGGTTCCTGGTCGCGCGAGTTGCCCAGCCCGCCTGCAAAGCCGCCTGCGAGTGCGACGGTAAGGTCCCAGACGGTGGGTGTCGAGTTGTCGATGATGGCGGCCGTGGTGGTGCCAAGGGGCGAGAGCTTAAAGTACAGCGTGGACGTGACCAGGCAAAAGGCCATCTGCAGCGCAAGGCCGGCGACGGCTTCGACGGTAATCTCGCGGTCGAGCGTGGCGATGCCATATGCCATGGCAAGGACCGATCCCATAAGCGGGCAGATGAGCATGGCGCCCACGATGGCGATGTCCGAGTCGATATCGAGACCGATACTTGCGATGAGCATGGCGATGATGAGGATACACAGGTGAGAGCCGGTCAGGCGTGCCCCGTTTACAAAGCGCTTGCGAATTACGTGGTAGGGCGCGCGACCCTCGCGAATGTTGAACGCGCGCTTTAAAAAGCGACCAGCCTGCTTGGCAGCCTCACTATGAGCGGGGCGGATGCCGTGACGTCGATGATGACGCTCGCGCAGTCGCTTGATCTGTTGTTTGTCGAGTTCCATGTCCACCTCGTTCCAGCGCGGTCCGCGCAACGCGCCCGTTGTCTTAACTCTACACCGTGGCGGGCGGGGTGTCTGTTGGATGCGGAATCCGATAGGGCGGATGACGCGGGAGCAAATGCAAATCACAGGCTCAATTCGATCCCGCAAGAATATGATGCACCAGCTCCTACATATGTGACGAAATTGTGAAGCACGAGAGCGCGAATTTCAAAAAATCCGCTGGTGACCAATGTTGCGCAACAGAATTCAAAAATCAGCTCCTACATTTTGAGGCGTATGGATACATCCGTGTCAAAGGGAGAAAGCCATGGCAAACTATATCCCACAGCACTTTGAGCCTCGGGCCAAGGCCGTCACCGTCAAGGGCGTTGCCAACCGCGCCGTCGCAACCGTTTTGACGGCGGGCCTCATCGCTCAGCCGCTCATGTCGCCGCTGGCGGCAATCGCCGCACCGACGGCAGATAACGGTGACGCCACGAAGGGCGACAGCGCTATCGAGAACACCGTTGCCACCGGTAACCAGGCGGTCGTAAAGACGGCTGCCCAGTTGGCCGAGGAGTCGGCAAAGCAGCTCAAGGACGCTCAGGCCGCCTACGATGCCGCCCAGAAGAAAGCCGACGCGGCGGGCCAGTCTCAAAAGCAGGCGCAGCAGCAAAAGAATCAGGCCTCGCAGGCCGTGACCGATAACGCCGCCGAGCAGAACGAGGCCGAGGCAGCCGCGCTTCAGGAGAAGATCGACGAGCTTAAGGCGGCTGTTGACAAGGCCGAGCGGCAGCAGAAGAAGCTGGGCGACCTGAACGATCAGCTCGATCAGGCCAACAAGAGTGTCGAGGATAAGACCCAGGCGCTCAAGGACGCCAAGGCAAAGCAGGATGAGGCCAAGAAGGCCCTCGCCGATGCGCAGGCCAAGCTCGAGGCCATGGGTATGGACGAGTACGAGGCCGCTAAGAAGGCCGTCGAGGACGCGCAGGCCAAGCTCAATGCGGCGAATGCCGATGTGAAGACGGCCGAGGGTGAGCTCGATGCCGCTAAGACCGCCGCCGACAATGCTGAGCAGGCAAAGAGTGATGCCGAGTCTGCTCTGACGACTGCCCAGGTCAAGAAGCAGGAGACCGCCAATGCCCTTGCCGCTGCGACCACCGCGTGCGGCAACGCCCAGGATAAGCTGAACGACGCCCAGAAAGCGCTCGATGCCGCCATCTCGGGCACGGGCATCGATCTAAAAGCGCTTGAGGCCGCCAAGAAAGCTGCTGCCGGTGAGCTCAAGGACGCGCAGACCGAGCTTGATGCCGCGAAGGCTGCCGACGCCACCGCACAAACGAACCTCCAGGCCGCACAGACTGATGCCAGCGCCGCGCAGGAAAAAGTCAACGCCGCCAACGCTGCCGTTTCGTCAGCGCAGACTGCATACGACGAAGCCAACGGCAAACTCGGTGATTTGACCAGCAAATACAACACCGCCAAGGCTGCTTACGAGCAAGCTCAGCAGACCGAGGCCGACAAGAAGACAGAGTACGACCGTCTGGCAGAGGTCGCAAAGCAGAAGAAAAGCGCTCTTGAGAATGCTACCAGCGACTACAGCAAAGCGAATGATGAATACAACACGGCCAGCGCAAACGTCAAAGCTCTTGAGCAGCAGATTTCTGAGCTAAAAGCAAACATGACGGTGGATACGGATGCTGTCAAGGCTGGCCTGCTTGGCTTTATGAATCACATCGCAAGTAGTACGTCGTTTACTGCTGCTCAGCGTGCCAACGCGAGCGATGCGGCGAAGTTACTTGATGGGTCTGCTAGCAAGGCGGCATGGTATGACGACTATGTCAACTTGGATGCATCTGACGCTGACAATGCTTTTTCGCTCGTGAATCTGCAGAATACCTTGACCTACATGAATGCGGTCAATGGAATTCGTCGCGCAAATGGCTTGAGTGACATGAAGGTCAGCATTGTCTCTATGGCGCAGTCGGCGCTCGATGTTTGCTATTCGTCGAATGTTTGGGACCACGCGGGGAACAGCGGCGAGGGCTTTTATATGTCCTATAACGAAAACCTTGCCGGACGTGCTGGCGCCTACAAGGGGTCAGATAATCCTAAAGATTGGGAAACATCCTTCGATAACGGCGACAAGTACGGCGATGATTGGCCGTTTATCGGTTGGTATACTGCGGAAAAGCGCGACTATGACAGGGGTGACTATAGCAACACCGGCCACTATGAGAACTTTATTGATTCAGGTGCTAATTCCTTTGGGTTCGCCGTCGGCTACGGTAAGGATGGCAACCGCTCAACGCCCGAGGATGACGGTGCACCCAGTCCTGTTTCAATTTATCAGGGAAACTGGGCCGAAGGCGATTTTACGGTTGACGAGTTCAAGAACCTGGTAAACACGTACGTAGACTCCGTTTATCATGCCGGTGGTACCGCCGCGCAGAAGGCGCAGCTGGCGCAGCTGCAAGATCAACTTGCGGCAGCACGGAAGGCGCGCGATGTGAAAAACGATGCGCTTGGCTCTGCGGAGTCATCCCTCTATGCTGCCAAGAGTGCCGCGAATGAAGCGAACGGTAACGTTGCTGCTGCCAAGAGCGACTATGAAGCTGCACAAGAGGCCACCGCTATCGCGAAGGCGGCATATGGCGCTGCCGATGTCAATTTGAAGAATGTTGACATCGAAACTCCTAGGGCAAATCTCAACGCTGCCAAGGACGAGGCGACCGTCGCGCAGGCCGCGCTTGACGACGCTAACTCCAAGCTCACCGAATGCCAGACGAACGCCTCCAAGGCTTCCGCCCGCAAGGCGAAGGCACAGGGCGATTACGATACCGCCAAGACAAAGTCCGATAAGGCCAACGAGGCGTATGACAATGCCACGGCTTCGGTCAAGGACCTTGCCGCCAAGCGCGATGCCGCCCAGGCGGACCTTGCGAATAAGCAGGGCTCGCTTGACGATGCCAAGAAGGCCGACGATGCCGCCCAGACTGGTGTAGACAAGGCCCAGGCCGCAGATGTCCAGGCCGCGACTGCTCTTTCGGACGCCAAGCAGGCAGTTGCCGCCAAGACGCAGGCTGTGTCCGATGCGCAGGCCAAGGCCAAGGCTGCTGAGGGTGAGCTGGCTACCGCGAACAAGGCCTTCGAGCGCTTTGCCGGCGCCCAGAAGGCGGTCGACGACGCCAAGGCCGCCTATGACGCCGCCGTCGCCGGCGTCGCCGATGCCCAGAAGCAGCTCGAGGCCGCCAACGAAGCCGTCGTCGATGCGAACTTCGAGATCGTCAAGGCCAAGGCCGAGCTTGCCAGCGATGAGGCACTCAAGGCCGATCTTGAGGCTGTCGACCACAAGGCATCCCTTGCCGCGGGCACGACGGGCAACGAGAAGCTGGTCAAGCTGAACGCTGCCTACGCTCGCTATAAGGCCGCCGTCGATGCCGCCGCTGGCCTCAAGGCTGCTCTGAGCGATGCCGATGCCAAACTGTCCGATGCCAACGACGCCTATGCCGCCGCGCTGGCTGAGCTTGGCGATGCCAAGGATGCCCTGGCTGCCGCGCAGGCCGAGTACGACAAGTATCATCCCAAGGTTGAGCCGCAGGCCAAGCCTCAGGTTGCGCAGGCTGCTGCAAAGGCCCCCGTTGCCAAGAAACAGGCTGCGCCTGCCGCGCTCGCCCAGACTGGCGACAATTCCGCTCTTGCGGGCGAGGTGTTCGTCATCGGCGGTATCACCCTCGTGGCTGCTGGTGTCACGCTGAGCGATCGTCGTCGCAAGCAGATGTAGCGTTTCGAGCGTAGTTTCTGCAACGAACTTCAATTCATAACGGGACCGTCTCGTTAGCCAAACGATAAGGCCGGCGCGCTGTTAAACGCCTGTCTCTTATACACATCTGACGCTGCC
>URKT01000008.1 GCA_900548495.1 uncultured Collinsella sp. | reverse complement strand
GATCTACACTCTCTCCGTCGTCGGCAGCGTCAGATGTGTATAAGAGACAGGTCGCAGCCTGAGCCACAGCGTCGGTAATGCCCTCGGCACCCTCGGCCCACAGCTGAGCCGGCGTGGTGCTGAAGGCCATCGCGAAGGCCAGGAATGCCACCAGGCAGCGCTTTGCCACGCCGCGCGCGATTACGCCACGGCGACGAAGCGAGGCACGCTGGCACTCGTCCTCAAACATATCCAATTGTCCCCCATTGTCTGTACTTGGAGCGTTGCCTTGAAGCTGCCCCACGTCATCGCGCATGTTGCGCTCGAGTTCCCCCATCGGGGTCCCCCTTCCCTCCAGAGCCCTATGCACACCGGCGGCATACGCCGCAGCCGCATGCAAGATGGGAGGCGATCCGACTTAACCTTAACGACTCGGGCGCGCCGTCCGATCTGCGACGCGAACATCCCGAGCCAAGAGGAATTACGGTTACTGGTACAGCCGGGGACTTGCACCCCGATTCTCCCAAACGCGCAGGAAAACCGCGCATTCGTGCGTCTCCGCACCACCATCTAGGCCATCGATTATTACCGTCAAAATGGTATCACGCAAAAGGGCCTCGCACGCAGGCGAAGCCCAAGGTAAAAGCTATTGTTTGCGATAGGAAAATGCGGTGACGGTCGCAGCCTCTAGCGCTTGCCGCCGTGGCTGTTGAGCCAGATATTGCGGCCCAGCATAAGCGCCAGCACCAGCGCGCTCACGTAGCCCATAAAGCCAATGACTGGGATACCAAACACAACCGGCTCGATGCGCGCGTAGTACACCACCGACGAACCGATAAACAGACCGGCGATCACAATTGCCATCGACATGCGGTCGATAATCCCACCTAGCTGTCGCAGCGCCTTATCGCTGCTCATGATCTGCGTGTTTACCTTAAGCTGGCCGCGCGTAAGCATGCGCGAAGCCAAGCCCAGATACTCGGCCGCCTCGAGCGAGCCTTTTGCCGCGCGATAGCTGCTCGCGGCAAGATCGCGTCCCATATCACGCACGCGCGCATAAGTGCTTTTTTCGTTTTTGATATGCGTCTGGATGATCTGAATCATGTTGACGTTGGGCATGTACTCGGTCAACAGGCCCTCGAGCGTCACCATGCCGCGCGCGAACATCGTCACCACGCTCGGCAGCTCAACGTCGTTTTTGCGCGCCAGGTTTAACAGCGAGGTCAAAAACTCGCCGATATCCAGATCCTTCAGGTCAAGGCCCGCAAAGTCAGCCACGATAAAGTCCAAATCGGACAAAAAGGCCGAATGATCGAGCTCAGCCGAGTCGCCACGCGTCACGGCGAAGCGCATGAGCGAATCCTTGAGCTTGGGCACGTCACCCTCGGCCACGGCGAAAATCATGTCCTTGACGATACCGCGATCGTGACTCGACATGCGTCCGACCATGCCCAAGTCGATAAAGTAAACGATGCCGTCCTTGAGAATAATGTTTCCCGCATGCGGGTCGGCATGGAAAAAGCCGTCATCGAGCACCTGCGTCGAGTAATCCTCGACGATTGCGGCACCGATCTTTTCCAAGTCATAGCCCTCGGCCACCAAGCGTTCAGGATCGGCGATCGAAATGCCGTCGACGTAGTCCATAACCACCACGTGCTCGGTGCACAGGTCCAGATAGGATTTAGGGCACGTCACGCCATGAACGCTCTTATGGAACTCGTAGAAGTCGTTGAGGTTTTTGGCCTCGGCCAAAAAGTTGGTCTCCTCGCGAAACGAGGTCCACAGCTCCTCGACTACGCCGTGCAGGTCAACGAATTGATCGGTGTTGACGAACTTGGAAACGATACGCACCACCGAGCGGATGATATCGATGTCCTGTGCCATAACCTGCTGCGCACCGGGGCGCTGCACCTTGACGGCCACGTCCTCGCCCGTCACCAGACGAGCGCGGTGCACCTGCGCGAGCGATGCGCTACCAAGCGGATTGGGGTCGATCGCATCGAACATCTCCCCCAGGCGCAGGCCGTATTCTTCTTCCAGACAACTGAGTACGACCTCGTACGGCACCGGCTCCACGTCGGAGCGCAGACGACGCAGCTCGTCGCAAAAGCGTTGCGGCAGAATCTCGGACCGGTTAGCCAGAATCTGCCCCATCTTGACGAACATGGGGCCGAGTTCCTCGAGCAGGCGGCGCAAACGAACCGGCGTGAGGTTATCCCACACGCGGTACTTTTTGACCAGGCGAACAATCTGCCCAATGCGTTCGCGACGACCCGCCGGCGTGAGCTGGTATTCCTCGTCCGGCGCCATCGCGTCGGGCTCCTCGGGCACCATATCGACAGCGCGCGGCTTCTTGCGAGCGCCCGAGACGGCGGCGTCGACCTCATCGACAACCGCCGCCTCGTCACCCAGAGGATCTAGATTGTTGAAATCGGTGGTGGAATCTGCCATCTGCGCTGCTACTCGGCCTCTTCGGCGTCCTCTGCGTCGTCGGGCTCAACGGACTCGACGGGCACCGAGGTCACGTTGTCCTCGACCGAATCGACGATGTCGCGCACATGGGCCAGGAAGGCCGTGCGCTCGGGGGCGGTCATAACGCGGACACGGGCAAGGATGAGCTCGTCGAGCACGCGCTGGGCCGCGGTCTCGCCCTGCGTGCCCAAGCGCTCGGTCAGATCGGAGATGGTACCGCCGGCCTGCTCGAACATATCGGACACGCTGCGGGCGATATCGGGAGCGCCTGCGTCCTTGCGCACCTGCTCACCCTTGGTATTGAGGTCGTCGAGAACCTTCTTGCTGCCCTCGACGGCAACGGCGGCGGCGCCAAAGCCAACATTGATGGCGCCGTTAACAAGCTGATCGAGTTTCATAACCATGGTTGTCTCCAATCACAAACAACTGCATTGGCGTTCTTGTACCCAAGATTGAGTGAAAGCGACAAAGCGTTTTAGCGCTATTCGATCGACGGGAAATCCCTACCTCACGTTGTCGTTCATCGCGAAAGAGTTCTTCATGGCGCAGCTCGTGGTGTAGAGCACCTTGCCCAGCAGGGCATCGGTCTCCACGCGGACACGCTCGGCAAAGGCCTCGTTGGCGCGTGCAAGCTCGGCAGGCACCTCGGCCTCGGGCAGAGCGGCTACGGCAGCGTCGACGTCATGGATCTGCTTGTGGCCCATGCCACCGACCTTCTCCTGATAATCCTCGACCGCGCGACCGCACTCATGGAAGCGGACGTCAGCCAGCGCGCCGATCAGGCGGTTGGCCCAGTAGAAGTTTTCGGACGTCACGCGAGCCTGCGTGTCGGCATAGTACTCGGGCATGGTCTCGACGTTGGCGTACAGCGGAACCAGCGCGTTAAACGAGTTGGAGCCAAACGCCATCCACTGCACGGCGCGATAGGCCGGCTGCGCATAGGGACGCAGCTGCAACACGGCGAGCTGGCTGTTACGGTTGATGCCGATGGGGCGATATGCGCCACGCGTAGCGGGCGTGCCCTTGCTACCGTAGCAATCGTACTCCGTGCCCTGGTAGTGGCTCGAGAGTACGTACTTGATGTCCTCGATGGTCACCTTGCGCTCGGGCACGCGGCTCCAGGGGATATCGTCGCTCTCGGGCGTGTAGTCGGCGTCGGGGCCATCCCACACGTCGCTGGGGTTGAGACAGCGCTGCATGTACCACGCGCGCGGCGTGTTGTAGACGTGGTCGCTGTCGCTGTGCGAGCCAAAGGCCTCGCGCGGGTTAAAGACCGCAGCCGGGCCGTCGCCCTCGACGCCCAGCGTCAGGTCCAGATGCCACTCGGCCATCCAGGCGCGCAAGTCGGCGGAGCACATGTGGTCGGCCTGGGCGCCCTCGGCGTCATCCAGGTCAAAGCTGTCGATACCCAGCTGGTTGGGCATGGTCACATAGGCGTCATCGGGCACACGCTTGGCAATCCAGTGGTGACCACCGATGGTCTCGAGCCACCAGATCTCGCCCACATCACTAAAGGCGATGCCGTTGTTCTCGTAGGTGCCGTAGCGCTCGAGCAGGTCGCCCAGGATACGGACGCCGTCGCGGGCGGACTTGGCGTAGGGCAGGACCAGGGTCACCATATCCTCCTCGCCCAGGCCACCAAGCTGCGCCGGCACATAGCCGTCCTCGCCCTCGTTGCCCTTGGCGGGCACGTAGTCCACGAGCGGGTCGGCGCCGCGAACGCGCTCATTGGTGGTGAGCGTCTCGGTTGCGGACATGCCCACATTGAGCTCGTTAAAACCGGCCTCGGCCCAGATGCCGTGGCCCGGGACAACATCGGGGACACTCGTGTAGCGCATGGGGTTATCGGGCAGCTCAACGGTCAGGTGACTCAGGACGCTCGTGTAGACGCGCGGCTGCTCGTCGGGATGCACCACGCGCATACGCTTGGGCTCAAACACCCCGTTAGACGAGTCCTCGTTACGCGCGACAAGCGTCGACCCGTCGTAGCTCGCGTTCTTACCGACCAGAATCGTTGTGCACGGCATGCGCATCCTCCTTGAGCGAAGAAATCAAACGGCAACAGTGTATCGCTTCGACGCAAAAAGGGCGAAACCGCAACCCTTCAGGACCCCTCGGGACCCCTGTGTGCGAAAATGCCTATTTCGATGCGCGCTCGGCCGCTTCGATCACGTGTTTGGCGAGGATCGCCGTCGTCACAGCCCCCACGCCGCCCGGCACGGGGGTGATGGCACCAACAACCGGCTCCGCGGCAATAAAATCGACGTCACCCACCAGCTTGCCAGCGTCCTCATCCCAGTTAATGCCCACATCAATGATCGTCTGGTCCTCGCGGACCGCATCCGCGCCAATCGTGCGTGCGCGTCCAACGGCGGCAACCACAATGTCGGCAGCACGGCACTCGGTAGCAAGGTCGCGCGTATGCGTATGGCACGTCGTCACGGTCGCATTGCGCGCCGTAAGCATGGCGGCAACGGGACGACCAATCACCAGCGAGCGCCCGACCACAGCAACCTTGGCCCCATCCAGCTCAACGCCGTAATGATCCAGCAAAGCAAGCACGGCTTCGGCCGTGCAGGGGGCAAAACCCTCGCCGCGCCCCGAAAGCGTGGTGAGCAGTGAAGCCGGCGTCATGGAGTCAACGTCCTTGGCGGGATCGAGCGCTGCGGCGACGGCGTTCTCGTCAAGGCCGGCGGGCAGCGGGCGGAACATCAGACAGCCATGAACAGCCGAATCGGTATTGATGTCCTCGACGGCCGTCAACAGCTCGTCCTGCGAAACATCGGCAGGAAGCAAAACGCGGCGAGCCTCAATGCCAACCTTCTCGCAGCGCTTGAGGGCACCGCGCTCGTAGGACAGGTCGTCCTCGCGCTCGCCCACGCGAACGATGGTCAGCGTCGGCACGATACCCCGTTCGCGCAGGGCGGTGCAGCGAGCAGCGAGTTCCTCAGTCAAAGCACGGGCAACGGGAGCCCCTTTGAGCAGCTCTGCCATGGCTATCCCCTCTTCCTGGCGGCGTCGGCAGCGCGGCGCGCCAGCGCATCGGCGCGCGGTAGCCACGTATCCAGCAGCTCATCGCACGCCGTCTCGAGCTCCTCGGCGCGCGCCCGGTCTTTCATAGACGTAGTGTTGGCAAAGAGCGTCAGGCTCGCACCCTGCATGGCGGCGCGGCAGAACACGGCACCGCACGCCACGTCGGACAGCAGCTGGCGCGAGCCCTTGTCGGCCATATCCTCGAGCAGCGCCAGCGCGCGCCCGCAGGCGTCCATGATCCGATACGGTGGCATGGCCGCCACATGCAACGCGTCCTGGATCGCCGCAGGTCGAGCCGGGTCCTCGCGCGGAATACCATACGCCGCGGACACCTGTCCGTAGGCACGAACGTCCTCGGCGACCAGACCCACAAGTTCCTGTGCCAACTCGTCTGCCTGAGCAAATGCGTGTGTCAGATCGTCTGCGCGATCGGCAAGCGCGGGATTGGTCGCCCCGTAGCGCGCGACCATCCCGCAAAGCGAGGCTCCCAGCGCGCCCACAAAGGCGCTCGCGCTACCGCCGCCGGGAACCGGCTCACGCGCGGCAAGCGCCTGGGCAAACTCGCGACAGGTTTTATCCATCATCTCTTGGCTCATCGAAACACCTCTGCCCACCGCGCCGGCCACCACGGGCCGCACGCATAATAAAAAATGGGACAACGACGCCAGGAAGCGGTTGTCCCATTCATCGATCTTGTCCAAGTCAGTCTAGCCCATAAGACAAAGGCTGTCAGGAGCTCTGGCTATCGGTGTTTCCGATTGCCGGCTATAGGCACGGGCGCCTAGTCCACCTGAAACGTCGGCAGCAGCGTGTCGATAATCTTCGACCCCATGTCGCGGTTTGCAGTCGAGTACTCCAAATGCGCCGTGGCAATCGTCGAATCCGTGACGATCGTCTTTTCGTAAATGATCGTATCGTCCTCACACCACGAGACCACGTACCAGTTGTCGCCCTCTGCGGTATAGAGGTCGGCCTTGCCCGAGGTGTCCACGTCGACGAACATCTCGTGTGCAGTTTCGTCGTTAATGTTGACGTAGCCAAAAAGGTTGATCACAAAACCCGTCTCCGGATCCTCATACCTGGCGCCACTGCCGCTGGGAGTATCTTCCATCTCAAAGCGATTGGGAATCGACATGCTATAAGGGTGAAGGTCGTTCGTGTACGTATGCACGTCGGTCAGGTAATCGTCCGAATCGCCCGAGCCGTAGTATGCCGACTCGTCCTCGGGAACGGCTTCGTCATCCGACGACGAAGACTCCTTAGACTTGGACTTGTCGCTCTTCTTCTTGGCAGAAGAATCTTTCTCGTCCGAAGACCCGGTATCGATCACCGAGATTTGCGTGTCAGAGCTCTTGGACCCGTTAAGCATCGTGAGCGCAAACACCGTGCCACCCCCAAGGAGTACCACGGCGGCACACGCCACCGCAATGACAATCGGAGCTTTGCTCTTAGGCTTTTGAGGCGCGGGCGCGACCGGCGGCATCGATTGGGTTAGGCCCGGGGCAGAGGAAGGACCAGTGCCCGTAGGCGTCGGTATGGAACCGCCAGCCAGCGACGCCCCGCAATGCGTACAAAACGTCGATCCATCAGGCACTTGCTGTCCGCATTTTTGACAGAACATCGTTCGACCTTTCGTGGTTTAGCTTTTGTCACAGCCAAGTCTATACGCCCCCACCCAGGGCGCTGTTGCGCAACATGAAAAAACCGATGCCGAGCCGTGCCGTCCCATGCGCCTGCCCCAAACATGGGACATATGGCCCACCTTTCGAGACTCCCGGGCAGCACAAGCTGGGGCATATCTATAAGTAAGGAACCCGTTGGGGCACGGCCGCGCAACGGCCGAAAACTAAGAACGGAGGTATCGCCGCACCACACACAACGACATCCGTCACGCTTGCGAATAGCAACATACACCAACGGCTCCAACAACCCGCGGCGCCGTGATGTCATCGGCAGACAAGGAGGACGCCACCATGAAGAAAAAGACCCTATCGATCCTTTCCCTTTGCATCGCCCTCTTTGCCGCATTTGCCCTTGTCGGCTGCGGCGGAAGTGCGTCAAGCGGAGGCGGGGGCAGCAGCGCATCCAAGAGCGAGGGCAAGGAAAAAGCTCCCGTCGCCAAGAAGACCGACTTTATCTGGTTTAAGGTCGAGATGCCCGAGAGCGTTGGCGTAAGCGACTCCGCTGGCAAGAATGCCGACAGGGTCCAGCTCACCTTCCCCGAAGACGAGAACACCACAGTTGACCGTTTCATCCCCGTTTGGCAAGAGAAGATGACGGCCGAAGAGTCCTTTGCAGAGCAGGCCGAAAGGCACACCGGAACGTTCCAGTGGGAGGATGGCGACCCCGTCGAGTACAACGGCAGAACATGGCTCACCGGAACGTGCAAGGACAACGGCGGCACTTATACCTACCTCTTTACCGACGTCGACACGGGAAGCATCTATATCATGATTAGGAACGTCGACCTTCACAAGAAAGAAGCCGAGACGCTCCTCAACTCCATCGAGTTCCCCGACGACATCAAGGCGGCCGTCACCGAGGCCCGCGGCGTCGAGATTTCGAGCATCGAGATCAAGTAGCAAGGGTTCGCGCACGCCCGCACGAACGCCCCATTAAAACAACGGGCACCCAACCCCGGGGAGGGCCGACGGCGCCGGCCCTCCCCTCTTTTACGCCCGAACATATTGCCACTTGCCGGCGCAAATCCGGCCCTCAGAATGGGACACATGGCCCACCCTAGCGAGCCGTCCACGCGTACAGTAAAGACAGGTAATCCATAGGTGGTTACAGATCGAGGAGGACACGACCATGAAAAAGAAGGCCTTTGCGATTCTCACCCTCTGCATGAGTCTTTTTGCCGCGGTTGCCCTGGTGGGTTGCGGCGGAAGCGGCGGCGCTACCGGCAGTGGCGGTGGCGGCGGCGCAGAAAAGCCAGCCGTGGATATGAGGACCGACTTCATTTGGTTTAAGGTCGAGGTTCCCGAGGGCGTCGAGATTACCGACGTTGCCGGCGACACCGCCGACAGGGCCCAGTTTAAGTTCACCGAGAGCGAGCACGCCAGCGATCGCTTCATCCCCGTCTTCGATCCTGACAAGAACGCCGACGAGCTGTTCGACTACGAGGCAAAGTGGAATGCCAGCTTTGAGTGGACCGAGAATGACCCCGTCAAGTACAACGGCAAGACTTGGCGCAACGCTTCCTATACACACTCGGGCGGCGTAACGACCGAATACTTCACCGACGTTGACGGCGGCAGTGTGTATGTGCGTATCGACAACGTCGAGGAGCACAAGGACGCCGTCGAGACCATGATGAAGTCTCTGGAATTTGCCGACGACATCGCCGAGGCCAAGACCGAGGCCATGGACGTCAAGCTCGACGATATCGAGATCAAGCGCTAAGCGACTGGCGAGCGCAACGGGAAACACGGTCGCAGTGCAAACAAGCGACGGTACCCCAGCGCTTCGTACCCAGGGAGGGCCGGTAAACCGACCCTCCCTTTCTTATGCCTGTAGCCGACGAACGCGAGGATGCCGGACGCCGGAACCGCCCCAAATGTGGCAACAGTACGAAAACGACAAACACCCCAACACGTCCGCCCACCGATTTATTGCGCCGCGCAGACAATTAAACCAGCATCTTTAAACATCTGGGCAGTATAGTGACCAAAACTATCGCATAACCGCACTCTGCGAATGGAGAAGTTATGACCGAACACCATGCCATCAGCCGCCGAGCGTTTACGCTGGGCCTAGGGCTTGCGGCGTTGTCACCACTTGCAAGCCTGCCCGAAACCGCAGCGCCGGGCATTCCCCTGCGAGCGGCATTTGCAGACAACACACCCGCACCGTCGGACAGCCTCGACAATTTCGTCATTCGCCTTCGCCCCGCGGGCTATTTTCGCACCGCGAGCGTCAACCAAGACGGCAACGTTCGCGGCAACGTCTGCCACCTGTTTAACGACGGTACGTCCAGCAAGCTCATCCTTGAGAACGTAACGACCAAGAATGACGATACAAACTGGTATGCTATCCGCACCTTGCTCAATTTCGAAGAGCATAAAAAGACGGGCTACAGCATTTGGTCGGTCGACGACGACTCTGACAAAGATGGAAAGGTCATCCACGTATGGGGCGGCGAGTATGACAACAAGCCCAGCCGCGCTTTTGCGTTCGAGCGTCAATCAAACGGAACCTATATCATCCGAGACCGCACGGTCGAGAAAGAAACCGAGAAAAAAGACATTAAGTACCTGGCAATAGAATCGAACGGCGAAGACCAGGACAACAATAAGATCTGCCATAAGAGTAAGAGCATTCCGTGGGAGCTCGAACTTATCGGTTACGACATGAAAAAGAACGATGCCACGGTTAGCAGCCTCGACTGGATCACGTACAGCAGCTACGTCGACGGACCATGTTGGATGAAATACGTCGACGACAACAAGTTCCTCGACGAGCTGAGCATCCCGGGTACGCACGATTCGGGCACCTGCAGCGTGGACAACGACACTGAGCCCCAATCCTCGCAAGTAAAATGCCAGCAGGATTACATTCCCACGCAGTTGCTCGAAGGCATTCGCTATTTTGATATCCGGCTCGGAAAGGGCGATGACCCCGGCATCGACCACGGGATTTTCTACCTACTCAAAAAAGACGGGAACTATCTGCATCTCTCCGATGTCATCGGGTACTTCAAAACGTTTTTGAACGAAAACCCGTCAGAAGCGCTCATCATGCTCGCATCGCGCGGCAACGATGAGGCTACCGACGAAAGCATAACGACGGCCTTCGCCAAGGTTATGGCCGATAACCCCAACCTGTTCTACACGTCGAGCCACGTCCCCACGCTGGGTGAGGTGCGCGGAAAGATCGTCCTGCTGCGTCGATTTGGGCTCGCCGGCAACAGCGTAAGCGGCCACACGTGGGGCCTCGACCTCACCCAATGGGATGACAAGATCAAGGCGCATTCCGGGCAGTCGATGTGTCTCGTCCAAGACGCGCGGGGATTTGAAGCCATAGGGGAAACGGGCAATGAAGAGCCCTATTGCACCAAGGTATATGCCCAGGACAAGTACAAACTCACGGGAACCGACAAGCTCAGCTGGGTCGATAATGCGCTGAAGGAAACGACCGGGCGCACGCGCAACGAGGTAGATGTCGAGGACGATAACGGGGCCAAGGAGAAAGTCCTGGAGCGTTGCTGGTCTATCAACTACACCAGCTGCACGGGCTTGTCGCACGGAGGCAATCCTTTTACCTCGGCACGAGTAGTCAACGAGCATCTGTATAAGAGCCCGTACATCAATCCCAGCGGCATCGAGGATACAAAGTCAGATTACCTCAAGCACATTGGCATCATCGCATCCGACTTTGTTGATGCGGCGCTGGCCCGGAGCATCTACCAGCGCAATTACGATACGGAGCACAAGCAGACGGCTTCGTACTATCTCCCGTACTATCTCCCGACCCGCATGCGCATGACGTACGGCGACTCGCTGAGCGATGCCTCATTCCAGGATGGCAAGACCGTTGGCGAGGGTCATTTCCGCCTCGTCGACAGCAGCAACGTACTCAACGTGGCAGCTTCGGGCCATGCGTTTGCCATCGAATATGTGGATGTGGACGCCTTGGGCAACGAGACCGTTACGGAGCTGCGGGGCTCCGTGCCCATCGATATCGATCCACGCGCGCTGACGCCCCATTTTGAGGGACTCGAAGGCCTTAAGGCCGGCGAAGACGTGCGCGCCAAGATTGCGGCATCACTCGAGGGCAAGCTCGAAACCGATGCCTGCACGGCCCAGCTCGAGTTTGTGCACGACGCGAACGGCGCTCCGGGAACGGCGATGGCCGAGGGCGAGGCATTTACCGCGGGAACGTACTGGGTGCGCGTGAACGGTCTCTTGGGCGACGCGGCGCAGAGCTACACGCTCGCCAGCGATGGAGCCGCAAGCTTTACCGTAGCGGCCTCGGGCAGTGCAGGCGGCACCGGTAGCGGCACGGGTTCCAACGCAGACGGCGCCAACAAGAACGGCGGCGGCAACAAGAGCAAGGGCTCGACCGGAAAACTCGCCGACACGGGCGACGGCTCTGGCGTTGCCGCCGGGCTCGCTGCCGCCGCCGTGGCGACAACGGTCGCCGGCGCGGCGATGCTTGCCAATGACCGCGAAAACGTTGGGGACGACAGCGAATAGGCAAGCCCGCCTTTTAGACACATCGACTCAATTGGGGGGGCGCAGAATACCGTTCTGCGCCCCGATTTTTACCTTAGCCCGAACACCGTTATCGGCTACATCACCATGTTCAGCGCATTCACGAACTCCTGAGCTTGGGAGCGGCTGCTCAGACTAAAGACACAGGCAGTCAACAGCCTGTTACGTAGGAAAACGTCGCGGCCCTTGATCCTGCTGACCCCCGTAATGTCCTTAAGATAAACAATCTCGGTGTGCTTGCCACCAAAAGTGCCCTTCTTGAGCACCTCGATGCGGTTAGGGTAGATCTTGACGTCTTTAAACCTACCCGAACCTTTGTCCTGGAACAGCAGCGTGTTGTTGTCCATACGCGTCACTCCCGCGGGGTTCGCTAAAACTGCCTCTATGGTCACATTTTAACCACCGCAAGGCTCCCATGCGAAGGTGCCAGACAACATAGCAATTCGTGTCCGCGCGAGGCTTTAAACTAAATGCGTTAAAGATGCATTCCACAAGAGGAAAGTGGGGCGACAGTGATGGGTGAACTAGTAAACCGTGGAGAATCGGCAATCGTGCCCGAAGGTTTTTACAAGCAGGTCTCCTCGATTCTCAACGCCGCTCGCGACAAGGCCTATACCGCCGTTAACTTTGCGATGGTTGAGGCATATTGGGAGATCGGCAAGAGTATTGTTGATGAACAGGGCGGAGAGGAGCGCGCCAAGTATGGCGATGCACTGATCGACGAACTTGCCGTTAGATTGACTAAGGATTTTGGCAGAGGCTTCAACGCCAGAAGCTTAAGATACATGCGTCAGTTTTATCTTGCGTTCCCAATCCGGAACGCGCTGCGTTCCGAATTGAATTGGACACATTACCGCAGGTTATCGCGTATAACCGACCCTGATGCTCGAACATGGTACATGAACGAATGCGCCGATTCTCGTTGGAGCACGCGTCAGCTAGAGCGCCAGATCAACACCATGTTCCGCGAGCGCCTACTTGCCAGCAAGGACAAGGAGGCCGTCACCCAGGAAATCCAAAAGAGCGCCCCGGCTCGTCGCCCCGAGGATATCATCCGCGACCCATATGTGCTGGAGTTTTTAGGTTTCTCGGACGATACTGCGTTTCGCGAGAGCGATCTAGAGCAGGCGCTCATCACGCATCTTCAGAAGTTCCTGCTGGAGCTTGGCCGTGGTTTCGCTTTCGAGGCGCGCCAAAAGCGCATCACCTTTGATGGGCGCCATTTCTATATTGACCTTGTTTTTTACAACTATCTGATGCGCTGCTTCGTGCTCATCGACCTTAAGACGGACGACCTTACGCATCAGGACCTGGGCCAGATGCAAATGTATGTGAACTACTACACGCGCGAGCTCATGAACGAAGGCGACAATCCGCCCATAGGCATCGTGCTCTGCGCGGACAAAAGCGATTCGATCGTCGAGTACACGCTGCCCGAAGACAACGACCAAGTGTTTGCCGCCAAATACCTGCCGTATCTTCCAAGCAAGGAAGAGCTGGCGCGCGAGCTGAGTGCCGAGTACCGCGCCATCAACGAAGCGACTAATGGCGAAGCGCAAGGGTAGCAGCACGTTGCGACCGAAGCCACCGCAGCCGTCGCAGGCGCACTCGCGGTTGCGACGCACGCTACGAAACAATACCGGTCATGGACGCCGGCAACGACATTCTAGCCGTGGCTGGCGAGCGTGACCTGACAGGCAAAGACGCGGCCTTCGTCTGATGTGGGTCCATTGGCTGCCACAGAAAAGGGCCGGTTGCAGCCGGACCTTTAGACGATAATACCTGCGTTGCCCGCGCTTCCGAAGTGTGACTAGCTGAGGAGCGGGTTCCGCGGCACAACCTGATTTTACCCAGTGAGGAGGCTCTTTTGCAGCCGCTCCACTGTTTATTTACATCTGGCACCCTCAAACAATCAGACGGCAGCCCGCACTCCTGAGAGCTGCCCCGCACCCCCGGCCATCACCTTACGGCAACAACCGGTGCTACTCCCCTACTTCCCAAATAGCGCACTCAGCAGACCGCGGCGTTTGGGCTTCTCCTCTCGGTAGGAACCCTCGACGGCGGCTGCAACCTGGCGCGGTTGCTCGCCGCCTCCACGGCGCACGATCTGGTACAGGAAGGGCGATTTAACGTATTTGACCTCGACGGGCGTGGCGTGCACGGTGCTCTCACCGGACAGATGCAGGCTCGGGCTGAGCGGCGCCACGATATGCGTTTCGCGCTTGTCGCTAAACACCACCGCGGCCGCGCGGCCCGTCTGGCCGTTTACGGCAATGCGCACCTGCTCGCCATCGCGGCCGTCTGTCGCCGGACGATCGACAAAGTAGACCGGCACCATCACCAGGCCGTCCTTATGTTTGCGGGCCTTGCGCGCCCACATGCGAATGCTCTTTTTATTGAGCCCCAGTACAGCCTCGGCGTCGTTGCCCGCAACGTCGAGCGCCAACTTATCAATGACCACCTGGTCCTTGGTAGACGCATCGACGGAAACGACGCGGAAGTCGCCTTCCTGCATGGCCGGATCAAACGGCCCAACCTTGGCAAAGTCCCACGGCTCCAAAATACCCATGAGGCGAACGTCCAGGTAGTTTGCCCTGGGATAGGCCCAGTCGAGCACCTCGTAGTACACCAAGGTCTCCTTGCTCAGGCCCTTGCCCGGGAAGGACGCCATCATGCGCAAATCCGCGAGCGCCATGGGAAAGTAGAAGAGCATCATGTCGTTTTGAATCGCGTCTTCCACATCGTGCCCGGCAAAAGCTTCCGCATACTGGCGCACCAGCTGTAGCGCGTTAACACGTGCCTGCTGCGGCGTTATCTCGCAGGGAATACCCTGCTCGGGTACATACTCCGCACCAACGCCCATGGTCAGGCGCTTGCTAAACGTACCGGGCTTGAGCAGGTCGGCAATGCCGATCTTGTTGCCGCAGGACGGGCACTCAAACACACGCTGCGTTGACTCGCCCTCAAAGGACGCTCCGCAGAAGGGGCAAGGAATGCTCACATGCGTAGCCTCTTGGAACTCTTGCGCCGTGCCGCGATCCTCCCACAGCAGATGTTCCAGGACCGACTGATTGCGCCAGTGCGAATTGAAAAAATACCAGTCCGGGTCCTCCGGGCGCTCGAGTTGCGACACATGCGTGAGCTTGAGCAGTCCATCCACCACCGTCAACGGCGTATGGCGAA
Source organism: uncultured Collinsella sp. (assembly GCA_900548495.1). GTDB lineage: Bacteria > Actinomycetota > Coriobacteriia > Coriobacteriales > Coriobacteriaceae > Collinsella. Next base: position 22,794 of record URKT01000008.1, on the reverse strand, counting down.
TGCCCAAAGCGCTCTTGGACTCTCCGGCGTCCGCCTGCCACGGAATGACCGCACCGCAATAAGCGCACTCAAAGCTGCGCTTAGCCTGGTGTGAGTACATAGGGCCGCCGCAGTTTTGACATTTAATGGCAAACATCTCGTCCATGGAAACGTCCTCCTTTGCACAGGGGCTGTCGGCATTAAGTATGTCGATCAAACAGGCACATGCCCATACCCATGTGGCCCAAAATGGACCACCCAGGCAGACGAGAAGGCTCGCTCGTTAGCACCGGCAGACTATTGCTGCATTTTCTGAGCATCGGTGCACGGCGCCCCCGCGCGAGCTACACTATCCCCTTAAACATGATTGTGAGGACGACCGCTATGCTATTTGTAAATCGGCTGGTACATACGCTTGTTCCCGGCAGCGAGGGCGAGCCGGTCGATGCATCTTGCCGCACCAACGCGGGTTTTACCGCAAGCCTCATCTGCATCGGCCTCAACATCACCCTGTGCCTGGCCAAGGGCATCGCGGGCCTGCTCGCTGGCTCTGTCTCGCTTATCGCCGATGCCTTCAACAACCTTTCCGACGCCTCGAGCAACATCGTGAGCCTGCTCGGGTTCCGCCTTGCCAGCCGCCCGGCAGACGAGGGCCACCCTTACGGCCACGGCCGCTACGAGTACCTGGCTGGTCTGTTTGTCGCCGTCCTGGTTTGTGCCGTCGGCATCAACCTAATCCTCGAGTCGATCACCAAGATCATCAAGCCCTCGCCCACCGTGTATTCGGCGCTCTCCATGGCTGCCCTTGTTCTGTCCATGCTCGTCAAATTCTGGATGGCCGCGTTCAACCGCGCACTGGGTAACCGCATCGATTCCGAAACGCTCATCGCCACGGCGCAGGACTCCAAAAACGACGTCATCACCTCGGGCTCAGTCTTGGCGGCGGCGCTTATTTCGCAGACGACCGGCTTTGATCTCGATGGCTGGGCAGGCCTGGGTGTGGGCATCTTCATCTGCATCAGCGGCCTGGGCCTGGTGCGCGACGCCATCAGCCCGTTGCTGGGGCAAGCGCCCGACCCCAAGCTCGTCCAGGCAATCCGCGACAAGATCATGTCCTATCCGCAGGTCTTGGGCACACACGACCTCATGGTGCACGACTACGGCCCCGGTCGTCAGTTTGCCAGCGCCCACGTGGAGATGCCCGGCGAGGGCGACGCGTTTGAGCACCACGAGATTCTGGACACCATCGAGCACGACATCAAGCGCCAGATGGGCATTGGTATCACGCTGCACTGCGACCCCATCGCGACAACCGGCGATGACTTGCGCGGCTGGGTCAAGCGCGGCGTCATGCAGATCGATCCCGCGCTCTCCATCCACGACCTGCACGAGCACGACGGCTTTGTTTCGTTTGACCTGGTGCGTCCCGACGGCTTTGACATATCCGACGAGGAGCTGCTGGAGCTCGTCACGCGCATCGTGCACGAGCGCCGACCCGATGCCTCATGCGTCGTTACGTTTGACTCGGGCTTTAGCTCGCCCGACCGTCCGGCCGAGCAGCTGTAGCCTGCTTAACAGCTAGTTTCCCTGCGCGCCCGAGATGCCGTTTTGCAGGGCGTTCCAGGCATCCGTCGCCAAGCCGCCCAAGTTCTGCGCGGTATCGCCCAGGTTTTGTGCCGTGTCGCCCAGCTCTTGCGCCTTGTCTCCCAACTCCTGTGCCTTGTTGCTCAAGTCCTCCAGCGTATTGGAGCTCGAGCTGTCGGTACCGCTTTGTCCGTCGGACGAGTTGCCCGAGCTGTTCTTGTGCGTGAGCTGAATTTCGAGGTTGCCGCTGTCGTTATAGTAGGCAGACGTCACGACCCAGTTGGCATCGACGACGGGCGTTGAGCCATCATCAGTCAGGACCACGGCATTCGAAAGATCGGCGCCGCGCGACTTGAGGAGCTTCTTGGCGTTGGACCAGTACTGCCCCGGAATATCGCTCAGATCGACGGTGCTAGACGAGGCGGACTCGGTTTGTTCGGCAGCGGTATCGGCCGTTGAACTCCCTCGCTTGTTGAGCATGCCCGACACGATGGCAAACACAACCGACAGCGCAAAGAAGATCGCCAGCACGATGAGGATCTTCTTGATCACGCTCGACGAACGCGACGGCTTCTTCTCCTCGTCCTCGCCATATTGCGGAATCGACTTGGGGTACTCGCGATACGGCTCGCGCGACTCGTAGCGAGGCTGCGCCGTGCGAGGCATATACGTCGTCTGCTGAGGCTGCGGAATGGGATTCTGCGGCAGGTCATCATAGGGATTCGGCGTCGAGGCGGCATAAGAATTCTGCGGCACGTAATCAAACGAGTCCGGAGCTGCGTTGCCATAGGGGCCTTGCGAAGATGCAGCGTAAGAATCCTGCGCCGTGTCGCCATAGCCCATAACCCGGGTGGGCTCGGCCGAAGGCTGCGTCGCGGCGGGGTCGGTATAACCGGGGTTGGGAACAACGCGGGTCGCATCGGCGCTATCGCCAGCCTGCGCGGAACCGTAGCCGCCCATCACGGTTGTCTTGTCCTGATCCATGCAACGATTCCTTTCCGTCGCGCGTGAGCCTCAAGTTATCCATGCATTCTACCCGCGCAAAAGCCTATGATGGGCAGAGTCCGTCGGTATCTACAAGACATGCGCGGTCCTAAGGATCAAAAAGCCCCGCCGGGCCTTGTGGGCACGGCGGGGCGGGCAAGCGGCTATGAGCAGCAGGCTTAGAACAGGCCGGTGATGTTGCCGTCGTTGTCGACGTCGATATTCTCGGCCGCGGGGACCTTGGGCAGGCCCGGCATGGTCAGAACACTGCCGGTCAGCGCGACCACAAAGTGGGCGCCGGCGGAAACCTTGAGCTCGCGCACCGTGATGCGGAAGTTCTCGGGAGCGCCCAGGGCCTTGGCGTTGTCGCTAAAGCTGTACTGCGTCTTGGCCACGCATACCGGCAGGTTGCCAAAGCCGTTCTCGCGCAGCTCGGCAAGCTGACGCTTGGCGGCCGGCGTAAAGTCAACGCCGTCGGCGCGGTAAACCTTGGTGGCAACAGCCTCGAGGGCGTCGGCCACATCGACGCCGTCCTCATAGGCAAACTTGAGCTCGCTCGGCTGCTCAATCAGACGCATGACCTCATCGGCCAGCTCGAGTGCGCCCTCGCCGCCCTTGGCCCAGACCTCGGAAAGCTTAACGTTAACGCCGAGCTTCTGGCACTCGGACTCGATGAGCGCAAGCTCGGCCTCGGTGTCCGTCGGGAAACGGTTGATGGCGACCACGCAGGGCAAACCATAAACGTTCTGGATGTTGTCGACGTGACGCAGCAGGTTGGGCATGCCAGCCTTGAGTGCCTCGAGGTTCTCCCCGTTGAGGTCGGCCTTGGCGACGCCACCGTTGTACTTCAGCGCACGAGCGGTCGCGACGACCACGACGGCGCTGGGGCGAACGCCCGTCATGCGGCACTTAATGTCGAGGAACTTCTCGGCACCCAGATCGGCACCAAAGCCGGCCTCGGTAATGGCAACATCGCCAAAGCGCATCGCCATACGCGTGGCCATGATAGAGTTGCAGCCGTGGGCAATGTTGGCGAAGGGACCGCCGTGGACAAATGCGGGCGTGCCCTCGAGCGTTTGCACCAGATTGGGCTTGAGCGCGTCCTTAAGCAACGCGGCCATGGCACCCTGGGCCTTAAGGTCGCGGGCACGGACAGGCTCGCCGGCAAAGCTGTAGCCGACGACGATCTCACCCAAGCGTTCCTTGAGGTCGCTGATGCTCGTAGACAGGCACAGGATTGCCATGACCTCGGAGGCGACGGTGATATCAAAGCCGTCCTCGCGCGGCACGCCCTGGGCCTTACCGCCAATGCCGTCGATGACGTGGCGCAGCTGACGGTCGTTCATATCGACGACGCGCTTCCAAGTGATGCGCTTAACGTCAATACCGAGCTGATTGCCCTGCTGGATGTGGTTATCAAGCATGGCGGCCAGCAGGTTGTTGGCAGCACCGATAGCGTGGAAGTCGCCGGTAAAGTGCAGGTTGATATCCTCCATGGGGATCACCTGAGCCCAGCCGCCACCGGCAGCACCGCCCTTAACGCCAAAGACAGGGCCGAGCGAAGGCTCGCGCAGGGCCACGGCACTCTTGACGCCGCGGCGACGCAAGCCATCGGCCAGACCGATGGTCGTGGTGGTCTTGCCCTCGCCCGCAGGCGTTGGGTTGATAGCGGTCACGAGAACGAGCTTGGCCTGGTGATCAGTCGGCTCGTTGAGCAGTGAATAGTCGACCTTAGCCTTGTCGAAGCCGTACGGAATAAGGTGCTTAACGTCGACGCCGGCGTTCTTGGCCACCTCGGTAATAGGCAGCGGCGTGACAGAACGTGCGATTTCGATGTCAGTAGGCATGGGCGGTCCTTTCGTTACCGAATGAGAAAAAGACCAATTCAGCATAGCACGGGCGCGCAACAGTAAAACACCCATAACCGATGAACGGCGATATGTTTACCCGATGCCCAGCGATAGCCCAACAGCCCGCCAAAACAAAGCGCCCTAAACGGTAGGTTCAATCCCCAGGTGCTCAAAGGTGCGAAGGGTTGCCTGACGGCCCTGCGGCGTACGAATCATCAACCCGCACTGCAGCAAATAGGGCTCATAGACATCCTCGAGCGTGCCCGGGTCCTCGCCCACCGCGCTGGCAAGGGTCGTAAGTCCCACGGCACGACCGGAGAACGTCTTGGCAAGCGTCTCCAAGATACGAATATCCATCCAGTCCAGACCGAGCTCGTCGATCTCGAAGAACTCGAGCGCCTGGCGACAGATATCGAGCTCGATGGGGCCGTTGCCGCGCACCTGCGCATAGTCGCGCACGCGCTTGAGCAGACGGTTGGCAAGACGCGGCGTACCGCGGGAACGCGAGCCGATCTCGAGTGCACTGGCATGGTCGATCGTCACACCCAGAATGGTCGCCGAGCGTGTCACAATCTGGGCGAGCTCCTCGACGGTGTAGTAATCCAGGCGATACGAAATGCCAAAACGGTCGCGTAGTGGGCCGGTCAACATGCCCGAGCGAGTCGTTGCCGCTACCAGCGTAAACTTGGGGATATCCAGGCGAATCGAGCGCGCCGCCGGACCCTTGCCAATCACGATATCGAGGGCAAAGTCCTCCATCGCGGGGTACAGGACCTCCTCGACCGAACGGTTGAGGCGGTGGATCTCGTCGATAAACAGCACATCACCCGGCTGCAAGTTAGTAAGGATGGCCGCCAGGTCGCCCGTGCGCGCGATGGCGGGGCCACTCGTGGTCTTGATCTGAGCGCCCAGCTCGTTGGCGATAACGGTGGCCAGCGTGGTCTTGCCCAGGCCCGGAGGACCCGAGAAAATCACGTGGTCGAGCGTCTCGCCACGGTTCTGCGCCGCTTCGATCAACACGCGCAGGCTCTGCTTGATGTGCTCCTGGCCGCAGTAGTCGTCCAGGCGCTGGGGGCGCAAAGTGCGGTCGACATCGAGGTCCTCGGCCGTCAGCTCCGAGCCCACCATGCGCTCGCCGTGCGCCATAGATGCCGCCGGCGAGTTGCCGGGCGTCGCCCACAGGTCCTGAGAGTCATCGGCTTCCCACATCACGCATCCATTCCGAGTCGCTTAAGCGCCGCGCCGAGCAGATCCTCGACACGCATATTTTGCCCATCATACCCGCTCAGGGCAACATCGGTCTCCTGCGGGCTAAAGCCCATGGAAAGGAGCGCCGCACGGGCATCATCGATGGCCGAGGGAGCAGCAGCGGGCACGGGCATCGCAACCTGGCCGGGAATCACATCGACCGGCACAAAGCCCTTGTCCTTGGCAAAGGTGCTCTTGAGCTCCAGGATCAGACGCTGAGCTGTCTTTTTGCCCACACCGGGTACCTTGGCCATGCCCTTGTCGTCCTCGGCCATCACCAGCGAGTACAGCTGCCCCACGGTATAGGTGGAAAGCACGGCAAGCGCCAGGCGCGGGCCAACGCCCGAAACGGACACGAGCCGGTCGAACATCGTGCGCTCATCCTTTGAGGAAAAACCGAAAAGTGTCATGGCGTCCTCGCGCACCTGCATACGCGCGTAGAGGCGGACCTCGCCGCCGGGCGTCGGCAACGTGGCCGCAGTGCTGCCCGAGATGCCGAGCTCAAAGCCAACGCCCGACACATCGACGACAGCAGAGCTCATCGTGGCCTCGACAAGCGTTCCGTGGAGCTGGGAAATCATCAGTATCCGGTTCCTCTCTGTTGATAGAACTCGCCACCGGTGAGGGCGCGGGTGCGGCTGAGGTTTACGTGGCAGATGGCGCAGGCCAGGGCATCGGCGGCATGGTCGGGATGCGGGTCGTGATCGAGCTGTGTGAGCGTGCGTACCATGTAGGCGACCTGCCGCTTGTCCGCGGCGCCGGTGCCCACCACAGCCTGTTTGATCTGCATGGGCGTGTACTCGCCAATCTCGAGCGCGCATTCCGAAAGTGCGACGAGTGCAGCACCGCGGGCATGCGCCGTGGGGATGGCGGAACGAACGTTGGCGCCAAAGTAGATGCTCTCGACAGCAGCCGTGTCGGGTCGATAACGCTCAACGACATCCTTAAGGTCATGGGCGATATGCGACAGGCGCACCGCGAGCGGACTTCCGGCACTGGTCTCGATGCAGCCATAGGCACGGCAGCGAACCTCGCCACGACGCTCCTCGATAATCCCCCAACCCGTATGAGCCAAACCGGGGTCAATGCCCAAGATAACCAAGCCAACCTCCCCTCGTCTTTTTCAAAGCACAAGGCAAGGCCCCGCGCACTATTCACGAACGTCTGTTCTAGAATAACACAACAGCGACCGTATCTAGCAAGCAAGGTTGAACCATAGGTTGAGCATAAGTCAGCGAGCGAGTCCCTGCCGTGGCAAGGTGTCACGAAAGAGGAGCGCCGCGTACTTCTGTACGCAAGCGACGGTTTGAGCGGCAGATTGCCCGGCAGGGGCTCGCGCAGCGTCGACTCGTTACGCGGTTTGGTAAAACCGCGTAACCTTGGCCCTATCCCAGAGTTAGTTTTGAGAGAAAAAGGGGAACTGCCTTGGATCCACCGGCGGGTGCGGCATCGGTCCGCCCTGGGGCCCACCTTGCGGGCCGCCCTGACCGCCCATCATCTTATCGATGGCGTCCTGAACCTCGCCCTCGAACTTTTTCATTCCCTCGTGCAAACGACGCTGACCGTCCTCGGAGCGCAGCTCCTCCATTTGCTCGGGCGAAATACCCAGTAGCTCGCCCAGCACGCCCATCATCTCGTTTCGCACGCGCTCGCTCGTATCCTCGTCAGCAAAACGGCGCACCTCGGCGCGCGCCAGCGAATCGACCGTCATACGCTCCTTGCCGTTAAGCCCCAGGTCGGACCACGCGAGCATATACGGCCAGGCACGCTCGGCAAACGAACGGGCCGAGACGATCGGCGCCATCGGCAACATGCGGCGGGCAGCCTCACCCTGTCGAACGAGCATCAGCAGCAGCGAGCAAGCCTCAGGCTTGCCAGCGGCCATCGGGATGTCGTCGAAAGCTCGATTGCGGTCCACGTGCGCCTCGAGCGCGCCATCGACCTCACCCGGCTCAAGCCCGCCGAGCAGCTGTGCCGCGCGGTCGAGCATATCGACCGGACCGTCGATCGTCGAGAGCGCTTGCGCCAGCACGCGCTCCATGCAATCCTCCACCGCGTTGAGCGTCACGAGCTCTTGGGGCACCACGGCAGACGTGCGGTTGCGCACACGTGCCACAAACTCAAGCGTCGACAGGTACACATCGCCAAAGGGCGCAAAGTCGCCCTGGTAGCCGCCGCAAAGCGCCGGCGCCGCCAGCGCGTACTCGGTTTTGGACAGCGGGCTCAGCGCCATCGCACCCAGCTCGAGCGCCGTATCCTCCAGCATCAGGCCCAGCGTGCGCGAGCGCAGGCGCTCGGCATCGCCCGCCGACACGTCGCGATCGAGCACACGCGCCGCATCCGGTGCATCGCGCTCGACGGTGCGAATGTGCAAACGCTCGGCGATGGCACGGACGGCGGCACAGCGGGCAGCCTCGGCCTCCTCCTGCGCCGGCGTAAAGATACGGTTGCGCCCCAGCACCAGGCCAATTACGTTACGCGAACCCAGAGCGTCAACGGCCAGCGCCGCCAGCAGGGATGACGGCAGGTCACCCTCGAGTGCCACCACAGCACGCGACGCACCGTGGGCCCGAGCGTTGTCGCGCACGGCGAGCACCAGCGCCTGCCACAACCACTCCTCGGAACGGAACTCGGGCAGTTCGTGATCTTCCAGGGCATCGAGCATCACGCCGCGCTGAATCTCCTGAACCAGCAGGCTCTCCTCAAAACACGGCGCCTGGGCCACCACGCGACCGCAGTCGTCGAGCACAAACGAACCGCCGGTATACACCGACTCGTCATAGGCACCGACCGGCGCCATGCAGGCAAACCACACGCTGCGCTTGGATGCGATCTTGCGGTAGGCGCCGCTGCGAACGGCGGCAATGGCGGCAGTCTCGCGGTCGGTCATGTCAAACGCGTTGAATTGGAAATACGCGATGAGGTCGACGCCGGTCGGCAACATCTCGAGCTCGCGGTCCAAGTCAAAAATCACGGCGATGCGCACGCCGTCCACGTCGAACACCGGCGGCGCCCAACGCGTGTCGTTGTTCTCGCCACGCTGCAAGGCAATGCTCGAACGCGCCGGCACCACATGACCGTCCTTGAGCATCATGTAGTCGAGCAGCGGCTGGCCTTCAAACGAAACCGCCGCGGGCACGATGCAGATCATGTCAAGCTCCTGGATACGCTCGGCGACACCAGTCAAGCCGGCAAGCATGTCGTGCTCAAAGTCGGCAGCGCCCACCAGGCCACCGGGCATGGCGCCCATAAAGAGCGGAGCTGGAACGCACAGCACGCGCGCTCCGCGCTCGTGGGCCAGACGAGCCTGGTCCTCGATGCGGCCGCAAATGCCCTCAATATCACCCAGGCGCATATCGATCTGTGCAAGCGCGAGCTTCATGGCCCAGCCCTTTCCGTCGTAAACCATCGAAATCGTAGTAAAAGCGCCGGCCGCATAATGCAGTCGGCGCTTGCATGTGCATATGCTAGCTATGATACCCCGAGCGGGGACGCGCTCCTAGAATGTCGCGGACCACAGCCCGTGCAGGTTGCAGTAGGCATAGACGGTACCGGTCTTGGAGCCGCCCGCGAAAAACGTCGCGGGCTTCATGCCGGGCTGGAGGTAATGGACCTCCAGACGGCCCTCGGCCTCAAGGGCGATCCACTCAATGTAGTGCTCGGGCAGGCTGGGGTGCTCGACCGAGCCAACGCGTGCGCGAATCACGTGACCGTCGCGCTCGGTCTCGACGACGGGCACGTGCTTCTCGTGCGCCGCGTCCTCAGTATTTGCGGTCAGCTCCGTGCAACCGGCAGGGGTCGCAACGCCGTCGCCAAGGGCAGCGATGAGCTTACCGTCGGGGTCCTTAAAGAATTTCGCCATGATGTTCTCCTTTGCTGATGTGCCAATGTTCTTGATGGTTCTTATGCCCAAAGGCAGACAAACCATCCACGGCATTGCAAATGAACACATAACGGATCAGGCAAGCGGTCGGGCCAAAATGCGTCGACCGTCCTGTCCGCTCCAGCAGTCCCACCCCGCGCGCGGCTAGCGACCGTCGCCACCGAGCAGCGCCAGAACATCCTCGCGCGTAAACAGTGCCGACGAGATGCCGTCGCCGCCGAGTACGCTGTTGACCAGGTCGCGCTTGGACTCCTGCATCTGCATAATGCGTTCCTCGATCGTGTCCTTGGCGATGAGCTTGTACACGGTCACGGTATGCTGCTGGCCAATACGGTGTGCACGATCAGTTGCTTGGTCCTGCGCCGCCACGTTCCACCACGGGTCGTAGTGGATGACCACGTCGGCAGCCGTCAAGTTAAGGCCCACGCCGCCCGCCTTGAGCGAAATCAAAAAGACCGGAACCTCGCCCGCTTGGAACTGCGCGACCATCTTGGCGCGGCTCTCCTTAGACGAAGCGCCCGTGAGCTTAAGGAAGGCGATGTCCTCCTTGGCCAGGCGCTTACCGATAATATCGAGTATACCCGTAAACTGGCTGAACAACAGGATGCGATGTCCGCCGTCGAGTGCGCCGTGCACGAGCTCCATGCACGTATCGAGTTTGGCGCTTCCCGCCTTGTAATCCTCGTAGTGCAGACGCGGGTCGCAGCAGATCTGGCGCAGCTTGGTGAGCTCGGCGAGCACCTTGAGCTTGTCCTTCTTAAACTCGGATGCCTCGCGATGCTGCACCTGTTGGGCGATGCGGTCCTGGTTGGCCAGGTAGAGTTTGCGCTGCTCGCCGGTGAGCTGCGCCATGACCGTATCCTCGATCTTCTCGGGCAGGTCGGCCACCACGTCTTCCTTGACACGGCGCAACACAAACGGCGACACGAGCGCTTGCAGGCGAGCGGCACTGTCGCCCTCGGCATGCTCGACGGGACTTTCGAAGCGCTTGGCAAACGACTCGCGCGTGCCGAGCAGGCCCGGCATTAAAAAGTCGAAGATGCTCCAGAGCTCGGATAGGCGGTTTTCGATGGGCGTGCCCGTCAGGGCAAAGCGCACGCCGGCAGGCAGGCGCTTTGCGGCGCGCGCCACCTGGGTGAGCGGGTTTTTAATGTACTGGGCCTCATCGAGCACCACGCGGGCAAAGTCCCGCTCGGCATACTCGTCGATATCGCGGCGCATGAGGTCATACGACGTCACGACCACGTTATGCTCGTCGGCGCCTGCTATCTGCACGCGGCGTTGAGCCTTGGCGCCCACGATGGCACACACATCAAGCGAGGGCGCAAAGCGCTCCAGCTCGGCAGTCCAGTTGTACACGAGTGAGGCCGGGCATACCACGAGCGTGGGCTTGTTGTCCCCCGCCTCCACGCGCACCAGGATATGCGCGATCATCTGGAGCGTTTTGCCCAGGCCCATATCGTCGGCCAAGATACCGCCGAGGCCCAGATGCTCAAGCGAGCCGAGCCACTGGTAGCCGTCGACCTGGTAGCCACGCAGCGTGGCCTTGAGCGAGGCGGGTACCGTAAAGTCCATCTTGCCGAGCGTGTCCAGGCGCTCGACGGTACGGCGGAACGCAGCGTCGCGATCGGCCTCGAGCGCGGGCGTGCGCGCGAGCATGCTATCGACGAACAGGGTGCTCGATGCGGAAAGCGACACGCCGTCGAGCAGGTCGACGGCATCGACGCCCAGGTCCTCGGCAAGTCCAAACGCGGCGCGCGCTCCCTCGTCCAGGCGAACGATGTCGCCGGATGTAAGGCGCGCGAACGTCTGGTGGCGCTTATACGAATCGAGATAGATGGCAAGGTCGGCCGCCGAAAGCCCGCTCGCACCCAGCTCGACGTCGAGCAAGTTGCTCTTGACGGTGGCGCGCACCGAGAGCTTAGGCGCAGGGCGCACCGAGATCTGGCGCAGGCGGTCGCTGAGCATGACCTCGCCCAGCTCGGACAGAGCAGACAGGCCCTCGGTCAACAAGTGGAACAGGCTCTCGTCATCGCGCTCCTCAAATGCCAGGCCGCCCTCGTAAAAGTCGAAATACAGGGCAGCCGTGTCCATAACGCGAAACTCCGCCACCGTATCGCGGGGCGGAACGCCGGGGCGTTGCTCTTCGAAAGGACTGCCCGGAGCACCAAGACTAAAGAGATCTGCCGACCAATCGCCGTAGGCCACCGTAATCTTGCAGGTCACAAGACCATCGTCGACGCCAATCGCCATGGCAAAACTCGGCTCGGGCGCCACGGCGTCAAGTACGGCGGGAGCGGTCAGGTCGGTGTAGTCGCGCAAGATGAGCAGCGCCATGCGGCAGAACTCACCCACCTGGTCGGCAGCGATATGGACCGGCGTGCGGCAGGGCAACAAGTGCGATAGGAACGGCGCCGCATGTTGGGCAAACGCCGCGTCGGTGCGGCGCGCGCGGCGCGTATCGACCAGATAGGCTGCGTCACCTGCGACAAAGCAGTACGTATCGGCCGGCAGGCGCAAGTCGTAGCTGCCTCCCGCCGCCGGTGCAATCTTGGCGGCAAGGAGCGGCGGGCGCTTAGCCGGGACTTCGCCCTCCCCCTGCGGCGACGGCTCGACCGCCACCTCGTAGGAGCGATGCGTCGTCGTCCCCCGCGACCAAGCAGGCTCAAAGGACATGGTCCTGCCGCGCAGCAGGTCCAGCACGGACACGATGGAATACTCGGATACCGGCAACTGACGCTCGGCAACAAAGCCGCTGCGAGCAAAGTCATACGATGCCGAGCGCGAACTCGTGATGTCGCTCAGGTAGGCGACCGTCATTGCGACAAAGTCGAGCAGCTTTGTCGACACGTCATCGAAAGCCTCGGGTACATGGGCAAACGTAAGCTTCTTGCCATAGGAGAACGTACCACCACGCACATAGGCATCGGCCATGCCGTCGATATCCTTAACCACGTAGGACACCGAACCGCAGCGAATGCGAAACTCGAGCGCCCAGTTAAAGCGATCGGCAAACAGCGGATTGTAGTACGGCACCAGCGAGGGCTCCAGCACCGCTTTGGGCGCATCGGGGTCAATGGTGCCGGCGAGCTTGCGACGCATGGCCGCGAGCTCGTCCATGCGCGCGTCCGAAAGATCGGAAAGCGCCGCCACAAGGCTCGGGCTCGTGGGGACGGGCGCAGGGAAGGGAAAGTTGGGGTTGACCGAAGATGCGCTAGGCGCGGGGCGTGCGGACTGTTTGGATTGTGCGGGCGGTGCCGTAAACGTGCGGACCGGCGTACGCAGGCCCTCGACAGGCTCGGCGCCACTGGCATCCAGATACGCCAACGCCGTGGCGATGGCGTGCTTGCACATGCCGGAATAGCGGAAGGCAGCGGGGCAATCGCAGTCGTAGTCAATAACCTCGTGCTCGTCCATATCGAGCGCCACGTGCGTCTTGTACAGGTCGCCGCGCGAGCCACGCACCGTGCCCTCGATGTTCACGTTTTTGGAGAAGCGCGAGCCGGAGTCCTCAAACGACAGCACGGCACCGTTGAGCATGAGCGAGCGCCCCTTCATAAAGGTGCTGCTAAGCGCCGCCTCCTTACGAAGCGCCTGCACAAACGTCCCCTGCGCCATCACTTCCTCCAATCTCACCCGGGGTAGCTAATTTGGGACGGGGCTATTTTAGCTACCCCCATATGTCGGTTGAGATGCATTCCGACCCCGACTCATTCGCCGTCAGTCAAAGGGTAGCTAAAATAGCCCCGTCCCAAATTAGCTACCCCGCCAACGCCGTCCTTAAATTACCGTCACTCTGCCTTGGTTACCCACAATCGCCTTTGCCTCTGCCAGCAGCGGAATCGAGCGTGCATTGACCTTGGCCGGCACCTCAGCACGCAGCACGCGCCCGTCGACTTGCTCAATAAAGATCTCCACGCGGTCGCCGCCCGGGTTGGTGGTGAGCACCGTGGCCAGGCGCGCCATATTGCCCTGGCTAAATCGACTGTTGGGCACCATGACCTCAAAGACCTTGGGCTTGTTTTTCTCCTCGCTAAGCTCCAGCGGCACGATCTCCTGCGCGATGATCTGGTCGCCGCGGTCCGAGCGCTCGAGCTTGCCCTTAATGCGCACAAACGCATCGGACAGCTGCGCGCCGGTCTCGGGATCGACCTCGCCGTACAGGTACCCCTCGGCCTCCTTGTAGGTCTTGGGGAACACCACGACCGTGGCCTCGCCTTCCATGTCTTCGAGCTGCACGATACCCATGGGATCGCCGTTTTTGGTCACGCGCTTGGACACGCTCGAGACCATGCCGGCCCACCACAGCGCCTTGCCCTCGGGAATCTCCTGGTTGATGGTGCCGCCCGTGGGGTTTTGCACCTCGTAGCCGGTGTCGATCTGCGAGAACGAGAAGTCGCGCGCTTTGCTAAGTGCATACTCAAACGGGCGCAACGGGTGGTCCGAGACATAGATGCCCAGAACCTCCTTCTCCTGGCTCAGCTTAAGGTGGCGGTCCCACTCCTGGCCATCCGGATCGGGCACGCTCACCTCAAAGCCCGAGCCCTCAACGTCGCCAAACATATCGAAGAACGACGTCTGGCCACTCGCACGATCCTTCTGGCGCTTCACAGCGGCATCGATGATGTTCTCGGGGTTGTTCTTGTCCACAAAGTGCATCATCTGGCGGCGCGGATACCCCGTGGAGTCGAAGGCGCCTGCCTTGATGAGCGATTCGATCACGCGACGGTTGGCCTGGCTCGAGTCCACGCGCTCGACAAAGTCGTGCAGCGTCTTAAACGGGCCGCCCGCCTCGCGCTCTGCGATAATCGCCTGCGCCACGCCGGTGCCCACGCCGCGAATGCCGGCCAGACCAAAGCGCACGCCCTCCTTGGTAGCCGTGAACTCGGTACCGGACTCGTTGACATCTGGCGACAGCACGGGAATGCCGTCGTGACGGCACGCCGAGACGTAGTGCACGATCTTGTCGGTCTTGCCCGTATAGGACGTCAGAACGGCCGCCATGTACTCGTGCGGATAATGCGCCTTGAGCCACGCCGTCTGCATAACCAGGATGGCGTAGCCGGCGGAGTGCGACTTGTTGAAGGCGTAAGACGCGAACTCGAGAACATCGTCCCAAATCTTCTGGGCGACCTCGCGCGTGTAGTTGTTCTTGATAGCGCCATTCATCCAGTGGTCGTAAGTGGTCTCGTCCGAGCCATCCTCCCAGTGGAGCACCGTCGACGTGAGCAGCTTAATCTTTTTCTTAGCCACGGGCTTACGAATACGCGAGTCCGATTCGCCCTTGGAGAAGCCGCACATCTCAACGGAGATGAGCATAACCTGCTCCTGGTAGACCATGGTGCCGTAGGTTTCGCCCAGGATGTCGTCCAGACGGTCGTCGTAGGAGACGGCCGGCTCCTTGCCGTTCATACGGTTGATGTAGGACGAGACCATGCCGGCGCCCAACGGGCCCGGGCGGTACAGAGCGATCAATGCCACGACGTGCTTGTACTCGGTGGGCTTCATGTTCTTGATCGTGGCCGTCATGCCGGCGGACTCGACCTGGAAGACGCCGGCGGTGTGGCCAGAGCCCATGAGCTTAAAGATCTCGGGATCGTCAAAGGGAATCTCTTCCTCTTTGATGTCGATGCCGAAGTTCTTTTTGATGTTGGCCTTGGCCTTGGAGATAACCGTCAGCGTACGCAGGCCCAGGAAGTCCATCTTGAGCAGGCCCATGTCGGCAACGGTATGGCCCTCGTACTGGGTAATCTCGACGCCGCCCTTGGTATCGAGCTTGGTGGGCACATGCTCGTTGACGGGATCGCGGCAGATCAGAACGGCGCACGCGTGCACGCCCTCGCCACGGGTGAGGCCCTCGATCGAGAGCGCCGTGTCGATGATGCGGCGGGCGTCGTCGTCCTTTTTATATGCCTCGGCAAAATCGGGGTTAAACAGATCCTCTTTGCCGGGCTGTTTGTCGAGCACCTGCTTGAGCTTGACCTTGGGGTCGCTCGAGACCATCTTGGACAGGCGCTGGCCCATGTAGACCGGGTAATCCAGAACGCGCGCGGCGTCGTTGATGGCCTGCTTGGCCTTGATGGTCGAGTAGGTGATAACGTGGGTGACCTTCTCGGGGCCGTAGAGCTGGCGAACGTGCTCCACGACCTCGAGGCGCCGCTCATCGTCGAAGTCCATATCGATATCGGGCATCTCGGTACGCTGCGGGGACAGGAACCTCTCGAACATTAGACCATTCTCGAGCGGGTCGAACGCGGTGATGTTCATGGCGTAGGCGACGATAGCGCCGGCGGCCGAGCCACGGCCGGGACCGACGCCGATGCCGTTGTCCTTGGCCCATTGCACGTACTCGGCAACGATCAAAAAGTAGGCGGCAAAGCCCTTGTCGCAGATGACCTTGTATTCGTACTCAAAGCGCTCTTTGATGTTGACGCCACCGATCTCGCGCGTGGCCCAGTCGTCGCCGTAGTGCTGGCGCAGGCCCTTCTCGCACTCGCGGCGAAACTGGCTCTCGTGCGTCTCGCCGGGGTCGAGCAACGGGAAGCGCGGCAGGATGATGGAGTCCCAGTCCAGCTCGACGTAGCACTTGTCGGCGATCTCGAGCGTGTTGTCGCAGGCCTCGGGGCAATACGGGAACATCGCCCGCATCTCCTCCTCGGTCTTCATGTAAAACTCCGAGCCGGTCATGCGCATGCGGTTGGGGTCGTCGACCTTGGCGTTCATGCCAATGCACATGATGACGTCCTGCACGGGCGCGTCCTCGCGGCGCAGGTAGTGGAAGTCGTTGGTGGCGATGACCTTGACGCCCACCTGCTTGGCGATATCGATGAGCGTGCGGTCCATCTGCTCGTCGGTCAGGCCGTTATCGGTGGTAATACCGTGTTCCTGGATCTCGATATAAAAGTCGCCGGGGTCGAAGGTATCGCGGAAGGTCTCGGCCCACTTGATGGCACCCTCCATGTCACCGCGGTCGATGTACTTGGGGATGATGCCCGCGATGCACGCGCTGGTGCAGATCATGCCCTTGGCGTGGCGGCGCAGGTTGTCGAGCGTCACGCGCGGCTTGTAGTAAAAGCCCTGCACGGCGGCCTCGGAAACTGTCTGCATCAGGTTGACGTAGCCCTCCTGGTCCTTGGCCAGAAGGATCATGTGGTAAAGCTCGGGCTTATGGTCGCGGGCGAGTGTCTCGTCCGGCGTAAAGTAAACCTCGCAGCCAAAGATGGGCTTGATGACCAGGGGCGGCTTGAGCTCGTCGATGTTGCCCTTCTCGTCCCACATGGCCATGTCTTTCACATACTGGGCATGCTCGCGCGGGTTTTCCTCGGGATCGGGTTCCACCAGCTCGTCGCGGCGGTCCTTTTCCAAGAAGGCCTTGTCGTGGCTCCAGGTTTTATACTCGGGCGTGTTGTGATTGACGGCGTCGCAGGCCAGCGCCAGGTCGGGCACGCCATACATGTAGCCGTGGTCGGTAATGGCCACGGCGGGCATGCCAAGCTCAACGGCACGGTTGACCATATCCTGGATACGGGTTGCGCCGTCGAGCATGGAGAAGACAGTGTGGTTGTGCAGATGGACGAATGCCATGTGATGAGCTCCGATGCGGGTTCGTGTTCTGACTGAACGATTTTACCGCACGGCGCGGACGGCACCCGAACCTAGCCAAACCCACACGGCTCCTATTGAGTTGCGGTGAAATGCGGACTGTTTGGCGGCTTTTTTGGCCAAAACAGTCCGTATTCCACCGCAAGTTATCTGAGGGCTAGAGGTTGTAGGTGACTACTTGAGGTTCGGCGGGTTCGACGAAGATGGTTGGATCCGCCTGCTCCACGCGGACGAACTTGACGGTCACGGCCTCAAAGCCCGCCTTGTGCAGAACATCAGCGTAGACGCGCGCCTGCAGGGCGTGCTTCTCGAGCAGCTGGTCCGGCGTCTCGTCCGGTGTGCCGCCCGTCTTGTAGTCAATGACCAGCGCGCGTGACGAATCCGCCGGGTTCGTCGCCAAAGCGTCGATGGCGCCTTCGGCATAGGCACCGTAGCGAGCGATGTCCTCGTCCTCGCAGCCCAGTGAAAAGAACGGCACCTCGGCGCGAACGCACGGCCACGCGAGCAGGTCGGCACGAACAGCCGACTTGAGCCAGCGGTCCAGAGCAACGTCGAAGCGTTCGCGCTGCTCCGGCGTCAGGCGCCACAGGCGCGCCAGCGCATCAGCACGCGCGGCGGGCAGCGCATCGGCACCCATCTCGATCAGCCACTGGCAGGCGGCATGGAACGCCGAGCCCAGCGCCATGGGGTTGCCGGCGGGCTCAACGGCGGCAACGTCCGCATCCGTCATCTCGGAACCATCCGACTCCGCATCATCGCCGGCCTCGTCCATGGGCACGTGTGCCTCAGCGGCACGGTCCTCGGACTCGGCATGCAGCGCCGCGGCAATTGACGAGTAGCTGTACGAATCGCGCGCCGGATACGGGCAGATGCCCATGCGCACGCCCACCGCCTGGGGATACACGAGCTCAAACGCATCGGGCTCGGGGTCGGCAGGACCGGGAACGGCGGCGCGGGCATCTGCGCCGGCGCCCTCCGGCTCCGCATCGCTGCGGACAAGCCTGCCCTCGGCATCCAGCGAAGCGTTGGCCTCAAACGCCTGCTCGCCAAAGGTAAAGTTCGCGAGCGAAATGAACTCGTAGTCGCTCGGCTGGGAGTTGTCGAACACCAGGCGGTCGGCATCGAGCTGCGGCATGTCCAGAGCGTCGGTCGGCAAAATACGGCGCAGCACGTCGTAGGTCAGATCGGTCTCGACGTCGAAGGTCGGCGCCGTCACCTTGCCACGGCTCACGCCGGCATCCATCGCCAAAATCACCAGCTCGCGCGCACGCGTCATGGCAACATAGAGCAAGCGGGCCCGCTCCTCGAGCGAAAGCTGCAGGTCGTCGTTGCGCAGGCGAGCAAATGCCTCGGCGGGAGAACCCGTCGCGCAGACGTCCTCCATGAGCTCCGGCGGCAGCCATAGCGACGCGCCCTTGCCCTTAAACGCATGCTCAAACTGCTTTTTAACGTCGTCGCCCTTCACAAAGGTTCCGTCGGCGAGCTTAACGCCGTCGAAGCGTGCCGGCAGTGCCACGACCTGCGCTCCACCCTTGACGCGACCCATCTGTGCCGCGCCCGAGGACTTACGCACGCCAAAGCACTCGGCGACCGCCACGACCGGATATTCCAGGCCCTTGGATGCGTGCACCGTCATGATGCGCACCGCGCCGTCGCCCTCCTCGTTGAGGGCACCCGGGGCCTCCTTGCCCGCCAAGAAGCGGTCGAAGGCCAGCGCGATGGAACGCGGCGAGTTGCCGAACTCGGCCTCCTCCTCGGCCACGGCGTCGAGCGCCTTGAGCACGTTGGCGGCGATGGCCTTGCCCTCGGGGCCGCGCTGCGCCAGGCGCACGAACCAGCCGGAGGCATTGACCGCGTCGCGCGCGATAGCGGCGAACGAATCACGCCCCACGCGACGCAGTGCGTAGCGCAGCACCTCGCGGGCACGCGTCACAAGCGGCAAGCCCTGCAAGCCCGGCACATCGGAATCGCTCATGATGCCCATGTCGATATTCCGGCGCGAGGTCTCCCCCGTCTCGCCATCGAGCTTGGTCGCCAGCGCCAGGAACTCCTGGGCGCCGAGCGCAAACATCGGCGAGGCGAGCAGCGGCATAAGGCCCTGCGCCGTATCGGCCGGATTGGCGAGCGCGCAGACCAGGTCACGCACCGTCTGCACCTCGGCTGCCTGGGCAAAGACCGAGCCGCCTGCGATGACGCAGTCGAGCCCCTGATCGCGGAAGGCCTGGGCGTAGACATCGGCGTTGGTCATGCGGCCCAGCAGCAGTACCATGCCGCCCTGGGGCTGGCCGGCATCGGCAAGCGCGCGGAAGCGCTCGGCGATCGCGCGGGCCTTGGCCTGTGTGCGCTCCTGCATACTGCCGCCGGCAACAAACAGGGCCTGGCGGCGCGAGGCGTCCGCCACCAGCGTGTCCTTGCGGCCGTCGCTCGCCTCAAGATCCAAAAAGCCCTGCATCAGGCCGCCGTCATCGCCGTCGAAGACGCGTGCCACGTAACGCAGCACCTCGTCATGGCTGCGGAAGTTGCGCACGAGTTTGACGAGTTCGCCGGCAGGGGCATCGGCCACGGCAGCCGCCTCGGGCGCGGCAGACGAGCCCACCTTGCGCTCCTGACGACGGAACACCTCGACCTCGGCGCCACGGAAGCGATAGATGGACTGCTGCGCATCGCCCACGGTGCACAGCGCGCGCTCCCCCGCACCCGTCAGGTAACGGATCAGATCGACCTGCATCTGGTCGGTATCCTGAAACTCATCGATCATGACCATCTTAAAGCGGCCCTCGTACGCAGCACGGATGGCAGGGTAATCGCGCAGGGCCTCGTAGGCCATACGCAGCAGGTCGTTATTATCGAGGGCGGACTGGGCAGCCTTCAGCGCGCGATACTCAGCCTCCACGGAACGGGCCAGGCCCACCAGCGCATCGAGCGCCGGGCCACCGCAGGCAAGCACGATATTGATAAACGCATCGGCGGCCTCGGCCTTGAGCAGCTCGACCTGCTCCTTAGGGAATGCCTTGCTCGCGCGCGGCATGGTGCACGACATCATGAGTCGCGCTGCATCGGCCATGGTCTTGCCGCTCGCCTCGAACGCGTCAATGGCGTCGAGTGCCATCTGCGCCTTCTCGGTCGCGGCCTTGCTTGCGCCCAGCGCCGCGCGATAGGCATCGGCGAGTGCCGAGGTATCGGCCTGCCCGCGCGCCACGCACACGTCGTCCATACCGCCCGGCAACTGGCTCGACAGCTCCAGCAGGTCGCGCACCAGGCCCTTGATGGTCGCGCCAGCGCCAAAGGAACCGCCCTCGCCCGCCATGGGATACCAGGCATAGAGGGCCTTGAGCGATGCCGCGAGCTCGGGGGCGGCATCGGGCGCCGTCGCGCGGGCCAACACATGCTCAACAGCCTGGTCCATAAGCTCGTCGGTATCGGTGAGCACCGTGAACTCGGGGTCGATGCCCAGCTCCAGCGCATGCGCGCGCAGGATACGCGAGCACATGCCGTGAATGGTCGAGATCCACGCGTCGTCGACGGTCAGTGCTTCCTCGTCCATGCCCTCGTCGATAAGCGCACGGCGCACGCGGTCACGGATCTCGGCCGCGGCATCTTTGGTAAAGGTAATGGCGAGCACCTGGTCAAGATGTTCAACGAACGGACCGGATTCAGGCGAGAGCGCGTAGACGATGCGACGCGTGAGGGTAAAGGTCTTGCCCGAACCGGCGCCCGCCGAGACAAACAGCGGACGGTCGAGCGTTTTGACAATCTGCAGCTGTTGCGGCATCAAAGTCGAAAGATCCATGGTCTACACGTCCCTCCTTACAAACGTTCCTTCGTGGTTATACGAGCAGCGCGCATGCGCGGCCTGAGCCGACGTCGGTTCGACGGCGGCAACGTTGCCTGCCTCGAGCTCGCGCAGGCGCTCGGCGATGCCGGCCTCAACGCGATCGAGCAGGGCGTCGAAGTCCATGCTGCCACCCTCGCCGGGGAAACCTTTCTTAAGGCCCGGGATGCGACCGTCGCCGCGCTCTTCCTCGAGCAGCTCGGCGCTCGCGGCACCGCGCAACGCCGGCTTGCCGCCCTTGGTCGAAAAGTAGAGCGCCGCGCGGGTGTCCAAATCCAGCGCCCGGCGCATGGCCTGGGCGTAGATGAGCGTTTGGGTATGTGGTGGCAACCAGCGCGGATCGTCGATGGGCGCCGTGCCCGATTCCTCGTCGCGCACCGTGGGGTCGGCGAGCTTAAACTCCTCAACGCCCGTGCGATGCTTGTAGTCGATCACCACGGCACGATTCTCGGCGTCCACGTCCACGCGGTCGATGCGCCCGCCAAGCGGCCAACCGGCATACTCGACCTTGAGCTCGTTGAAGGCGAACTCCAGGTAGCGCGGGGCAAAGGGGGCAAGTGCCTCGGACTCGTAGGCAAGCACACCCTCCAGCTGCGGCAAGATCTCGGCCACCTGGCGTTCCTCCACCGCAGAGAGCGGCACCAGCGGGCCCTCCGTGCCGCGCTTGCCGGCGTGCTCGGCCAACGTCTCGTCAAAGACCTCGTGCAGCAGCTCCTGTGCGCGCGGCAGATTCTCGGGCGTCACGCGCTCCATGCCCTCTTGGGGCAGACGGGCATGCAGATGCTCCAGCACGTCGTGGACAAAGTTGCCCTTTTCCATGTTGCCAAAGCCCGCGTCGATCGACTGGGGCTTCACGCGGTACGAGACGAACCAGCATAGCGGGCAGGTCGAATAGGCCTCGATCTGCGAGGCGGACGTCAGACGCGGCACGAGCGGCGCGTCCTCACCCTCGCCATCGCGACGGCGCAGGACCAAATACGGCACGGCCTCGGCACTCAGATGCTGAGGGGCTTCACAGGTCACGCGCTCGCGCTTGAGGCCTTCACCTGCCGCGGGATCAAAGTCGGCGATGATATCGCCCTCGCCCACGCGCATGGGCTTGGCAGCGCCAGCGGCCTCGGCATGTGCCCACAGCTCGGTCCATACGGCTGCCGGGTAGCACTCGCGTGCCTGGCGATCGTGCGTCACACGGGCGAGCGCGACCGGACCGCTCGCCGCCTGCATCGCACGGCCAAAGCGCACGCGCAGCAGGGCAGCGGGCTCCAAAGACACGCCGTCGCGGCGCAGCTCGGCTGTCAACGTGGCAAGCGGGCCCTCTTCGTGCGAAAGCGGATAGCTGTCCAGGTCGACATCGGCAAACAGCACGGCATCGTAGCTGCCAGGGCGAAGAACCGACGCATCGGCAAGCGACGCGAAGCGCACTTGTGCTCGTGGTGTGCGATCGACCTCATAGGTCTCGTAATCGTAGGCGGTACTGCGCTTGTCCACCTTGGTTCGAACGCCGTCGAGAACCGGCACGGTCGCGGCCTGCGACACGTCGAGCGCGCGAGCATCGTTCATAAGGATGTCGATGGCATGGCGCAGCAAAGCCGTCTCTGCCTGGCGACGGGCCTGGCCGTCAAGGCCGCCTAGAGCGCGATCGGGCAACGCCTCGGCAACGGCAAGCATGGCCTTAAGCGCCGTCACGGGCTTGTCACGCCACAGCGCCTGGAACACGTCCGAGACCACACACGGTACGTTCTTAAACCAGTTATCGTCGCTCGTCGCCTTGCGCGCGCCCCTCACCTGGCCCTGAACGCTCTGCAGCAGGCTCTTGACGCCCGCGGTAGTCT